>NZ_JASHKX010000003.1:302328-668705 GCF_030058635.1 Rhodococcus sp. IEGM 1305
CTGCCTCCAAGAGGCTCGACGAAGAGAAGAACACCTCACGCGCCGAGCTGCGAGGGTGTGCGGTTCCGTCTCGCCCAACCTCGGCCGCCGCGGGGCGGAGTCCGCGGCGGCCGAGGTTGTGCGAGCACCTTCGGGGTACTGGCGGAGGAGGGGGTCAGTCGGTGATCGTGGGCGGCTCGGCGGGGAAAGGGCGCACTTCGAGCCACTCATGGATCGGCTTCCCTCCCGCCCCCGGAGCAGCGGAGAGCTCTCCTGCCAGCTCGATGGCGCGTTCGTAGCTGTCGACGTCGATCATCATCCAGCCGGCGATGAGGTCCTTGGTCTCGGCGAAGGGGCCGTCGGTGACCGGTGGCCGCCCCTCGCCGTCGTAGCGGACGAACATTCCGTCGGGGGCGAGCGCTTGACCGTCGACGAACTCGCCCGTGCCTTCGAGTTGGTCTGCGAAGTCTTGCATGTACTGGATGTGGGCCGAGATCTCCTCCGGCGTCCACTGGTCCATCGGCACATCGTTGACCGCAGCCGGGGCGCCGCGGTAGTGCTTGAGCAGAAGATACTTACCCATTGTGTTTCTCCTCGGTGGTGGTGCGGCCCATTCTGGTCGCGTTCACTGTGGAGACGGAGCCAGTCAGGATTTCTCGACACGCCGCCCGAAGAATCTTTTGGGTCTCGTTCGAACCGGGGGCGGAGGCCTGTAGTTGCGTAACCGGGCGCGTCGTGCACAGCGCTCGCGGCACAGGACCTCACAGTGTCGGCCGGTCGAGCGGACGTCGCAGTGGCGCGAGTGCGCCGGCGTCCCGTAACCGGCCGTACACGCGGACAATCGTGTCGATGTCGCCCGGTGCTGCAATGTGCAGCAGCACGCCGCCGTCCAGCGTGTCCTGACGGACCGCCCCCGGGCCGTCGGGTACCAGGACTGCGCGGGCCGCGGACAGATAGCCGAACCGGCCGACGACAGGATCGCCGACGGTGAACCCGGCGCCGTCTTCGAGCGCATCGAGAATGTCGTCGTCGCTGACGTCACCGAAGTCCGGTTCCCACACCGACGCAAGCATTGCGAGCAGTTCGGATTCGGGGACGATGGCGCCGTCGGGCGCGTCGACCGTCATCACCAGTGACTGAAGGAGAAACTGTGGGGCACCACCCGCAACGCCGGACAGTTCGACCGCCCACCCGTCCGCACCGGTGTGTATCAGTCGCAATCCGGTCCCCGTCAGATCCGACCACGCCTCAGCGCCCTGCGCGTCCAGGAGTACCGCTGTCAGGTCGTCCGGCGCACAGGCGGTGTCCGGTCCCGACGCGTGAACCTGCCGCCACTCGCCTCGCACCGGTGGCGCAGCCGCCGGCAGCAGTTCCGTGACGTGCTCCAACGTCTGCCGCCACCGTCCTGCCAGCGTTTCGACCGGCTCCGGCCGCGGCCCCCAGAAGGCCCGCACGACGCGTCGCATTCGAATATGCCCTCCCTCTCGATCCCTACGGTCATCCGTGCGTCCCGGGCGGGATCAGCGTCCGCAACGAACCGTGGTGCACCTGATTCTGTCATCAGATGCGTCCTGCGAACTGGAACGGAAGCATCGATTCCGGGATGCGACGGCTGGTGACCATGTCGGCGATCCCTTCAGCTGTGGCAGGTGCCAGGGTGACACCCAACATGCCGTGGCCGGCGGAGATGTAGAGGCCGCGGTGACCGGGAACCGGGCCGATGAACGGCAAGCTGTCGGGTGTGGCGGGTCGTAATCCGGCTCTGCCGGAACGAATGTCGACATTCGTGTCGGGGGCCCATCCTGCCAAGTAGGGGTGCACCTGGTCCACGAGGCGTCGGATCCGCCGCTCGGGAACCCGCTCGTCGCGGGCAGGTAATTCGAATGCGCCGGCGATGCGTATCGCGTCGTGGTATGGGCTCAGTGCGGACCCTCGACGTACCGGCACTGGCACCGCGCCCCCGTAGCCTGCCGGTCGTCTTCCGAGGTGCGGGCCCCCCGACGTCTCCGTAGTGCGTGACAACTGGTCGGCCGGTTGTTCTATGGCTGCCAGTGCTGCACGTTTTCGAGTGGAAGCGCGTATTCGCATCCTCCGATGCCGAGTTCGCCAAGAAGTTGTGCGACGCGCGGCGGGGGATCGGACGGACAGGTCATGCTGTGCTCATCCGATCCCCTCGTCGGCGGGGGCGAGCTTCGTCAGTTCGTGACTGCGGGGCGGGTGGGCCTGCGGTCGTCGGCGAACATGGCCTCGATCCTCGACTTGATCTCCGCGGTGCTCATGGTGCCGCTGCGCCGGGGCGTCTGCCGTCCGGTGGGAGTCGTCGGGGCAATCGAGGG
Source organism: Rhodococcus sp. IEGM 1305 (assembly GCF_030058635.1). Lineage (NCBI taxonomy): Bacteria > Bacillati > Actinomycetota > Actinomycetes > Mycobacteriales > Nocardiaceae > Rhodococcus > Rhodococcus sp. IEGM 1305. The sequence continues at coordinate 304,644 of NZ_JASHKX010000003.1, forward strand.
TGTCGCCATGTGTCCTGCTTTCGTCGGATACCGATATGTGTGCCTCGCGGTCACGGTTGTGATCTGGTTCACATCGTGGCCGACTATGTTGTACACCACATGTTCGGTCCCGTGCCACTCGGCCTGGTCACCTCGGCGGTGGCCGGGAACGCGACCGAGCGGGTGCGAGGTCGACGAATCGGCTCCGGCTGATTGCGATGGCCCGAGCGTAGAATTGCGCGGGTTCGGTCGATCACGCTGGGCCCGGATTTCGGTGAGGCCTTACCGAACTTCTCCGGCCTCGTCGCCGATCTGCTCTGCTCGGTAGTCGGCTCCGAATTGCGACGAGATCGGGAGGGTACTTCAGCGATGCGAACCGATGGAGACAGTTGGGACATCGTCAGTAGCGTGGGCCTGACCGCGTTGGGAGTGGCGACATTTCGGGCGTTGGAGACAGTCCGCCCCGACGCGTTGATTCAGGACGACTACGCGCGGTTGTTCGTCGAAGCGGCGGGTGAACCACATTTCACCGGGCTGTTGGCCGACCCGTCGTTACTCGGGGACATGCCGTTCTCGGGCTTCATGGGTGCTCGGACCAGATTCTTCGATGAGTTCTTCTCGTCAGCCACGGGCGCGGGGGTTTCGCAGGCGGTGATCCTCGCGGCCGGGTTGGACGCACGGGCATATCGCTTGGACTGGCCGACCGGCACGACGGTCTTCGAGGTCGACCAACCGCAGGTGCTGGAATTCAAAGAGGATGTCCTCGCTGATCATGGGGCCAGGGCGACGGCTGATCGTCGCCCGGTGGCCGTCGATCTGCGAGACGACTGGCCTGCCGCCCTCGAAGCCGCAGGCTTCGACCCTGGTAAGCCGACCGCGTGGTCGGTGGAGGGCCTGCTGGCTTACCTCCCGGGCGCGGCGCACGACGCGCTGTTCGAGCGGATCGACCAACTGTCCAGCTCCGGCAGCCACCTTGCCGTGGACAACTTCGCGGCGGGAACCGATATGCAACGCTTCGACGCCATCAGAGCGAAGTATTTCGCCGAGAATCCGTTCGGCGACCTCGACATCTCCGAGCTGTTCTACGGTGACGAGCGGGCCGATCCGGTGCAGTGGTTGACCGGGCACGGCTGGTCAGTGCGGCGGTCCAATTCGCTCGAGCTGGCGGCCTCCTACGGGCGGCCGGTTCCGGATCTCCCTGAAGAACTTGTCGATCTGTCGAAGCGATCGACGTACCTGACGGCGGTCAAGTAGCCACTGCCCAGCTTGCAGCGATGAACCGCGGGGGCGAGCCATTGCGGTGGACCGCCATCCGCGCGTACATTGGTAGTTGCGGATCGAGAGAGTAATCGGCAACGGTGAAACACTCGAGAAGCAGAGATCCGGCCGAGAATGTGAGAGCATTCCCGGCCGAACCCCTGTCTGGGGCATTTCCCGCTCACCGACCTGGTGCTTTATCACGCGGTCGGCACGAGTCGCACGCCGGTCTCAGCACCGGTGCTGTGAGCATCACTATTCTCAATCCTGCTCTGCAGCAACGTCATCGACGATCCGCGCCGATGCCGGTCGGGAAGTGGTAGGCGAAGACTTTCGGCGAGTGCGCCACGGCGCCATCCGGTCGAGGAGCCTGTCGTTCAGGACCAGCACATGGAAGAGGACGGCGGACATGTGTGCGGTGAAGGTGAAGAACAGCAGGTAGGCGAATGCGGTGTGAGCTTGTCTCGACAACGCGTAGACGCTGGGATCTGGTGCAAGCAGCGTGGGCAGGTGCAGATGCTGGTAGAGGATGATCGGGTAGCCACCGGCCGAGAGCATGGCCCACCCGGTGAGTGGCTGGATCACGAGCAGCCCGTAGAGCAGGTACTCCGACGCGGTTGCGACCCGGCGCTCGACCGGTCCCATGGAGGCGGGTGGTGCGGGCGTGCGGCACACCAGCCGGTTGCCGATGCGGACGATCACCAGCGCGAGGATTGCGGCGCCCAACGGGACGTGCACCGAGCGCAGCAGGTGGTAGCGGTCGAGGGTCGTCACCATGACGGCGCCGATGAGCAGTTGTGCGATCACCATGACCGCCATCGCCCAATGCAGCACCCGGACGGTCGCCGCGAACCGGAGTGGGCGGTCGGTCGGGTCAGCGGTCATCGCGCACCCCATCCACGTCAACGAGCGCCGGTGTTTTCGGCTCCCCGGACCGGCGGGTGAACGATTCGGTGTAGACCGCGGACCGGGCGCTGAGCAGGGGATCGTCCGAGGGTGCAATGCCCGTTGGGAGAATGAGCGGGTCGAAGTTGAGGTCCCGCGCGTTGTGCGGCGCTTCGGTCCGGACCGCCTCGATGGTCACGGTGCCGACGTCGAGGACCTGCCGGGTCGGCGGCCACGGCCGGGTGGCGTCGTCGGTCCGATCGCCTGGTTGACCGATCGTGAGCAACATCCGCCACCGCAGCGGCCCACGCGAGACTGCCGCGGTGAGGGCGTCGAAGAGGTGATCGCGCCCCGGCAGCGGCGGCAGGCCGGGGGAGCGGACCGGTTGCGCGGGGACCAGTGTCCACCGCACCGCAACCGTGACTCCGGTGTCGTTGGTGCAATGGAAGGCATTGAGACCGTAGAAGGTGCTGTTGTCGAACCCGGAGGTCGGTGGATGCTGTCGGATGAGGTTCATCGCCGCCGCGGTCTCGGGATGGCGGGAAAGAAACGCCGCCATGCGATCCGGATCGGGCTTGCCGGTGGCCGGGTCCGTTTTCGATGCGAGCAACCGCTCGTAGAAGCCGTCTGGTGTCCGGTCGGGGAACACCGGGGTGTTGATCATCGCGGTGCGCCACTGCTCGCCATCGGGGAGGTCGAACGCCAACCCCAGCCCGCGGACCGTGGCGTCGACGTCCGGAGTGGACGGATTCCCGCCCGAGAGTGAGAACCGGCCGGTCACCGGGATCTGGCCGACCCGGAAAACGCTGGCCGTGGAAACTCCGGACCCGGCGCCGGTGGCGGTGAAATATCCGGTCGCGCTGACTCCTTTGGCGTGATTGCGCCGGAACCCGTCGTGATGCCCGGAGACCTCCTCGAACCGGTCGGTCAACCGTGCCGGGGTCAAATCGTCGGCGTCCAGTGTCCCCGCCGCGCAGAGGAACCCGCCGACGTCCACTGCCGCGATGGCGCCCACCGCGGCCAGGCCGAGCAGCGCACTGCGGCGACTGACGGCCGGGCGCGGCGCCTGATCCGGGGGTGTGGTGGCGTCATCCATGGGCGGAGTCGACCGTCACCACGTGCCAGGTTCCCTTGACGCCGTCGCCGCCCGTCTGCCCGGGGGCGGTGTCTTTCGCGAACCGGTACAGCGGGTGGCCGTCGTAGGTGATCTGCTCGGTTCCGTCCGGCCGCGTCGTGGCACCCGCGCGGGCGGCGAGGGTGGCGTCGGGCCGGGGTGCACCGACGAGCGAGGGCGGCCAGATCTCGGCGCACGGGCCGGTGCACCGGATGGTGCCCGGGGTGTCCTCGTCGAATCGGTAGAGCGTGAATCCGTCTCCGTCGGTGAGCACGGTGCCGAGAGCGGTCTCCCGGGTGCCGAGTTCCACCTGCCCCGCGGTGGACGCAGACGGCTGCACCTGGGGCGGAGTGTCGTCGGTGGCGGTGCCGCACGCCGACATCATCGCGATCGTGCCGGCGGCGCCGGCCGCCGCAAGAATCGATTTCTTCAACATCGTTTCGGGTCTCCATTCGTTCGTTCCGTATGCCGGATCGTTCGGCGCTGGGGAGTACGGATGGTCGGCGACCCACGTTCAGCTGCCCCCGCGCACCCGAGTGGCAGAATTCGAGATGAACGCCGCGCCGCCCACGCCCGTACTCCTCGGTGGGTGTCGGGCGAGCCGACGCCGTATCCGGTGTTCGGGAGGTGAGTGGTGCGGCTTCGTATCGTGCGCACACGCGGGGACCAGTCCGAGGGAAGTTTGGATGACGAGAAGGTGTTGCGGGCCGCCTACGACGACCAGCGGAGGGAACTGTTCGCCCTCGCCTACCGCTCCCTCGGAGACCGGGGTCGCGCGGAGGAGGCGGTACAGGAGACGTTTCTTCGGGCGTGGCGGCGCTCAGACCGGTTCGACCCGCGACGCGCTACGCTCCGGACCTGGTTGTATGCGATCTGCCGCAACGTGGTGATCGACGCGATCCGGGCTCGTGCCGCCCGACCCGAGCTGGCCGACGCTGCACCACCCGAGCTGCCCGCACCCGAGCGTCCCCTCGAACAACTGCTGGTGGGGCTCGAGATGGAGGAGGCGCTGCGGCGGCTGTCCGATCAGCACCGCTGCGTCCTGGTCGAGATTCACCTGCGTGACCGGCCCGCCGCCGAGGTGGCCGCACAGCTCGGCATTCCCGTGGGCACCGTCCGCAGTCGTGTGTACTACGCGCTGAAGGCTCTCCGACTCGTACTCGAAGAAATGGGGTGGCATGGTGACCACTGACCGCTGCCAGCAGATACGCACCATGTTGGGGATGTACGCGCTCGGTCGCCTCGACGACCGCGAGATGATCACGCTTCGCGCGCACCTGGACGGCTGCCCGGAGTGCCGCACCGAGTTGCGTCTGCTGACGCCGGTCGCGGCTGCCCTCTCTGCGGCGGACCCGGACCGGCTCACCGAACCTGCGCCCCGGCCGTCGTCGACGCTGCCCGACGCGATCTTCGGGGCGGTCGACCGCGAACGCGGACGGAAGCGGTACCACCGGATCGCAGTCGCCGCCGCGGCCGTCGTGATCGCCGTCGGCCTGGTGGCCGGCGGGTTCTTCCTGCGCGGGGGCACCTCGACAGCCCCGCCCGGGCAGCCGGTGGCATTCACGGTGCTCGCCGCAGGTGTGGACGCCTCCGCGCGGGTGGAAAACCGGGCGTGGGGAACCGGAATCAGCCTCGACGTCGCCGGACTCCCACAGGGCCGCACGTACAACGTTTGGCTCCAACGCTCCGACGGAAGTCGCATGAATGCCGGCAGTTTCATCGCCGGCGGCGACAAGACGATGTCGATGCAGTTGGCGGTGGGGCTGCCGATGTCGGATGCGACGATGCTCGGGGTGAGCGCCCCGGGCGACGACCGGACCCTGCTGCAAGCGCCCCTGCGGTCCTGACCGACGCCAATCCTCGTGGACGACTCAGAGGAGCCGGCCGTCGCGAGCGACGACCCCTCCGGCCCGCACCACCGTGTCCCGACGGGGGACGTCGACGACGATCTGCGGCACGCATTCTCCGTCCAGCAACATGAAGTCGGCGGGTGAACCCGGTTGCAGGTCGGCCCGCGGCAGCCCCATGGCGGCAGCACCGCCGTCGGCGGCGAGTCCGAAACACGCCTCGAGATCCTCGTCGAGGCGTGCGTCGAGTGCCCAGGCGAGTAGCCACGCGAAGGCACGAGACCCGGACGGAGCGGAAGAACTGGCCCGCCGACACGTCGTGGGTACCCGGGTTGAAGCCGTCCGCTCCCTGGCCGCCGAGACCGGGACGACCTGAGGCGCCCCAGGTAGCACGCGGGCGACCACGGTCTCTCCTAAGACTGCGAGATTCGAACGTACCTGGTTACCCGATCAGGGCCACCAAATCTACTCGTCGCGAATGTTTCGCATCCGCCGACGACGCTCGTGCCGAGTCGCTCGTGTGAGAATGCCGGCGCGGGTATTCGCTCACCGGCCGAGACGTGCCAGCCGTTCGCCCGGTGTCGTCGCACCCCAGACGCCGTGCTGTTGGCCGGTGTGGAGGGCATACTCGAGGCATTCCTCCACCACCGCGCAGCCGCGGCAGAACTCCTTGGCGAGATCTTCCCGCTCGGAGCGAGCGTTCCTGCGTTCGGCGTCAGCCGGGAAGAAGATCTCCGCGTCCGCTTCATGGCAACGCGCAGACAATCGCCACTGCCACAACTCGGTGTCGTGAGGATGCAGTGTCATCACCGGTGTCGACATCTTTCGACTACCCCCTTCGCTCTCGGTCGCCCCGAATTACAGCCCATTCGGCAACACACGAGAAGAATTCGAATCTCCAGGATTGCGGGGTGAACGCGCCGCGCCGTTCTTGGTGAGCCACTGAAGATCTGATCGGCGTGACGCGAATCCTGTTGTTCGACGACTGCTCTTGCGATGCTGACCGGGTGACACCCGGGCGGCCTCGAAAGGCAGACGCATGACCATCCTCGATCCCCCGACAGTCGACGCCGCGAGCCTCGGAGTCTACGACTCGATCACCGACGCCATCGGCAACACACCCCTCGTCCGGTTGAACCGGGTAACCGGAAGTATCTCCGCGACGGTGTATGCCAAGCTCGAGTTCCTCAACCCCGGCGGAAGTGTGAAGGATCGCGCCGCCCTGGCCATGATCAACGCGGCCGAGGAATCCGGGGAACTACTGCCCGGAGGCACCGTCGTGGAGGGCACGTCGGGCAATACCGGAGTCGGGCTGACGTTGGTCGCCGCCGCGCGGGGATACCGTTCCGTCGTCGTGGTACCCGACAAGACGAGCGTCGAGAAGATCGCGTTGCTGCGGGCGCACGGGGCGCAGGTGCATGTGACACCGGGCGGCAGGCCCAGCCACCATCGCGAGTTCGTGCGCAACGTGGCCACTCGTCTCGCGGCGGAGATCCCCGGCGGCTGGCTCGCCGGCCAGTACGACAACCCGGCCAATCCCCACGCGCACCGCACCACGACAGGTCCGGAGATCTGGCGTCAGACCCAGGGCCGAGTCACTCATCTCGTCGCCGGTGTCGGAACCGGTGGGACCATCACGGGGACGGGCGAGTTCCTGACGAAGGTCTCCGGCGGGGCCGTGCAGATCATCGGCGCGGATCCTGATACCTCCGTATACGGTGGGGGAGACGGACGGGCCTGGTACATCGAATCCGTGGGCCATTTTCTGCACCCGCAGACCGAGCACGACGAGTGGCCGGATTCCTATCACCCGGACGTCGTCGACCGACTCGAGCGGATCCCGGACATCGAGGCGCTCACGGTGCTGCACCGCCTCGCCCGGGAGGAAGGACTCCTCGTCGGAGGTTCCGCCGGTACCGCGGTGGCCGCCGCCCTGCGGGTCGCGCGGACCCTCGGTCCGGACGACGTCGTGGTCGTGATCGTCCCGGACTCGGGCCGGGCCTACCTGTCGAAGTACTTCGACAACGAGTGGCTGGGACGGCTGGGCTTCCCGCTCTACCACGCAGCGACCGGACCCGTTGTCGGTGACGCACTGGGCGGCCGGGGGAGCGCACCCCGGGCCGTGCCGTCCACCGCGACCGTCGCGGAGGCGCGTGACGTGCTCGCGGACACCCCGGCCCTGCCCGTCGTGCTGGCACGCCCGATCACCGGTCCGGTCGTGGTCGCGGAGATCCAGGGGTCCGTCAGTGCCGCGGCGCTGTCACACGCTCCGGACGACGACCCGATCGGTGTGCACGTCGATCAGCCGTTGCCCGTCGTGGGAGTCACCGAAGAGTTGTCGGTGGCAATGCGACGAATCGGGGGGCACCGGGGGCCGGTCGTCGTGTCCGAGAACGGGCGAGCCGTGGCGTTGGTGGACGCTGACGTCGTCCTGACCTCGCCTGTCGCGTGAAGTGCGGTGATTCGTCATCCTTGATCGAACACCTTCTCGAAGCAATTCGAGAAGGGCAAGATCTCGTATGGGGAGAAGATCGGAATCCGTGAGTAGCCGCTCTTCTCGTACAACCTGACCGCATCGGGTTGCCGGTCGCCCGTCTGGAGAATCAGGCGTGGGCGCCCCGCCTTCCTGGCGGCATCCTCGACCGCGCTCAACAACGCTGTCGACACCCCGGTTCCGCGATGTTCCACTGTGACGAACATCCGTTTCAACTCCAGGTCGTCGCCGTTCCACCTGAGCGCGGCGTGACCGACCGCTTCTCGAGTGTCGGTTGCCCCCGCGGCGGTGTACACCACCACTGTGAGGAAAACGGACGTCGAGTCAACCGCATTGGTGGCGGCGCGGTCTGCAGTCGATACTCGGTCGGAGTATCGCGGCCCCACTTCGCGGGCCATGGCCTCTCGCAATGCCTCCGCGTCGGGGTCGAACCAAGACACCGCGGTTACGTGAAGGTGCGAGAGTGCTAATTCAGAGGTCATTCACATTCTCCGTCGATGAAAATGCAGTTTCGGTAGATGCTTCCCGGTCTTCACCCGGGATTCGAGGGTTGAAATCACCTTGACGCCAACGGTGTCCAGAAATCTCTGTTCGCTGCCGATGAAAGTGCAAGGTGGTTCGACATTTCCGATCTGGAGGAATCTATGTCCAGTTGTGTCGAACTGTCGCACGTCAGGCCCTGTTTCTCATCGTGGAGGACGCAGGGCATGGACGTTCAACGGTGACAACCGGGGTTAGTATCGCGATGTCCGGATGCTGGTCACGTCGTCCAGTCGGGTGATGAGGCGTCCCTCGGGGGGCGGAAGTAGGGGATGGACGCAATCGCGGCGGCGCACACGGCCGTCAGTCCGGACGCGCTCTCCGCTCAATCGTTGGAGACGGCACGATTCGCCGATCTCAGCCGGCCGATCACCGACGTCGAACAGGAATCACCACCTCATGAGTCTCGAATTCCTCTGGTACATCCCGAATCAGGTCACCCCGGGACACCGCGGCGACGCCGTCACGGTTGACCACAACAGTCTGGACACCCTCACGAGCCAGGCGAAGGCCCTCGAGGACCACGGCTGGAAAGGGGCCTTGATCGGCACCGGTTGGGGTAGACCGGACACACTCACCGTCGCCTCCGCCCTTGCGGCCAGGACGGCGACGTTCGAGCCGCTCATCGCGATCCGGCCCGGCTACTGGCGACCGGCTCACTTCGCCTCCGCCGTCGCTACTCTCGACCATCTGACCGGCGGCCGGGTCCGGATCAACATCGTGTCCGGGAAGGACAACCTCGGAGCCTACGGCGAACACGAGAGCGACCAGGACCACCGTTACGCTCGCACCAAGGAGTTCCTCCAGCTCGTCCGCAAGCTGTGGTTGGAGCAGAACGTCAGCTACCGGGGTGAGCACTTCCAGGTCACCGATTCCACAGTGCTGCCCCGGATCTCACCACGCGGAGATCGACTCCACCCGAAGCTCTACTTCGGTGGCGCGTCCGATGCCGCCGAGCGTGTTGCGGCGACCGAGGCCGACGTTCAGCTCTTCTGGGGTGAGCCGCTCGCGGGTGTGCAGGAGCGGATCGAACGGTTGCGGTCACTGAGCGAGGAACTCGGCCGAGCGCATGCGCCGCTCGAGTTCGGCCTGCGGATCACCACCTTCGTCCGGGACACGACCGAGCAGGCCTGGGCCGAGGCAGAGGAGAAGGTAGCGGAGATGGCGAAGAATCAGGTTGCGCCGCCGCAGAACCCGCATCGCCAAACCGCCGTGGGACAGCAGCGACTCCTCGCCCTGGCTACCCGTGGCGACCTGCTCGACGACAACCTGTACACCGCACCCGGGAAGTTCGGTGGCGGCGGCGCCGGCACCACGTGGCTCGTCGGCTCCCCGGAGGACGTCGCGAAGTCGCTGCGCAAGTACCAGGACCTCGGCATCACCCACTTCGTACTCTCGGACACCCCGTATCTGCCGGAAATCGAGCGTCAGGGCAACCAGCTGCTGCCGTTGCTGCGGGAATGAGCGGGGGAGCGCTACCTGCGCTTCCCCGCAACAGGTTTGCGCACACGGTGACAGTCACCCGCCCTCGCTGTCGGGCACGAGCGGGTGACTGGTTGTCAGAGTCTGAGTCCGGTTCCGTGCACGCCGTGTTCCTCGATGAGCGCGAGTTCTTCGTCGGTGAGCGGCGGGAAGTTCAGGGCCGCGATGTTGTGGTCGAGTTGCTCGGTGGAACTCGCTCCGATCAGCGCCGAGGTGACCTCCTGCCGCCGCAGCACCCACTGCAGCGCGAGCTGTGCAAGTGACTGGCCGCGGGCCTCGGCAATCTTGTTGAGCTCGGCGGTGCGTTGCCGGTAGGTCTCGTCGATCACATCCGGCGTCAGGAACGTGCTGTTCTGTGCTCGTGCGTGTTCGGGAATCGTCTCCAGGTACTTGTCCGTCAGTAGACCCTGCGCCAGGGGTGAATACACGATCAGCCCGAATCCGTCTTGCCGGGCGGTGTCCAGCAGGCCGTTCTGTTCGGGGCGGCGGTCGTAGATCGAGTAACGCGTCTGGTGGATGAGCAGCGGAATGCCGGCCGCGCGTAGCAGTTCGGCGGCTTCGTGTGTGCGATCGGGTAGGTAGTTGGAGATTCCGACGTAGAGCGCCTTGCCCTGCTCCACTGCGCTGACCAGAGCCCCGACGGATTCCTCCAGTGGCGTGCTGAGGTCGGGGCTGTGATGGTAGAAGATGTCGACGTAGTCGGTGCCGAGGTCGCGCAGACTGTGGTCGAGCGAGGTCAGGATCGACTTGCGCGAGCCGCCTTTGAGATACGGGCTCGGACCGATCGGGTTGCCTGCCTTGGTCGACAGGATGAGTTCGTCCCGGTAAGGCGCGAGGTCCTTGGCGAGCACGGCGCCGAAGTTCTTCTGGGCTGCGCGATGCGGGGGGCCGTAGCGGTCGGCGTTGTCGAAGTGGGTAATGCCTAGGTCGAACGCGTGGAGGATGATCTCCCGCTGAGTCGCGAAAGCGTAGTCGCTACCGAACTTCTGCCACAGGCCGAACGAGAAGGCAGGCAGATCGAGTCCGGAGTTTCCGGTGCGGTGGTACGGGACCTTCTCGTAGCGGTCTCCGGCCGCGGCGTAGGTGAGATCGAAGGGGCTGTCGGTCATCGGTGTCGTCTCTTCCGGTCTGTTCGGTTGTTGTCGTGGGTCGGTCACAGACTGGCGCGCGGTGTCGGCCCGGTGCAGGAGAGACGGCGCAACATCGAGTCTGCTCCATACAAACACTGTCACCGGACGACGATGGAAAGTGAACCGTTGAGATCGTGCAGATTCTCTGAAAAGACTGTCGAGCCCGCACCACATTCGCGACGAGACACAGCAGAAGCGGGGGCAGAGTGCGGATCGTTCGACCCGATCTCGAATCTCTCCGATCGATTATGGGGACAAAGGCCCGACGTCCCGCCCATCGTCGAGAACTTCGAATCACTATCTTGGGGCTGTGGGCGATGACACCTGGGCCAGTGTGGCCGACCAATTTGCCGACGAGGCGTATACCTCGGTGAAGGGGCTCGTGCGCACCTATGTGCTGCACCAGCATCTGTTGGAGCATTTGCCGGCGCCCCCAGCCCCTGTGCTCGATGTCGGCGGCGGCGCGGGCCATCAATCGTTCCCGCTGGCGCAAGCCGGTTACGACGTGACGGTGCTCGACCCGTCGTCGGCGATGCTGGACAAGGCTCGACAGCGACTCCAGCGGCTGCCTGGTGAGGTCCAGCGACGGGTGACGCTCGTGGAGGCCGACGGCGAGGACGCCGATGAGGCGGTGAATGGTCAACGCTTTGCCGCCGTGTTGTGTCATGGCGTGCTCGGGTACCTGGAGCATCCGGAGGCGCTCGTCGACCAGCTGTGCCGGTGCACTGCTGCCGGTGGCGTCGTATCGATCATGACGGGCAACGCGAAGGCGATGGCAGTGCGCCCGGCGTTGGAACAACGGTGGGACGACGCTCTGGCGTCGTTTGACACCAGGGGCGAGATCGGGGTGCTGGGAGTGCCGACTCGAGCCGACACGGTGGAGGAACTCAGCGAACTCGTGCGGATCCGCGGCGTGGAGCCGGTGCGCTGGTACGGGGTATGGCTGTTCGTCGACTGGCTCGACTTCGGTGGTGCCGAGTTGGACCCGAACGATTCGAAGCAGGTGGCGGCGGCGGCCGCCGTCGAACTCGAGGCCAGCCGACGAGACCCCTACCGTCAACTCAGCCGCGTCTTTCATCTCGTGGGACGCAAAGGCCCGGGCTGACGGGACAACGGCGCTGGGTGGTGGTCCGCAGACCGCGCTTGGTGTGTGTAAAAACGTCGACCCGCAGGTGACCGGTTCTTCGCGACTACATCGAGGATGGCAGGATCAGGTCATCGAGATCGGAACCTCGATGTGAGGGTCCGGATCGAGATTGAGGGAGTATCGGCATGGCGCAGGGCATTGTGAAGTGGTTCAACGGTGAGAAGGGCTTCGGTTTCATCGCACCCGACGACGGAACTCCGGACGTATTCGTGCACTACTCGGAGATCTCGGGCAGCGGTTTCAAGTCGCTCGACGAGAACCAGCGTGTGGAGTTCGAGGTTGGCCAGGGGCAGAAGGGCCCGCAGGCCACGAACGTGCGCTCTGTCTGACCAGTGCAACGTGGGGACCGCATCCGGTGGGTGCGGTCCCCATTTCTGTTGCCGGATGGGTATCCGGTGAGGGCGCCGGTATCGAACTGCACGCCGAGGGCGCTGAAATACTGGAATTGTCGGCTCAGCTGACGCGGATGAGTTTCTTGTTCACGAATTCGTCGATCCCGTATTTGCCGAGCTCGCGACCGAAACCGGAGCGCTTCACGCCGCCGAACGGCAGCTCGACTCCTTCGGCGCCAACGGCATTGACGAACACCATCCCGGCCTCCAGTGAGTCGGCGACGCGGTAGGCCTGATCGGGGTCGGTGGTGAAGACATACGAGCCGAGACCGAACGGAGTGTCGTTTGCCAGCTCGACGGCCTCGTCCTCGGAACGCACCTTGTAAATCGTCGCAACCGGCCCGAACAGTTCCTCCCGGTAGGTTCGTGAATCCCGTGACACATTCGTCAGCACGGCCGGTGGGAAGAAGGCACCCTTCCGATCGCCCTCCGACACCAGCGTGGCGCCCTCGGCGATCGCCTGCTGCACCTGCTCGGACAACCGGTCGGCGGCGGCCACCGACGACAGCGGCGCGAGTCCGTCTGCGGTGGCGAGCACCTCCGCGGTGAATCTACCGACGAAGTCGTCGTAGAGGTCCTCGGCGACGATGAATCGCTTCGCGGCGTTGCACGCCTGCCCGGTGTTCTCGAAACGACCTTCTATTGCCGCTTTGACGGTGGCGTCGAGGTCATCTGAACTGAGCACGATGAACGGATCGGAACCCCCGAGTTCCAGTACCACCTTCTTGAGGTTGCGGCCTGCGATCTCGGCGACCGCTGCGCCCGCACGCTCGGACCCGGTCAACGACACGCCCTGGACCCGTGGGTCGGCGATCGCGTCGGCGACCTGCTCATTGGTGGCGTAGACGTTGACGTAGGCGCCCTCCGGATATCCGGCGTCGGTGAAGATCTGGTGAAGTGCCGCCGCCGATTCCGGACACTGCGGTGCGTGTTTGAGCACGATGGTGTTGCCCAGCGCCAGATTCGGACCCGCGAACCGGGCGACCTGGTAGTAGGGGTAGTTCCACGGCATGATCCCGATCAGCACGCCGATCGAGTTGCGGCGGATCAGCGCGGTACCCTCACCCTCGACCAGGTCGATCGGCTCGTCAGCCAGGAACTTCTGGGCGTTGTCGGCGTAGTACTGATAGATCGCGGCGCTGAAGTCGACTTCCCCCAACGACTGGTCCAGTGGCTTGCCCATCTCCCTCTGGATGATCTTGGCCAGTTCGTCGCGGCGTTCGGTGTGCAACTCGGCCACCTTCCTGAGCAGTTCGGCGCGCTCAACCACCGTCGAGCCGCGCGACCACTCACGGTGCGCCTTTTCCGCCGCGGACAACGCCGCCTGCATCTGCTCGTCGGTCGCGGTCGGATATTCGCGCACCGTCTGTCCGGTGGCGGGGTCCACAACTGCGTACAGGCTCATGTTCACGTCTCCTCGGAGGGTGGGGCATTCCAGTATCGCTTGCGACGGGCGCCTGGGGTGTGGTCCTCGCGAGTAGATCGCCCGATCATCACCTGGAATGGTCGGCAACAGGCCGCGCGAGGTGGGGGCGGCGCTGCCCCAGCAGGTCGCTTATTCGCGGCGGCCGCGCAGTGAGATCGTTCACTGCTCAGCAGGAGGATCGTATGGGGGTATAGGCTTGATACATCGGAATGGTCGTCGCATCGAGCGAGTCGCTCAGGCGTTCCCGATTCGAAAGAATGCCGGCCGATTCGCGGCCGATGCGAGGAGCGTCCATTTGATGCCAATGGCTACAGGCACGCACGCCCAGGCGCCGCGCAGATCCGCACCGCGCGAACACTTCCCGGGGTGGGCGCGCCGTCCCGGATTCGATGCCGACACCACGCCTGATGGCGAGCTGCCTACGACGTCATGCGGACCGCGACACATTTCGACCATGATCTACCCGGTCGCCATCACCCCAACCGGCCGCGCCCACATACACCTGAAGCAAGGAACAGAATGACCATCGATCACGACAAATCCGAACTCCCACTCTTCTCTGCGCAGCGAACGCTGACCCACAGCACCCCCGAGCCCGTCTCCGACGCGCCGCGCACCGGTGATTCACCCACGCAAACATCCGCCGAGATCCACCGGTCACTATTCAGCGACGAGTGAGCAACGGTGCCCACCGTCAGGGCTAGGGGATCGGGCTGGTCGTGACGTGGCGATCAGCGGTCAGTGCGCGACAAGCTCGGTCAGCGATCAGGCTTCGCGCGTGACGTCGCCGCGAGAAACCGGTCCCGGTCGACGATCGCCCGGTCGATCTCGCCCGACGCGACAACCTTCCCCGAGCTATCGGTCGCCCGCACGGCGAAGGTAAGGCGGTGGCCGACAGCGGCGGCTGGTGGCTCGGCCGCGATCTCGACGCTGGCACCGACCGGTGTCGGGCTGCGGTGCTCGATTCGGACAGCGGTCCCCACTGTCGTCTGGCCCGCACTGATGAATGATGCAGCGCAGGCGACGGTGGCCGCCTCCATCCACGCAATCAGCCGTGGGGTCGACAGCACCGGAACGTCACCGCTGCCCAATGCGGTCGCGGTATCGGACTCAACTACCTCGTAGCGCACGCCAATACAGTACGTCAGGCGCGGCCGATCCCTTGGTACAGCACTTCCGGTTCGGGCTTTGACGGTCCCGCCGGTGGTGCACGCTGGCGCAGCACCGCAAAGGCGTGTGCACCCGGACATTCCGTGCGACATCTTCGTTTCCGGGGTTACCGGTCGTCGCGATGGTGCGTCTGAGACACTGGCTGCTGAGGCGGTAGCGGGCGGGCTGCGGCCCAGGCGCCACTGTCGTCACGACACGGGACTACGAGGGGGATCGCGAGAGTATGCCGGGGATCGATGGGCACTTGGACTCGAGGCAGCGCGCGGGCGCGAGGTTTGCACGGCGGACTCGGTTTGTCGCCCTGATCGGCGGCCTCACCGCCACACTCGCCCTGGGGGCGGTACCGCTCGCCACCGCACAGCCGGCACCGGGTGACGATCTTCGCTGGGGGTCCTGCCCGGCCGAATACGAGCTGGACCCGGCATCCGATCAGTGCGCCTCGGTCACCGTTCCCCGCAACTACGCGGACCCCGCCGCCGGCACGATCGACGTGCTCGTCACCCGCCACCGCGCCGAGGATCCCAGCTCGCGCCGCGGCGTGCTGTTCACCAATCCCGGTGGGCCGGGCGGAGACGCGATCGGCTCGAACAGCATGTTCGTCGAGATCCTGCCCGACGCGGTCCGCGCACAGTGGGACGTGATCGGTATCCAACCGCGCGGTCTTCCCTACGCCGGCGCGGTCGAGTGCGTGCTGGCCCCTGAACAGACGACGGCGATGAGCCTCGGCTTCGGCGGTGCTGCGACGCGCAACGCATGCGAGTCCGCTGCGCCAGGCACCACGGCGCACCTGACGACCGAGAACACCGCGAAGGACTGGGAGCAGGTCAGGATCGCACTCGGCGAGGACGTCATCGACATCTACGGCCTCTCGTACGGCACGATTCTCGGATCCACCTATGCGACGCTCTTCCCTCAGCACACCGGTCGCATGGTCCTCGATTCCGCGGTCGACCAGAAGTGGCTGTGGAACGACGTGTTGTGGCAGCAGAACGACGGCTACAAGGATCGCTTCTACGACCTCATGGACTGGATCACGGCCCACGACGACACGTACGGGCTCGGTGACACCCCACTGAAGGTGTATCAGCGGTGGTCGGACCGGATCGTCGAGGAAGCCGGCGGGAACCCGACCCTCGCGCCACCGCCCGCCCAGATCGGTGACGTACCGCCCGGCCTGCAGGCCGTTGCGGATGCTTATCGCGGTGGGGTCGATCTCACCGGACCGGCACGCGTTCAGTTCGAGGCCTTCATCCGTAGCCTCGCCGACCCGTCGCACACCCAGATGTCGTCCAGCATCTACGTGATGACGCGGCAGGTGCTTCCCGCCCGCAACAGCTGGCCACTCATGGCCCGGGTGATCCGGGACGGGCGAGACGCGATTCCCGACGGCACCGCGATGGACGACCTGACGGAGCAAGAGTACGAGCGGATTGCCCAGGCCCAGGTGATGCAGTCACTGGTCCTGTGCAACGAGAACAATGTCGCCGCTCGGCCGGACCGCATTCCGGGTTGGCTCTTCTCCACCTTCGTCACCGGAGATCTCTTCGACCTCATCGGGTACAGCTACAGCGCCGGGCCCGAATGTGCCGGTGCGCCGCCCGTCGTCGCGCTGCCCACGTTGAGCAATCGAGGACTGGCGACGGCCCCGCTCGTCCTGCAGGGAATGCGCGACCCACAGACCCCCTATCAGGGCGGAGTTCAGCTCGCCCACGACATGGGGGCGCACCTCGTCACCGTCGAGGGAGGAGATCACGGTGCGGGGATCCAGGGTGGCAACGCCGTCGTCGACCAGGCCGTCACCGAGTACCTCGAGACCGGGCGCACCACTGTCACGCACGCCCCTGAGGCGCCGATCACCGCACCGCTGTGAAGTCCGGGGCCGGGCCGCGGACGAAGTGATCTAGGCAAGCAACACTCCGGGTCCGTGCTGAGCTGCGGGACCGACGTTCCTGGTTCGAAAAGGAGCAGATCCGAATAGACTTGCCGAGGTGAGCCGCGAGGATCCCGATCGGCTGTCCGCCGACGACGCACATATCCTGGGGCTCGAATCGGCGGTGATCACCGGCCACACGCTCAAGCTCGTCGTTCTCGGGCCGGCCACCTCCCCGCTCGACGTCGAGGCTCTGCGAACTGCCGTGGCGGAGCGGCTTTCGAGCCAGCCGCGAGCGACGCAACGGATCGATACCTCGGGACCGGAGCCGCGCTGGACCGAGGCGACGGCGTTCGAGATCAGTGACCACGTCCGGCGCCGAGAAGAGCCTGGGTGTGCCTCGCGCGACGATCTGTGGCGGGCCGTCAGCAAGCTGATGTCCGAGCACCTCGACCACGAGCGACCACTGTGGACGTTCGATCTGTTCGGTCCACTCGGCGACGGGCGCGAGGCGATCGCGGTCCGGATCCATCACGCGATGGCCGACGGGATCAGCGCGGTTCGCTTCCTCGACGACGTGCTCTGGGATCGGCACCCCGAACCGCCCCCGAGAGGAACGCGGCCGGGCCTTCGCGCCGCTTCGCCGCAGCGTTCGCGGGTCGACGAGGCACTGCGGATGCCCGCGGCTGTGCGTCGTGAACTCGGCCACCGCGGTTCACACTCGCCTTTCGACCGCCCGATCAGTGCCGCCCGCGAGCTTGCCTTCACCGTCGCCCCGCTCCCGGAGCTGAAGGCAATCGGCGCCTCACGTCCCGCGCGCGCAACCGTCAACGACGTACTCCTCGCGATCGTCGCAGGCGGCCTGCGCAGCTGGCTCGGCGCCGGCGAGACGGCCCTGCCGCGTCTTCGTGCTCAAGTTCCGGTCAGCCTGCACCACCGGGACGAGAGAGCGGGCAAGCTGGGAAACCGCGATTCCTTCCTGAACGTCGATCTGCCGCTCGCCGAGGCGGATCCGCTCACCCGACTCGACCGGATCAACGCCGAGACCAGCAAGCGCAAGCTCCTCGACGACGCCGAAGAGCTGTTCGATCTCTTCCACGCTCTCGGACGCGTGAAACGCGTCGAGGAAGCCGCAAAGCGACTCGCCGGCAGCGCGCGCGAGTTCAGCCTGTCGATCTCGAACGTCCCCGGCCCGCCCGTGCCGGTCAGCGTTTCCGGACGTCGGGTCGAGCGGCTCTTCTCCTCCTCCGAGCCCGCAGCGCACCACGCGCTGCGGATCTCGGCGATCTCCTGCGCCGGGATCGTCGGTATCGGGCTCTGCACAGACCCCGAGGCGCTGCCCGACGTTGCCCGGCTGGCGGTGGCGATGGACGATTCATACGCCGAATTGCGTGACGCCGCGATCACATGACGTCGAATCCGTCCTGTGTCAATGGCATTCGCTGCCAGGCGGGGGTTGGTGGCTCAGGCGCGTCGGACAGGCATGATCGAACGCACCCGCGCGTCCCGCAGGTACAGACCGCCCCACACGAAGATGCCGACGTAAATCGGGAACAGGGTGGTGCTGACGACCGGCTGCTCGGTGAGCATGTTGGTAGCGACGGCTCCACCGAGGTATCCGGTCAGCAGCACCGCGCCCAGAATCGCCGTGGCGGGCACGATGTAGAGAATCAGGCATACCAAGAGAACGATTCCGATGACACGGTTGAGGTTCTCGGCAAAACCCAGCTCGGCCATCGCCTCGCGCACCATTTGCGTGTTTGCGATGTGGATGAGCGAGTCGAACAGGAGAAACAGCACCACGAGGGCGCTGACGACCAGTCCGGCGATTCTGGCCTTCTTCGTGGTTCCGCCCGTCGGCGCCGGTGTCGAGTTGGTGGTTCCCGTGGAGGGTGGTGTCGATGTCATGAGACTTTCTCCTTGCTGTTCATGGAGCGGTACACCGCTGACCGGTGGCACCTGCCCGACGGCGTCACGCGGGCAAATCGACTGCTCCCGCACGCTCCGCGTCTACTCACACCAGTACAGACCAGAGGCGACGGGAAAACTCACCGCGGCGCTGGAAGGCTCTCCGTTCGGGTGATCCTCCTAGGTCGGCAACCCCGCGGGCAGGACGTCGAGGACCACCTTGCCCGGCACCGGTCGGGTTCGACGATGAAGAAGACTGCTCGTCCGCCGCGTGGCGTCACCGGGGCGGCGCACTGATCGAGACCAGCACGCCGCCCGGCTTGACGATCGCGGCCGATCGGGCGAGCACGTCGCCGCCGATGGTGTCGAACACCAGTGGTGCCGTAGCCAACTTCGGTGACAACGCCGGCCACCTCGTGTGCGGGGATGGAGGGCGTGCGGTCGCGGCCGGCCCGATCCGTCCAGGTTCCTGGCCAGTCGAGCTCGTCGGGGACGAAGGATGCGGCGTGCACTCGGACGATCACGTCACCGGTGGCGGCCTGCGGGTCGGGGGCATCCTCGAACACGAGTAGCTCCGGGTTCGCGGGCCCTCGATTCTCATGGATGCGAACGGCTTTCATGTGATGCTCCTCGAGTCGTATACGACTACATCCAGCTTCCATGCGCTGAAGCTATGTCGATTGTCCGCTGCGTCGAATATGCGCGCGACCTCGTTGTCTCCGGAAACAAGGTCGCGCGGACGACCACGCGAGGCCGAAGGTCCCGGATAGGACAAGTCGCCTGCGGCTGTGTAGGAGGGTCCTACTTACCGGTCTTTTCCCGGTGGCTACAACCAGGCCAGCAGCATGGGCGGCGCTTGCCTTCAGCCAGTTCGGTATGCGTCCGCTTGATTCGACGCGCTCTCGTTTCGTCGAGCTTGGCATCCTCGACCCAGCAGATCCACTCATTGCGTGCCAATGGTGTGATGTCATTCCACGCTTTCAGCGCCGGCCCGTCATCGGCCAACGCCGTCCGTAGGTCTGCCGGCACTCTATGCACCGTGCCACTCGGGACCGTGCGCTTGCCCATGTTTGGAGTCTACCGACTGTCGCAGAGGTAGTGCGGGTCGTAGCCACCGGAGTCTTGGTGTTGATTCAGGGGCGGGCCCGCTCTATTTTCGCGCGGTCGCTGCAAGCGAGACCGCGCGATGATGAGTCTCATCTGCAATCGTGGACGGCCGGGTGAACCCGACGTCTGATCTAGGTTGATGCGATGAAGATATCCACGAGCGCATCGGTCGTCTCGGTGCTGTGCGCTGTGTCGGTGTGGTTGTTCGTAGTGCCGCAACTGGTCACCACGGGGATTATCGAGCCTGGACCGCTTCTCGGTCTGATGGTGCTGCTCCCGACCCCGGTCGGTTTGATCGCCCCCTTGGTGGGGGCGGTCGCGGGCACGATCGGGCTCGTCCGACGCGCTGATCGGACGTGGGCCGGCGCGTTGATGACGCTGGGGCAGGCTTTGACGTGGATTTTGGCCATCGTGATCGTGGTGTGGTCGCAGGCATATGGTTCGACGGGGTGGGAGTTGTTGATACTGCCGGCGTCGCTGATGCTGGGGCAGGTTGTGGTCGCATCGGGCTTGATATCGGCCAAGGTGAGTCGTCGCAGAGCCATCCACGCCACAGTCGGGGAAAAATGGCAGGGCGTGTGACAGGGTGAATTGGGTGGGGGAACGGCCGACCACGATCATCTCCAGCCCTTGGGCGGCAGTCCGCAGATATTGCGCTGTGCAGTGGCTCGCCACAACACGACCGTCACACTACTTACCCACGCGCACTCGGGCGTGTTGATCAAGTGCTTGATGCCCGCGGTAAGTGCGGTGGTGGAGACGGCCTGTTCCGACCTGGTTGGGGGAGGGCGGGCGAATCTTGTGCGCGCCGGCCCGTGTCGGCGAGGATGGGTCCGATCCCCGACATGCGAAGAAGGAGTCGACGCGATGACGAAGTACCTGATCTCTTTCCCAAGTGGTGCCATGGTCCTTCCCGACGAGGATTTACAGGCAGTGTCGGATGCGTCGCACGCGGTGGTGGAGGAGGCGAAGGACGCCGGCGTCTGGGTGTTCGGCGGTGGAATCGACGAGAGCGTTCCGCCTGTCCTGGTCGATGGGGATGGCACGGTGACCGAGGGCACGTACCCGCAGACGAAGCAGCTCGAAGGCGGCTACACGGTACTGGAGTTGCCTTCCCGCGAGGCGGCACTGGAATGGGCTGCGAAGATCGCGGTTGCCTGCCGGTGCGCGCAGGAGCTGCGCGCGTTCCACTACGATCCCGCCAGCTGACAGGGGTCGACGTCTCGGGCAATCGCATTCGGCTTCGCCCAGATTGAAATAACGTTCGACGGAGTTACTGCCCTTGCAGCGCTCCTTTTCCTCGTCGCGGAAGTCGATCGGTCGGACGCGAACTGCGCACGACGGCATCCCGTCGCGGCGACACCAGCCGAAGTCGTTCTGGCGACGAATCGTCGGCGAGAAGTTTCCTCGACACGAACGTCGCCGTGCAAGTCCGTCCTGGAAGTTAAGTGCCGCAGAAGGTTTGGAAGGACTTGCTGAATGATGGTGGAGCGGGTGTGGTGTAGTCCGACCACTCGTCGCGGCGGTCGAACGGATGCGTGACGACCTCCAGTAGCTTTTCGAACGGAGCGAGCTCCCCGTCGGCCGCGGCGCGCAACGCAGCATCGAGCTGATGATTCCGCGGGATG
This sequence comes from Rhodococcus sp. IEGM 1305, assembly GCF_030058635.1. NCBI lineage: Bacteria > Bacillati > Actinomycetota > Actinomycetes > Mycobacteriales > Nocardiaceae > Rhodococcus > Rhodococcus sp. IEGM 1305. The sequence goes on from NZ_JASHKX010000003.1 coordinate 326,020, forward strand.
TACAGCGGGTTGACGCTGTCCATCGCGTCGGCGGTCTCCGCTGCCCCGTGCCCATGTTTGGTCAGGTTGCCGCGCCAGCGTTCCAGCCATGGCCCGATGTGCTCGCGCGGAACGAGGCCGTCGAGAGGCGTCGAATGTCCGCGTAGTTCGTCCGCGAGAGCACGGAAGGTGCCCGTCCAGTCGGCACCGTGTTCCTCCAGCAGCGTCAGCAGGTCGTCGACCAGCGCTCGATCGACGAGTTCGCCGGCCAAACCGAGCTTTGCCGCCATCCCGGCCGCGAAATGGCCGTCGTACCGGTCGTCGAAGGTGTCGAGGACTGCCGACACCGCGGTAATCGCGTCATCCGGCGTGGAATCGAACAGCGTCAGTAGCGTTTCCGCGAGGCGCGCCAAATTCCACTTCAGGACAACGGGCTGGTTGCCGAACGCATACCGGCCGCCGTGGTCGATCGAACTGAACACTGCAGCCGGGTCGAACGCGTCGAGGAAGGCGCACGGACCGTAGTCGATGGTCTCGCCCGAAATGGTCGTGTTGTCGGTGTTCATCACCCCGTGCACGAAACCGGTGAGCATCCATTTCGCCACCAGAGAGGCCTGCGCCTCCACCACCGCCTCGAAGAACGTCAGGTAGCGATTGCCGTCACGCCCCGGCGCCGGTTCGGTCAGCTCCGGGTAGTGGCGGGCGATCGCGTAGTCGGCGAGCGGCTGCAACACCTCACCCTGCCGCACCGCGTATTCGAAGGTGCCCACCCGCAGGTGACTGGCCGCGACCCGTGCGAGCACGGCCCCGGGCTCGGCGCCGTATCGATGAACGTGCTGGCCCGTCGCGACCACCGACAGCGCGCGCGTGGTGGGGATGCCGAGGGCGTACATGGCCTCGCTGACGAGGTATTCGCGCAGCATCGGGCCGATTGCCGCGAACCCGTCGCCGCCCCGGGAGAACGGCGTGGGCCCCGAGCCCTTGAGGTGTAGATCCACCCGCTGCCCATCACTGCTGGTCAGCTCGCCGAGCAGTAACGCCCGGCCATCGCCGAGGAGCGGTGCGTATCCGCCGAACTGATGGCCCGAATATGCCATCGCCACCGGCTTGGCCCCGGCCGGCGCCGTCGATCCGGACAGGACGTCGACCCCGTCCTCGCTTCGCAGTGCCCGGACTTCCAACCACAGCGACGCCGCGAGCTGCTCGTTGAGCACGAGCAACGTGGGGTCAGGCGCATGCGCACCCTGCCAGGGAACCGTCAGGGCGCCCAGCTCGTCGGCAAAGGTGCTTTCGAGGCCGGCCACCGCTGTGTTCGTGCCCACCGTGGAATCCGGAATTGCAGTCATCCTGCGAGGGTAACCACCACACGGAACGCCGCGCACGCGATGGCACCGGTGTGCGCACGTGCAAGGGAATGTGCATTCAAGGGTGGGCTTGTGTGAGGACCGGCGCGATGTTCGGCACGGAGTAGACGTCTCGGATGGGCACCGACCCGCCGAGGATGCGCGTGCTGTGGATGGCCTCCGCGAGCAGGTCGGCGCTGAGGAACGCCTCGGCGATGCCCATCCCGGTGGAGGGGTCCTTGTGGTGGCCGGCATCGCCGAGGAGTGCCCAGCCCGGTCCGACCGATGTTCGGTATTGATTGGGCAGGTCGGCGGTACCGACGAAACGTTGTTCGCGGTGGCCGGAGGCGACCGTGTCACGCAGTCCTGGCACCCAGATCGAGGGCGGCGTGAAAGCTTCGGTCGAGGTCTGTGCGGCCGGTGTGCTCAGCGTCTGGGGCCGCACCGCCGGCACTCTCGCGATGCTCGCCACCAGCCTCGACCAGGTCTCCCACGGCCGTTTCGTCCTCGGGTGGGTGCACGGAGTCCGCAGCTCGTCGAAGGACTGCACGACCAATCGTTCACCGCGCCGGTGGCCAAGCTACGCGCGGTCACCGCACAGGTCCGTCGACTGCTCGACGGCGACCGGGTCCGCCCGACGGCGACCCGCGACCACCGGCCCCTGCGGCTGGGTGTCGCCGCGCGCACCGGCCTGCCGATCTACCTCGCCGGACTCGGCAACAAATCCATCCAACTCGCCGGCGAAGTGGCCGGCGGCTGGGTGCCCTTCCTAGCCACCCGGTCGTGGCTGCCCTGCGGAATCGACCTGCTCCCAGGAGGCGAGCGCCCGATCCGGCCGCACCACACGTTCCTCGGTGTGCCCGGCCGTCCCCACAGCCGTCGCGGCCGATCACGCAACCGCTCGTGAGATCGCGTCGTGGTGGGTCGCGTTCTACCTCACCAGCATGGGTTCGCTCTACCGCCGCTCGCTGAGCGAACGGGATACCGCGAGCAGGTGGAGGCCGTGCTCGCCGGCAACCCGACCCACGACACCACCGACGTGCCGGCCCTTGTTCTGCTCGACGAGCTCACCGTCTGGGGCACACCCGACACCGCTCACGACCAACTCCAGCACTGGTACACCGCAGCACCGAGATGCCGATCCTCACACTCCCACCCCACCGCACCATCGCCGAACTCGACTACATGCTCGAAACCATGCGCCCACACGCCCGACATTCCGTCCTGCGGGGGGTGAACGCGCTTACGGGTACGGCGACCGCGCCGCGAGCCCCCGTGCGGCCGCCGCGGCCCGCACTGCGTCGATCACCAGTTGTAGCGGCGGTCGGTGCGCTTCCGTCCCCCGATGGGCGATGGAAATGGTCCGCATGAGTGGTTCGGTGAGCGCGACGACGTCCATTCCCGGCGGGCGCAGCGTCAGTCCGAGATCGGAGACAAGGGTGACTCCCAGGCCCGCGGCAACCATCGCGAGTGCCGTCGCCTGCTCGCCGACCTCATGGTTGATCCTGGGTTCGAATCCGCAACGCTGACAGGCCAAGCGCACCGCGCGGCCGAAATGCGACGTGGGTCCCGCAAGGATCCAGGGATGCTCGGCGAGATCCGCCAGCGCCATGGTTCTGGCGGAAACCGTTCCCGGAGGCAGCGCTGCGTGCAGTCGCTCCACCGCGATCACCACCCTGGTCAACTCCGGGTCCCACTGCATCGGGTAGTCGGAATAGTCGATCACGAAGGAGAAGTCCAGCGACCCGTCCCGTACCGCGACTGCGGTGTCCTCCGGCGCGAGCTCCCTCGTTCGCACCTCGATGCCGGGATGTTCGGCGGCCAGCAACGTCAGCGCACTCGGCACCAGGCTCGACGCGACGGACGCCCACACGCCGACGGTCAATCGGGCGGTGACCCCGTCCTGCGTTTGCTCGAGAGCAGTCGTCGCGCGCTCCACCGATCGAATGATCTCCTCGGCGTGCTCGGCGAGGAGCAGGCCGATCTCGGTGAGCTGCACCCGCCGACCGCGCCGCTCGAATAGCTTTGCGCCGACATCGCGTTCGAGCTGGGTGAGCTGTTGGGATACCGCGGATGTGGTGTAGTGCAAGGCCAGCGCCGCGGCAGTCACGGTGCCTCGGCGATGCAACTCCCGAAGCATCCGCAACCGGCGCAATGACAGCTCCATGCCGCCAGCCTATGCATCCATTCCGAACCGTCCAACCGGACCACGCGTTGCGCTGTGTAGAAAGCGTGAACTCAATCCTTCAAGATTCTTAACTGGACGCCTGGTCACCAGCGCGCGCACTCTGACGTCATCGGCTGAGTGGTCGTGGAGGCGAAGATTTTCTGAGGACGATTGGGGTAACTCGAGGTGACCACGACAACGGAATGCGGGTTCGGGCGCACCCCCGAGCACCGAGAGTCTGACTACCGTGAGAACACTGCGACGCCACATCGGGTCGATGTGGCGACCGTGCGCGGCGGTGAGCCCCTGTTACGTGTGACGTGGTCTGATCCGGTCACCGGTGCTCGTGGTTACCTCGTCGTGCACACGTTGGTGTCCGACCTGGCAACCGGGGGCACCCGAATGCGGGCAGGCTGCACGATGTCGGAGGTGGAGGATCTGGCCCGAGGCATGGCTGCCAAGACCGCGGTTTTCGACCTTCCGGTCGGCGGCGCGAAGGGTGGCATCGACTTCGACCCGAAGGACCCCCGCGCCGTCGGTGTTCTGGAGCGGTTCTGTCAGGCGATGCGCCCGTGGCTGGCCGCGCACTGGGTGACCGCGGAGGATCTGGGGGTCCCGCAGCATCTGCTCGACGACGTCTTCGCGCGGCTCGGCCTTCAGCAGTCCTACCATGCGGCGATCAGCCGCGCGGAAGATCCGCAGAGGACTCTGCGCCGGGTACGGGCCGCGTTGAACGCCCCGGTGCCCAGCGGTTTTCTGCTGGGCGATGTGATCGGCGGTTACGGAGTCGCGCAGGCCTGCATCGGTACGGTGAACGCACATGGCTGGGTTCCGGCCGACACGACGGTGGCAATCCAGGGCATCGGCACCATGGGGGGCGGCGCGGCCTGGTATCTGTGCGAGGCCGGTATGCGCGTGACTGCTGTCGCCGACGCCTTCGGCACGCTGTACTGTCCCGACGGCCTGGACGTTCCCGCGCTGCTCGACCTGCGGGACTGCTACGGCGAGATCGACCGCTCCCGCGTCCCCTCGCATGTTCAGCGGTTGCCGAGCACGGCTGTGATCGCCACTGCGGCAGACATCCTCGTCCCGGCCGCGATCTCGTATGCGATCACGGCGGATAACGTCGACCAGGTCGCAGCGAAAGTCGTGATCGAAGCGGCGAATGCCGCGACGACCCCGCGGGCCGAGGCGGTGCTCACCGGCCGGGGCATTCCGGTGGTCCCAGATTTCGTTGCCAATGCCGGAGCAGTCGCCTGGGCCTGGTGGGTTCTACTGAGTCAGGTCGGCACCGACCCGGAGGACTCGTTCCTGCGGCTGCGTACCGAGATGCTGGCCAAGGTCGCGTTGCTGCTCGGGCAATGGAAACTGGACGGCGTGGCGCCACGGCAGACCGCGTGGGACCTCGTCGGGGCCAACCGCCGCGCGCCGGCTCCCACCGACCCTCTGGCAGTGCCGGCGCTCACCATCCCGTGAAGGTCGGCGATCGCCGAGAGAACACCGGGCGGGCGGCTGCGGGACCGTCACGTGCTCGTCTGTCTGGCCTTGGGGTGAGCCAAGAGTGCTCGCGCGTCGGGATGGCAGTGGCCCGAGTGAGCGCGGTGCGGTGCGGTGCATTGCGGCATTGAGCTGACGGTTCCCGTTGTGCGAGAGTCGATGTCGGGCGCGGCTCGACGGTGCGTAGAGGCGTCGAGCCGCGGGCAGTGAGATTCAAGTCCATGGGTTAGATCACCCTCAACTGTGGTTCCGGGTGGTGGCGCATCGACTGAGGTCGACATTGCCGTGAGGTGGAACGGGACAGGCTCCGCTTCTGGTCGCGCGCGTACGTCGTGCTCGAGGGGGCTGTCGTGACCACCTACGATTCTTCGGTGACCGATTACGACGATCTCGACATGTTCGGTGGCCTCGATGCCTCCACCCTGCCATCCCGCCAGCAGCGGATTCTGGCAGCGATCCGGGACTGGGTGGCTGCACACGGATGCACGCCGAGCACTCGACAGATCGGGGACGCGGTGGGCCTGCGCTCCGCGTCGTCGGTGTCCAAGCATCTGAAGAGCCTCGAGGAAAAGGGCTTTCTCCGAAGGGGCACGGCCATGGCTCGGCAATTGGACGTGCGCCCGTTCCTCTCCGAGGGGAAGCAGGGTCGCTCGTCCGAAAACAATGTGACGGTACCGGTGGTCGGCGACATCGCAGCCGGCGCACCGATCCTCGCGGAGGAGCACGCCGATGAGATGCTGACGCTCCCTCGCGAACTCGTCGGCTCCGGCACCGTGTTCGGGCTGCGGGTGCGCGGTGAGTCGATGATCGACGCCGCGATCTGCGATGGCGACGTCGTTGTGGTGCGCCGCCAGGACGAAGCCCATTCCGGCGAGATCGTCGCTGCGATGATTGATGGCGAGGCCACGGTGAAGGTGCTCCGGCGCCGCGATGGCCACGTCTTCCTCGAGCCCCGCAATCCCGCGTATGCCGTGATCGACGGTGACGACGCAGTTGTCCTGGGCAAGGTGGTATCGGTGATGCGGCGGATCTGAGGGCCCGGACTCGGCTGCCGCCGACACCCTCCCCACGAATATTCTCGTGTGGGATCCACAGGCGGAAGATCGACATCACCGGTGGCTCGCCACCGCCGCTGTCCCGACAACCCGATGAGGAAAGCATGAACTACTTCGTTCCGCGAGGCGGCCTGCCGCCGCAAACCGATCTGACCACCGACCGCGCGGTCTTCACGGAGTCCTACGCGGTCCTGCCGCGTCGCACGATGAGCGATATCACCGCCAGTCTGCTGCCGCACTGGAACGGGACCAGGGCGTGGGTGCTGGCGCGGCCTTTGTCCGGATTCGCGGAGACCTTCTCGCAGTACATCGTCGAGGTCTCGCCTGGTGGCGGTAGTGACCGTCCCGATGCCGATCCGGGCGCCGAGGCGGTCGTGTTCGTTGTCGACGGTGCGCTCACTCTCACACTCGACGGGGTCGAGCATGTGCTGGATGCGGGCGGCTACGCCTTCCTCGCTCCCGGCGCCCGGTGGACCCTGCACAACCACGGTCCGGCCACCGCGACGTTCCACTGGATCCGCAAGACCTATCAGCAGGTCGACGGCATCGAGATACCCGAGTCCTTCGTGACCCGGGAGCAGGATATCGAGGGTGCCGAGATGCCCGACACGAATGGCGCATGGAAGACCCAGCGGTTCGTCGATCCGACCGACATCCGCCACGACATGCATGTCAACATCGTGTCCTTCGAACCGGGAGGTGCGATTCCGTTCCCCGAGACGCATGTCATGGAACACGGCCTGTACATCCTCGAGGGTAAGGCGGTGTATCTGCTCAACAAGGATTGGGTCGAGGTGCAAGCGGGCGACTTCCTATGGTTGCGGGCCTTCTGCCCTCAGGCGTGCTACGCGGGCGGGCCGAGTCGCTTCCGCTATCTGCTCTACAAAGACACCAACCGGCACGCCGGCCTCCAACTCGGACTCTCTTGAATCTGGTCATGATCCTGTGTGCCGCTGCCGTTGTCGCAAGGGTGGCGGCTCACGGATCGCCTGTGCGCGGGAGTCAATGTGGTCTGCTGGGAGCGTCGTGTTCGGTGCCGAGCTGATCCTGGCTGGCGGCCCAGGAGGCGAGGAGTTTGAGGGCGTCGGCGGTGGGTGTGCCGGCGGCTGCGGTGTAGATGTTGAGGTGTAGGCCGGGTTCGGAGGGCAGTTCGAGTGCTTCGAAGTCGAGGTCGAGTTGGCCGACGGCGGGGTGGCGCAGGCGTTTTCGGCCGCTGCGGTGGAATCGGACGTCCTGTGACGCCCAGCGTTGGCGGAAGAGTTCGCTTTGGGTGGACAGTTCCCCGACCAGCGCGATGAGCGCCTTGTCGTGGGGGTTGCGGCCTGCTTCGAGTCGGAGCATGGCGGCGGCGTCCCTGGCGATGGTGTCGTAGTCGACGAAGAATTCTTCGGCTGCCTGGGGGTGGAGGTAGACGAATCGGGTGGTGTTGGCGGGGCGGCGGGGGTCGGCGAGCACAGGGGAGTAGAGGGCGCGCGCGAGGTCGTTCATCGCGATGATGTCGTGGCGGCCGTTGCGGACCCAGGCCGGTGCGTCCGTGATGGCATCGAGTACTTGCTGGATTGCCGGGCGGACGGTCACCGGCGGGGTGCGGGGGCGGCGGGTGGTGCTTGCCTGTGCTTGCCGGGCGAGGGCGAAGAGGTGGTCGCGTTCGGCGTCGTCGAGTTGCAGGGCGACGACGAGGGCGTCGAGGACGCTGTCGGAGGCGCCGGCGAGGTTGCCGCGTTCCATGCGGACGTAGTAGTCGACCGAGACACCGGCGAGCATGGCGACCTCTTCGCGGCGCAGGCCTTTGACACGGCGGTTGCCGCCGTACACGGGTAGCCCGCTCTGCTCCGGGGTGATGCGTGCGCGCCGTGTGCTGAGGAACTCGCGGATTTCGGTGCGCAGGCCGGTCGAACTCATGAGTCCACGGTAGGCAGTGGCCGCCGGTTGTGGGAGGTACTGGCAGTACCCGGAACGTCCGTGACTCCCCGGGCGGCCCGAATGGAGGTCAACTGGGTGGCATGAAAGCGACGTACATGTTCGGCGCGGGCGATGTCCGCGTCATCGATGTTCCTGATCACACCATCCAGTCGTCCACCGACGCCCTGGTACGGATCGTGCGGGCCTGCGTGTGTGGCAGCGACCTGCATCCCTATCACTCCATGGAGGTCGATCCTGCGGGCAGATCGATGGGCCACGAGTTCATCGGTGTCGTCGAAGCGATCGGTTCGGATGTGAGGACGTTGCGGGTCGGCGACTTCGTCATCGCACCGTTCGCGGTCTCGTGTGGCACGTGCGTGTTCTGCGCTGCGGGTCTGCAGACGTCGTGTGTGCGCGGCGGGTTCTGGAATGACGCCTCGCTGGGTACGGCGGGTGGTCAGGCCGAGGCGGTCCGGGTGCCGCTGGCCGACGGCACGCTGGTGAAGGTGCCGGTGGGCGAGGACGCCGACGATGCGCTGCTCAACTCCGTGCTGACGTTGTCGGATGTGTACGGCACCGGCTGGCATGCCGCGGTCCGCGGCGGCGTCGGCGCGGGCAGTGTCGTGACCGTGATCGGTGACGGTGCGGTGGGATTGTTGGCCGTGCTGTCGGCTCGCCTGCTCGGTGCCGAGCAGATCGTGTTGATGGGGCGGCACCAGGGGCGGACCGATCTCGGTCGCGAGTTCGGTGCGACCGATGTGGTTGCCGAGCGTGGCGAGGAGGGGATCGCGAAGGTTCGTGAGCTGACCGGCGGACTGGGCAGCGCGGTCGTCCTCGAGGCGGTCGGTCACCGGCCGGCCTACGACCAGGCGGTGGGCGTCGTCCGCGCGGGTGGAGCGATCAGTCGGGTGGGGGTGCCCCAGTACGAGGACGCGCCTGTCGGGTTCGGGAGCCTGTTCGGGCCGAACGTCACGCTGACCGGTGGTCCGGCGCCGGTGCGCGCCTACATCGAGCAGCTGCTTCCGGCAGTCCTGGACGGCACTGTCCAGCCGGGGAAGGTGTTCGACCGCACCGTCGGTCTCGGCCAGACGCCGGAGGGCTACGCCGCGATGGATGCCCGCGATGCGCTCAAGGTCGCGGTCCGGCCGTGACCACCGCTGTTTCCGGTCGGGCCACGGCCACCCCGGCCGCGATTCTGGGGATCATCCTGGCAAGCTATTTCATGGTGTTGCTGGACAACTCGGTGATCTTCACCGGATTGCCGAGCATCCGATCCGGGCTCGACCTGTCACCGGCGGCGCTGTCGTGGGTTCAGGACGCTTACACCCTCGTCTTCGGTGGTCTGCTCCTGTTGGCTGCCCGCGCGGGGGACATCGTGGGGCGGCGCCGACTGTTCAGGATCGGTCTCGCGATCTTCGGTACCGCATCCTTGCTCGTCGGAATCGCGCCCGCGGGATGGTGGATGATCGCCGCCCGCGCCGTGCAGGGAATCGGTGCGGCGATCGTCGCACCGACCTCGTTGGCGTTGATTACGACCTATTTCGACGGCGAGGCCCGCAACAAGGCCATTGCCTGGTACGCCGCAACAGCCGGTATCGGCGCCAGCCTCGGCCTTCTGGTCGGAGGTGCGCTCACCGAGTGGATATCCTGGCGAGCGGCCTTCCTGGTCAATGTCCCGATCGCGGTCGCCTTGATCGTCTGGTCCGGCACAGTGCTCGTCGAAACACCACGGCGAACCGGACGGTTCGACGTGATCGGTGCTCTCGGTGCGACACTCGGCATGGGCGCCGTGATCTTCGGAATCATCGAATCCGCCGAGGCAGGTTGGGGATCGGCACGGGTACAGGCCGCTCTGGCACTCGGGGCTCTCCTGCTGGTCGGGCTGGTCGTTCACGAGGGTCGGGTGCAGCAACCGATCCTGCCGCTGCGGTTGTTCCGCAGTCGCGAACGCGCCGGCGCCTATTCGGCTCGGCTGCTGTACCTCGGGGCGATGATCGGATTCTTTTACTTCACCACCCAACTGCTCCAGGACGGGTTCGGCTTCTCCCCACTGCAAGCCGGACTCGGCTTCCTCCCGATGACCCTCGTCAACTTCGTCGTCGCACTCATGGTGCCCCGCCTGAGCGCCCGGCTGTCGAACGGGACTCTGCTCGCGACCGGGACGGCGCTGACCCTGGCCGGCATGGCATGGCTGAGCCGCATCGGCCCACTCGATACGTATCTCATGGACGTTGCACTACCGATGGTCCTGGTGGGTGCCGGGCAAGGCCTGGCGTTCGGACCGCTGACCAACGCAGGAATAGCCGGTGTCGATTCGGCGGACGCCGGCGCGGCATCCGGACTGGTCAACACGGCGCACCAACTCGGAATGGCACTCGGTTTGGGCATTCTCGTCGCATTCGCGGCCGACGCAGGCGCCAACGTCGACGGACCAGCAGCGGTGACCGAGCACGTCGGCGCCGCGCTCACCGGCGGCACCGTACTGCTCGCCCTCGCGCTGGTCGTCGTCCTCACGGTGATCGTGCCCGCTGCACGACACCGGCCCGTCGCATGACATCCGCTGGTCGAACCAGGTACTGCCGGTACCTGGTTCGACAGGCACTCCCAGCGCGCGCTGACCGAACCTAAGGTTGAAACATGACGATCCCCGTATTGACGTTGAACAACGAAATCACGATGCCGGCACTGGGTTTCGGTGTGTACCAGACGCCGCCCGATGACACCGTTGCAGCGGTCGAGGCCGCATTGGAGACCGGATACCGGCACATCGACACCGCCGCTGCTTATCAGAACGAACGCGAGGTCGGCGAAGCCATACGCCGTTCGGGTATCGATCGCTCGGACATCTTCATCGAGACCAAGGTCTGGATCACCGACTACGGCTACGACGCGACGCTGCACGCCTTCGACAAGAGCGCCCGCAAACTCGGAATCGATCAGATCGACCTGCTGATTCTGCACCAGGCTCTCCCTGGCGAGTTCACCCTCACCGTCGAGGCCTACAAGGCGCTCGGGACGCTGCTCGCGGACGGCCGCGTCCGCGCCATCGGTGTCAGCAACTTCATGTCCGACCACCTCACGCGACTGCGGGACGAGACATCGGTGGTGCCGGCGGTCAACCAAATCGAGGTACACCCGTCCTTCCGTCAATCCGACGTGCTCACGGCCAACGCCGAACACGGGATCGTGTCCCAGGCATGGTCCCCGATCGGTGGCATCACTTTCTACCGCGGCGGCTCGCACGGCTCCACGCTCGACGATCCCACCCTCCAGTCGATCGCAGCGGCACACGGCAAGACGCCGGCGCAGACGATGTTGAGGTGGCACCTGCAGCAGGGCCGCCAGGTGATCCCGAAATCGGTCACCCCGTCCCGGATCACCGAAAACTTCGACGTCTTCGACTTCGATCTCACCGCCGATCAACTCGCCGCGATCGACGCTCTCGACACCGGTGTGCGCGGCGGCCCGGATCCGGACGACATCACCCGCGAGACATTCGGCCTCGAAATCCCCGAACCCTGAGGAGTACAGCAATGCAGATTGATCCCCACACTCCGACGACGAAGAACCCGCCCGAGCAATTCACCGGTGACGTCTGGCTCGACCGCATCGCCTTTCCCCGAGAACCCGGTCAGCGAATGGTAGTGGCGAAAGTGCGTTTCGCACCCGGCGCCCGCACCGCGTGGCACTCGCACGCCCACGGTCAGACCCTGCACATCACCCAAGGAACTGCCTGGGTACAGTCCCGTGGCGGCCAGAAGGTCGAAGCACACGCCGGTCAAACCCTCTACTGCCCACCGAACGAACATCATTGGCACGGAGCAAGCGCCGACTCGTTCATGGAACACCTCGCCATGCTCGACAATGCCGACGACCCGGCCACCACCACGACCTGGCTCGAACACGTCACCGACGAGGAATACCTGACGGGGTAGTGACCCCTCGCCACCCTCCGAACCTTACCGAGGCCACAAATTATCCATGATCTGTGCGACGTCCTGGGCGCTCATCGGCGCCGCGTCGAGGTTGTCCGCGCCGGGCCACAATCCCGCGATCATGACCGCGAGGATTCTGCGCCAGCCGGTGTCGGTGCCTCCGCGGTGTCGTCGCGACGACGCCGCGGAGGGACCAGAAGATGAGGTCCAGGTCGGCGTCGGTGGCGTCCTCACGGATACGGCCCTGCTGCATGGCTTGCGCCAACAGCTCGAACAGGATCCGCCGATACTCGTTCCTCAGAACTGTGGTCTGATCGTCGTTCCACATGCGAGACAAACATCCGCGGTTCGACGCCAGGATGGCACCGCTGCCGTAGAGCACCTGCTCCAGCCCCTCGCCCTCCGGTGTGGAAAGGGCCTCTTCGGCCAGGGCCGTGCCGGCTCTCCGTAATCAGTGAGCAAGATGTTCGCCGGTTTGATGTCGCGATGGAGAATGTCGAGTCGGTGTGCTGTCTCCACCGCGCCGGCCACCTTCACACCAAGCCACAACGCCTCAGGCAACGGCAGCGGACCGTGGTCGCGGATCCGGACGTCGGGAGAATCCTGCTGATGGTATGGCATCACGATGTAGGAAAGGCCGCTGTTGGTGGCACCGACCTGCAGGACGGTGACGATGTTCGGGTGCCCGGTCAGACGGCCCATCGCCCGTTGTTCCCGGAAGAATCGCTCCCGATTCTCCTCGTCGAGCTCGACGAGGAGAACCTTCACCGCCACCGTGCGATCTAATGGGGTCTGGATGCAGCGCTAGACAACACCAAAACCGCCGCGCCCAATTTCCCGGGCGTCATCGAACCCGGTCGCCCTCAGCTCGGCGACCGGGGGAGTCGACTACGACTCTGTGTCGAGCGGATCACCTGTGCCCATCACATGGTCTATTCACGACGCCGCTGTCGTTCCTGTGCACTGGTCCCGACGGCACGACCAGTAAGGGAGGATCGACCTTTCGCTCACTTCTCGATGACGTCTTCTCAAGGATATCGCTGCTGTCGGTTGTGACCGATTAGGGCACCTGCCAACCGCCGACCTTGCATGCTGAGACTCCGACGCATCTGGCGTTGCATGGAGATTTCGACGGCTGGCGTGCCCGACGCCCGCGAGCTTGCGACCAAGCCCGAGTTCGGCGATGACGATGTCACACTGCCACGGGACTGAGTGCACGACCCATACACCCTGCTTCAGTCCACAGGCCCACCCCATGCCTACATCGCACAAAGGGGCCCCTACCGACTGAACTCGACGGCACCTATCTCAGTTGCCACCTCAGAACGCGACTGACGGTGGACGATCGTGGGTCGAGCGGAGCCTTTGTGGCGAGGCGTCCGGCGGGGAGGCGCGCGGGTTTAGCCGCGGTTGAAGATCTCACGCAGCCGGACGGCCCACTCCGCGATCACTTTGGGAGGGGTGTCCTTCTCGGACAGGACTCGCATCTGTGTGGTGTCGATCGTGCCGTCGAGTCCCTCGATCGGACTGCCGGCGTCGCCACTTCCGTTGAATACCCCCTGGCCTGCAGGTGAGAGAAGGTAGTCCATTACGATCTGGGCATCGTCCTGGCGTGGAGACTTTTTGAGGATGCCGGCAATGAACGGAGATGCCCAGCCGTCCTTGATGAGCACAGAGTCGATCGGCGCTCCTCTGCTCTCGAGGTCGTGCACGACGGCAGGGCTGGCGGTGTAGGCGACGCCGATCTCGCCGGAGGCCACAGCCTGCGCCATCGGGATGAGCGAGGGGTAGAACTTCGGATTCTGCTCCGCCAACTCAGGCAGATAATTGGGACCGTTCTTGTCCTGGAGGTACTGCAGATAGGAAGCGAGCACAGCGCTCATCGTGTCTCGCACGCCCAGCCGATTCTTGACCTCTGGCGCGAGCAGATCGTCCCAGGTTTCGAAGCCGTCAGGAAAGGCGTCGGTGTTCCACAAGATCATGCTGAACGGTGAGTAGGACACGATCGGCGCGTGGCCGTCGACTCCCCAGTCCGGGTAGGTCTTGGCGGCATCAGCGGTCACAGGGGCCAGGTTGTCCTTGTTACGCAGGAACCATGAATCGCCGGACATGATGAAGATGTCGGCGCCGTCCGCACCGGTTGCGATCTCTGCGTCGACCTTGGGGACCAAGTCCGATGCACCCCTGGTGATTTCGAGGGTGATATCGGGGTGGGAGGCGTTGAAGGCGTCTTCGAGCCTTTTGTTCTGCGAGGGTGCCGCCACGCTGTAGACGTGGACCGTTCGCCCGCCGTCGCCGAAGAACCCGGCTGCCGGGACGCAGGCAGCGAGCAAGGTGGTCGCGAGCGCGGCCGCCAACACGGCGACGCACTTGGTCAGATGTCTCATGTTCTGGTCCTTCTGCCTATCAGAGCTTCTCGAGAGCACGGCTACCTCCGAACAGCAGGGCCAAGAAGACGCCGATTGCGGTGATTGCGGTCATCGCAATCGCGATGACCGCGACTTGCGGGTAGCCCCCTGCGTCGTATTGTTCGAACAGGGCCACGGACATCACGTTGACTTCGGCGGAACGGATGAGCAGCGAGACGCCGAACTCGTGGATCAAGAGGACGAACATGATGGCCGCCGACGAGGCCATTCCGGCGCGCCCGAGCGGCAAGATGACGCGGATGAACGTTCGGAGGGGACCGGCACCGCTGACCCTCGAAGACTCGACGGTCGTGCGGCCGAGCGCTACGAGCGTGGCGAGCTGGTAGCGCACTGCATACGGCACCATGATCGTGACGTAGGCGAGGATGAGTCCTGTTTTGGTGGCGTAGAGCCCGATCGACGGATTGGAGTAAGCGAAGAGGAAGCCGAAGCCGAGCAGTGCTCCGGGCATTGTGAGTGGGATGTTGGCGAGGACGTCGAGGATCACTGACAGTGGGCGCCAGAGACGGTCTCGGTTATAGATCCCGAGGGCGATCAAGGTGCCGAGTGGGAGGACGATTGCGACGGCGGTGACGGAGGCGAACGTGCTGTTGAAGATGGACTCGACGAACACCCTGTCCTGGAACACCGAGGAGAAGTTTTGAGTCGTCAGCGCATCGAAGGAAACCGACCCGCTCCAGAACGGCGAGAGCGCCACGAATGCAAGTGCCACCAGCGGCGCCAGCGCTGACAAGACTGTGAAGAGCAGCACCACCAACGTGGCGCCGATGTTTCCCCATCGGCTGGTGCTCGCTGGCGATGCTGCGCTCACGGTTCCGACGAACCGGTCCTGTTTGCCGATCAGGCCCCGTTGCACCATCACCATGACGAGGGCGAGGACCATGAGGGGTGTGCCGAGCGCGGCGACGACCGAGTAGTCGATCGGGTACTGCGCGGATAGCTCGAACATGCGCACCGTGATCACGTCGAGCCCCTCACGACGGCCCAGGATGAGGGGGCCGGTGAACTGACCGAGTGCGAGGAGGAAGCACACGACGCCGGCGTAGACGAACACCGGTCGCAGCAGGGGAAGCGTCACGGTCAGGAGGATGCGCAGTGGCCCGGCGCCGTTGACACGGGCCGCCAGGGCGTAGTCACCACCCAAGTTGCGCAAGCCGGCGTACACGAACAGGTATACGAACGCTGCTAGGTGAATGCCGGTGTAGACGATGATCCAGAACTCGCTGTAGACGTTGATCGGGCCGGCGTCGCCGTCGAAAAAGGGTGTGGCGCGCAGCAGGGTGTTCACGTACCCGTTCTCCGGGGAGAAGAGAAACACGAATCCGACGACATGAGCGACGCCAGGAATGATCATCGGCAGAACTGGCATGAACGCCAGGTACTTTCGTGTTCGCGGCGATGTTGCGTGCATGCACAGCGCCAGGCCAGTTCCCACGATCAACGCGACGATCAAGGATCCGACGCCGAGGACGAGCGTCGTGGCGAACATCTTGCCGACTCCGTCGAGCTCGAGTACGCCGCGCAGGCCGGCCGCGCCGTCGGCGAAGGCCTTTTGTTGCAGCGGGACGACTGGCAGCAGGACCAAACCGCCGACCAGGACGGTGAGGGCAAGCCACGGTAGTTGACGTTTGAATCGACGCGCGAACGCGATCGGGGACGCCCCTCTTCCCGGTGCCGGCGTCTGGTCGATGACGACGTCGTCTGTTGTGGCATCGCGGGTGGCAACGTCAGTGGTCATGACGACACTCCGGCGACCTGGTGGGTGCGATCCGTCCGGTCGGCCCAGTCGGGAACGAGCCGGCCATGGTCCTGGCTGTAGCAGCGGGCTTTGTCGATCGGAAATCCGACCTCTACCGACTGGCCCGGTCGTAGGTCCATCGCCCCTGTCGGGATCCGGGCGAACAGTCGGAGGTCACCGATCTCGACGACGCACTCGCTGGTTTCGATGCCCGGCAATAGTTCGACGATGCGGCCGTCGGCGAGCCAGGCAGTCGCGGTGGCCGTAGTGGCATGCGACGCGGGAGATGAGATGTCGTCTGCTGTGGGCCGCACCAACAGGTGCTCGTCGCGGAGTCTGAGAGCAAAGGATCCGCGGAGATCGTCGCGGGCTAGACCAGGAAGTCGTTGTCCGGCGAGGGCAACGCCGCCATCCTCCGCTCGAAGCTCGAGTCGATTCCTGGCGCCGAGGAAGTCGGCGACGTACTCGGTCGCGGGAGCGCGATACACCTCGATCGGATCGCCGACCTGCTCGATTCGGCCCGCGTTCATGACGGCGACCCGGGTGCCCAGCGCGATGGCTTCCTCCTGGTCGTGCGTGACGTGGACGGCTGTGAAGCCCAATTCGCGGTGAAGAAGCCGGAGTTGCGCACGCAGTTCGACGCGCAGGAGAGCGTCGAGATTGCTGAGAGGCTCGTCGAGAAGCAGCAGCGTGGGTCGCGGAGCCAGAGCACGCGCAAGCGAGACGCGCTGCTGCTGGCCGCCACTGAGCTCTGGTGGGTACCGGTCTGCGAGGTGGCCGCATTGCACGATGTCAAGGACTTCCTCGACACGCCCACCCTTGAGTGCTGCGCTATGGCCTCGCGACTGAAGCGGGTAGGCGACGTTCTTGCGAACCTTCATGTGGGGCCATAGGGCGTAGTTCTGAAAGACCATGCCGACGTCGCGGCGATTCGGCTGCACGAACACGCCACGCGCAGTGTCGAGTACGCAGGAGCCGCCAATGTGGATTCGGCCTGAATCGGGGCGCTCGAGTCCCACAAGTGAGCGCAGCAGGGTGGTCTTTCCGCAGCCGCTGGGGCCGAGGAGTACGAGCAGTTCGCCATCGGCCACCTCGAGGTCGACGTTGCGGAGGACGTGAATCTCGTTGCCTGGGCGTCCGAATGACTTTGTCAGACCGTGCACGGACACCAACGCGGGTGCCCGCGTCGATCTCGCGGTGTCTTTGGTCTCTCGCGTTGCTTCAACGAGGGCTGATGGCATGACGCATCCCTTCAGAGTGATGTACGACACTCAGTCAATCACGTAATTGACAGACAGTGCAAGAGCAGTCTTTTTCATAAAGGTCTAATATGTGAGAAAAAGTAAAAAAAATGCCTAAATGTTTGGAAGTTACTAGCTGTCAATTATCCGTGGTTGTGGCTGGTGGGTCGGTGAGCCGTGACGCCCGAGAGCTCATCGACGAGCGCGAGTCGTTCTCGCACATGGTGGGTGACGTTCTCTACCATCTGTTCGCAGGCGAGGAGCGCCTCTAGTTCGATCGAGAAGATAGTTTGCCGGAGGTTCGCTTGCCGATTCGGGCCGCGGACACGAGTCCCTATCTTGTAAGGCTGCCGGTTCAAACACTGAAGTCGCGCCGCATGTAGCCCCGGCTGCCCGCTAGCTGCGATGCAGCAACACTCCAGCGTCGACTAATTGGCATTGCGGCCATGCCGATTCGTCGATCTTGAGTGGATGCTCTGAAATCTGGAGGGACTTCGTCACGCCTACCAGTACGAAGCCCTTGGCCTCCCAGTAGTGTGTCGCGGGAACCCGGCGGTTCGCGGCTGGTGGAAGAGGGCACCGTCCCATCGAGCGTAATCTTCTCGACCTCGGTCAGGTGACGCGTATCCCAGCTGGAGCGCATCGTCTCACGGAGACGATCGGATTGTGTTGCAGTGCAATAACTGTACGGGGCGTTCAGGGCCGAGGCAATCCCATCAAACGATTACCTCCGCAGACCTATTTGCTCAACCGTGCCGGGAGCGCGTGAGGCACCCAAAGCTACAGCCTCGGCATCCGACTTCTTCGTGCCGACGGAGAGCGCGGAGGTGGTGTCGGCGAAGAACCGGTCCGGGAGGCCATGACGGATTCGAGCTACCACGGGGAGCACCCCGGTGGCTTTCATCTTGTCCTCGATCGATGCTCAGTTCGAACCGGATCGACTGTCGGCCAAGCCGACCGGGTCCGTCTGACCGCGCAGAACATGTCTGCATCCGCACCCGGGACGGGGTGAAACCAGTGCTCGTGAAGACTCCGGTCGACATCACCTCGCCCTCAACTGGTCGCAGTCGACGCGCTGCCACGGCGGCACGCCCCACGATTCGTATCGAGGCGCGGGGCTCGCAGTGTGCCCGCGTTCGGTTGCCGGTCACCCGCGCCGGGGATGGATGGGACGTGCGGGTCGATTTCGATCGGGTCATGTCCTCATGCGGCCGACCCTGCTCGGCTGGCTGCGTCGCCCGATCATCCGGAATCTACGCGGAGTGCCTCGCCTGCCGATGCCCCACCGTGCTCGGTCCGAACAATCCGCGTAGTGGATGTTGCCCTCGAACCGATGCCGTGGCTGGCCGGGGTGCTGGAAGGCCGGGTGCCCGATGTCACGCTCGCGCGGACAGTGAGCCAGACGCCCTGGTTGATTCGCACGGCGTGACCCGCTACCGCCGCGACGGGTGCGCAGAACGAATCCCCGGTGGCCGGACTGCGAACGCGCCCGGCCCGCAGTGCCCTTGGCGCTTCGGCTGAATCGTGGAGATCGCCGATCGTTACTGATAGAAGTCCTCCCTATAAGTCAGACAGTTAATCGGCTGACTATTGCATCAGTGTCAACGATGGTCTAACTTGACAGTGGTAGAGCTCACAGTCGATTTCGAGCGTCATGCCTCGGAGTTGCCGTTGCTAGGAGAGAGTCCATTGAGTGATGAGATCGTTGAGCCGCTCGGCTCAGGCGAACCGGCAGGGCATGCGAAGACGCCGAAGAAGGCCGCCGCGAGCGGGTGGGTCGGCTCGGTGCTCGAGTACTACGACTTCTTTATCTACGCACAAGCCGCCGCGCTGGTGTTTCCCACGCTCTTCTTCCCGGGGGCGGATCCGACGGTTGCGATCGTTGCGTCCTTCGCCACATACGGCGTCGGCTATGTGGCGCGGCCGATAGGTGGATTCGTTCTCGGTCACTGGGGCGATAAGCATGGACGGAAGAATGTCCTCGTTCTCTGCATGCTCATCATCGGAGTTGCAACGTTCTGTGTCGGGCTGATTCCGTCCTACCATTCCATCGGCGTCTGGGCTCCGGCCCTCTTGGTCGTCTTGCGCTTGGTTCAAGGCTTCGCCGTCGGTGGGGAGATCTCCGGGGCGAGCGCGATGATCATGGAGCACGCGCCATTCGGAAGGCGCGGCTACTACACGAGCTTCACGATGCAGGGCGTCGCGGTCGGCCAGATTCTCGCGGCGGCGGCATTCTTGCCGATGGCCACGTGGCTTCCGGATGAAGCCTTCCACTCATGGGGTTGGCGGATCCCGTTCCTGCTGAGTGCGGTCGTGGTCCTCATTGGTCTTATTATTCGACGCAGGGTGAACGAGACGCCGGCATTCCTCGAGGAGCGGGATGGTGACAACACGCCGCCCTCACCTATTGTGGAGGCCGTTCGCAGCAACGGCGCCGACATGGTGCGCGTGTTCATCATGATGCTGCTTACCATCATTCCCGTAGTTATGTTGGTGTTCGGCGCAACCTTCGCGACGAACAAGGCTTATGGCAATGGGTTCACTCCGGCGAACCTCCTCTGGCTCTCGCTGATTGGCAATGCGGTGGCCGCGCTGCTCGTCCCAGCGGCCGGTGCCCTGTCTGACAAGATCGGCAGGCGGCCGTGTCTGATCTTCGGCATGCTCAGCTCTACGGCCCTGTGTTTCGGCTATCTGTACTTCATCAGTGTTCATAACGTCGTTCTTATGTTCGTGTTCGGACTCCTCGCATACGGTGTGGCCTTTCAGGGGTTCCAAGGAGTCTTCCCGAGCTCCTTCCAGGAACAGTTCCCGACCCGGTCCCGTGTCACCGGATTCGCAATCCCGCAAAACCTCGCAGGCATGGCCACAGCGATCATGCCGACCGTTTTCGCCGTCATCGCTCCCCCCGGCGCGAATGTGCCGGTGATCGTCGGGTCGGTCGTTTTCGGTATCGGCGTAGCCGCAGCCATCGCCGCCTACTTCACGCGGGAGACCTACCGGGTGCATATGGACGACCTGGGTCGGAAGGATGCACCGGAGGTGCCGCGTGACGAGTACGAGCGGCGCCGGCACCGTCGATTAGCCGCCACATGACGGATACGAAGCGACAACCTCGCAGGTGAAAGCCAGGAGCCCGCCGTCGAACATGGACGGCGGGCTCCGGTCGTCACGATGGCGGCCGGAGCACTGGTATCAAACCCGTCGAGGGTGCTCGATGATCGCATGTGGAAAAGAAATTTTGATGGATCGCGATCTCAAAGCCCTCAAACTCGGCGCACCGAAGGACATCCTGCCGCAGCGACTGGCGCTGGCCCGACAGCACCAGCTCAGCCACCTCGCCTTCCTGGAACTGTTTGGGCCGACGAAGTGTCACGCCGCGAATCGCGTTCGGCACCAATACGTTCGGCGAAGGCCGGGTTGAATTCGAACATGCGGATCGACACCTGAAACGCACTCGACGACCTGCACTACGACGGGCGTTGTCGGATCTGGTCTCGTTGCGCTTCGCCGACGCCGGCCACTGCAGGCTGGTCCTCGGCGCCGTGGGCGTCGGCAAAACATACCTGGCCACCGCATTGGCCAGATCGCGCTCCGGCAACGACGCAGCGTGCTCATCGGAATTCTGGCATGGGCCCGCTGCATCGGGGTGTAATCGGCTGCGAAGTCCAGGGGCCCGATTCACGTAGGAGCAGCTCGCGGGTGCCGGAGGTAGCTGAAGGAGTATGAAACTGTTGTGTGGGGGTCCCGCCGGCGCGGATGGCTCTCGCGTGGGTGCTGGTGTGCACGGGATCACGGGCACCCTTCGTGGGGCCGCGTACCGAACACGATCTCGACGACGCTGCGGCGGCGCTTGAATTGAGTCTCGATGCCGTCATCACGTCTCGATACGATATTCCCGGGGTATCGGACAGCGCCCGAGGACTACGCCTGGTAGAAGCGACCAGTGAAGCCGGCTTGATGAATCAAGCCGGCTTCCTGTTTTCTGTCGTTTCTGCGCGCCGTATTTCGGTCTAGATTCGATAGTCCTTGAGCAGGGATCTGCCGATGATCATCTTCTGGATGTCCGAGGTGCCCTCGCCGATCAGCATGAACGCCGCTTCGCGGTACAGTCGCTCGATCTCGTACTCCTTGGAGTAGCCGTAGCCGCCGTGGATGCGGAACGAGTCCTGAACGACCTCGTTGCAGTACTCGCTGGCGATCATCTTCGCCATCCCCGCCTCGACGTCCATGCGCTCGCCGGCGTCCTTGAGCCGGGCGGCACGGACCACCATGGAGTGCGCGGTCTCCACTTTGGTGGCCATCTCCGCGATCCGGAACAGGATCGCCTGATGCTGCGCGATCGGCTTTCCGAACGTCTCGCGCTGCTGCGCGTACCGGATGCCGAGCTCGAATGCGCGGTTCGCGATGCCGACGGCCCGGGCGCCCACGTTGACGCGCCCGACCTCGACGCCGTCCATCATCTGGTAGAAGCCGTTGCCGGGGGTGCCCCCGAGGACCTGGTCGGCGGAGATCCGGTGGTTGTCGAGGATCATCTCCGTGGTGTCGATGCCCTTGTAGCCCATCTTGTCGATCTTGCCGGGGATGGTGACCCCCTGGGCCGTCTCGCCGAAGCCGGACTCCTTTTCCACAAGGAAGGTGGTCATGTTCTTGTAGACCGACTCGGAGCCCTCGTCGGTCTTGCAGAGCACTGCCACCAGGGTGGAGGATCCGCCGTTGGTCAGCCACATCTTCTGGCCGGTGATCTCGTAGCCGTCGGCGGTCCTGGTGGCCTTGGTGGTGATGGCCGAGACGTCCGAGCCGAGCCCGGGCTCCGACATCGAGAAGGCGCCGCGCACCTCGCCGGTGGCCATGCGCGGCAGGTACTCGAGCTTCTGCTCCTCCGTGCCGTGCTGGTTGAGCATGTGGGCCACGATGAAGTGTGTGTTGATCACGCCGGACACGCTCATCCAGCCGCGGGCGATCTCCTCGACCACCAGGGCGTAGGTGAGCAGCGACTCCCCGAGACCGCCATACTCCTCGGGAATCATCAGGCCGAAGATGCCGAGCTCCTTGAGGCCCTCGACGATCTCCGTCGGGTACTCGTCGGCGTGTTCGAGTTCGGTGGCGACCGGGATGATCTTCTTGTCCACGAATTGCCGGACAACGGCCAGGATCTCGTCCTGCTCGGCGGTCAGGCCCTCGGTGCGCACGAGACGTCTCATGATGTCGATCGAACTCCTCTGCGATAAGTCTGTGATGACAGCGTGACTGGATAAGTCTGTGATGACAGCTTGACTGAAAGCTAGCTGTCAGACATATTACATACATGTCTAATGCAGTGGTAGTCGTCACAGGGGCCGGGCGCGGCATCGGGGAGTGCGTCGCGCGCTCGCTCGCCAAGGAAGGTGCCAAGGTCGTCCTGTCGGGCCGCACCGTATCCGCGCTCGAGGGTGTGCGGGACGCGATCGAGGCAGACGGGGGGACCGCGCTGGTCCGTCCCACCGATGTCATGGATCCCGAGTCCATCGCGGGCCTCTTCGATGACACCGAGAAGGCCTTCGGGAAGCTCGACGTGCTGGTCAACAACGCCGGAATCGCCACCCAGACCAACATGGTCGACATGGACGAGGCGGAATGGGATCGGATCTTCAACACCAACGTCCGTGGCCTGTTCCTCAGCAGCCGTGAGGCCGGGCGGCGGTTCCGGGATGCGGGTGCCGGTCGCGCGATCAACATCGCCTCGGTGTTCGGCCTGGTCGGCCGCCCCGGCTTCTCGGCGTACTGCGCGTCGAAGGGAGCGGTCATCAACTTCACCCGCTCGGTCGCGGCCGAGTGGGCCCGCTTCGGTGCCCAGATGAATGCGGTGGCGCCTGGCTACATCGCCACGGATATCAACGCCGAGATGCGGGCGGACGAGGCGGCGTACAAGAAGGTGCTGCGCGGGATCCCCGCGTACCGGATGGGTACACCGGAGGAACTGGCGAACGTCGTCACCTACCTGGCACTGAACGCGCCGGACTTCCTCACCGGCCAAACCATCGCCGTCGACGGCGGAGAGTCGAGCGTCTAGGCGATGACGAACACCACTTTAGAAACAGTCATCTGCGAACCGGTCCGCACCCCCGTCGGTCGGTACGGGGGGATCTTCAAGGACGTGCCGGTCACCACCCTGGCCTCGACGGTGATCGCCGGGCTGGCCGAGCGCACCGGCCTGGCAGGTGCGGATGTCGACGACGTCATCTTCGGTCAGGGCTACGCCAACGGCGAGGCCGCGGCCATCGGACGGATCGCGGCGCTGGACGCCGGCCTCGATGTCACGGTGCCGGGGCTGCAGATCGACCGCCGCTGCGGTTCGGGTCTGCAGGCCGTGCTGTACGCCTGCATGCAGGTCGCCACCGGTGGTTCTGACCTGGTCCTGGCTGGAGGGGCCGAGAGCATGAGTCAGGCCGAGTACTACATCCCGAACGGTCGCTGGAACGCCGGTGGGCAGCCGAAGCTGCTGGACCGCCTCGCGGCGCCACGCCGGAACTCGGGCGGCTGGCGGTACCCGGTCGAGGGCGGGATGATCGAGACCGCGGAGAACGTCGGACGCGACTACGGCATCACGCGCGAGCAGCAGGATGCCTGGGCTGCGCGGTCGCAGCAACGGGCGGGTGCCGCGATGGCGGCGGGGTTGTTCGACGACGAGACGATTGCGGTCTCGGTGCCGCAGCGCAAGGGTGATCCGCTGGTGGTGACGCGGGACGAGCACCCCCGCCCGGGCACCACAGTCGAGTCGCTGGCGCGGCTCGAGCCGATGATGGCCGCCACGCTCCCGGGGGCTACGGTGACCGCCGGCAACTCGAGCGGGCAGAATGACGCCGCCGCCGTGGCGATCGTGACGACGCGGGCGAAGGCCGAGCAGCTGGGCCTGAAGCCGTTCGCCCGCCTCGTCAGCTGGTCACTCGCGGGCGTGGAGCCGAACCGTATGGGGATCGGTCCGGTCCCGGCGGCAGAGCGCGCGCTGGCGCGGGCCTCGCTGTCCTGGTCGGACATGGACCTGATCGAGCTGAACGAGGCCTTCGCCGCGCAGGTCCTCGGCTGTTTCCGGGGTTGGGGGCTGACCGACGCGGACCTGGACCGGGTCAACGTGAACGGTTCGGGCATCTCCCTCGGCCACCCGATCGGCGCGACCGGGGGCCGGATCCTGGCGAACCTGCTCCGCGAGATGGACCGCCGCGGTGCGCGGTACGGGCTGGAAACCATGTGCATCGGTGGAGGCCAGGGCCTCGCCGCAATCTTCGAACGAGTGGGATGAAACAGATGAAGATCCTCTACCTCAGCATGTCCCGCGAGGAGTACTCGCCGAACTACTTCCCCTACCTGAGGTCGTACATCGACCAGGTGAAATCGCCAGGCACCCAGGTCGAGCTGCGCGGCACCCGGGTGGGGCGGATTGACAGCTTCCGGTTCTTCGAGGTCCTCGACTGGGTGTCCATCATGGACTCCGCGATCGAGGCCCAACAGGACGGCTTCGACGCGATTGCGATCGGCAACATCCTCGACCCCGCGCTGCGCGAGGCGCGGTCCATGGTCGACATCCCGGTCCTCGGGCTGGGGGAGACCTCGATGCTCACCTCCTGCATGATGGGCAGCCAGTTCTCCCTGGTCGGCGTGAACCCCTACTTCGGCGGCCGGTTCGAGGAGAACGTGGCCAAGTACGGTCTGCGGGAGCGGCTGGCGAGCATCGAGTGCATGGGGCTGACGCCGCATGAGCTGGATGCCTGCTTCTCCGATCCGGACGGCCGGCAGAAGGCGATCGACTCGTTCACCGCCGCCGCCCGCGCCTCGTTGGACAAGGGTGCCGAAGTGGTGATTCCCGCCGGCGGGCGGTTGACCGCGTTCCTGAACGCGGTGAACATCCGCGAGGTCGACGGTGCCCCGCTGCTGGACGGCACCGTCTCCCTGGTCGCAGCGGTCGAGGCGGCGGTGCGAGTGCACCGTCAGTCCGGCTCGTTCGTGAGCCGTCGTCGGCTGTACGCCCGTGCCCCCGAGGCCTCCATCCGACAGGCCGGCGCGGAATACGCGGAGGGCTACCACGTGCCGGCCCTGGCGCGGCTCGCCGCAGGCGACACCAGCAACTGACCCCTATTTCGAGGTAAGGGACGAGAACACCAATGAAACCCGAATACCCCCTGAGCAAGCATGAGAGCTTCATCTCCAATCTGGATCGGCTGCGGGAGACTTCCTCTGCCGCCGCGGACGCGTTCCGCGCGCTGCGCGTGGCCCAGGACGCCCACGGGCCGCTGGAACCCGGGCAGCGTGAGCTCAGCCTGTTGGTCGGTTTCGCCGTGACCCGCAACGAGGGCGGCTTCCGCGTGCACTGCAACCGCGCGCGGGACGCGGGCGTGCCCGTCGAGGCAATCGAGCAGGCGGTGATCCTGATGCTGGGCACCAGCCTTGGCCTGGTGCCGGTGGTGGAGGCCCTGAGCTGGGCGCACGACGAGCTCCGTTGAGCAATTGTTAGACATTAGACTTGTTCAATATTTGGCAGTGTGTGCACCGTCCGCGGGTGTGAGACCGGCGCGCCGCAACCCGTAGCCGCCCATATGACGAGGAGAGACATTTTCATGGCAGAGAACAACGAGACCCGTACTGCTTTGGTGGTCGGCGCCGGTTCCGGCATCGGACGTGCCACCGCGCTGGAGTTGGCGGGCTCGGGTGTGTGCGTGGTCGCCGCGGATCTGAATGCCGATGCGGTGGCGGCGCTTTCCGACGAGCACGAGAACATCGTTGACCTGGGCGAGTCCTGGAATGCCACCCGGCACGAGGACTGCGACCGGCTGGTCGCCGCGGCGGTGGTGCGGGTCGGGCATCTCGACACCGTGATCTCGACCGTCGGTTGGACCGCGATCACCAAGTTCCTCGACGAGACGCCCGAGTACTGGCAGCGGATCATCGACGTCAATCTGATGTCGGCGATCTACCTCTCGGCCGCCGCGGCGCGGGCCATGCGAGAGCGCGGCGGCAGCATCGTGCTGACCTCGTCCGAGGCCGGTACCGTCGGCACCTCCGGGGAGGCGGTGTACTCCGCGGCCAAGGCCGCGGTGATCGGCCTGGTGAAGTCGCTGGCCCGCGAGTGGGCCCGCTACGGAATCCGGGTCAACGCCGTCGCGCCCGGCATCACTTCGACGCCGCTGCTGGTGGAGCAGGGCATCGCCGGCGGCGACGATGCCCAGGGCGACGGCGACGCCGTGCTGAACAGCATCCTGCGGGGCGTTCCGATGCGCCGCCTGGGCGAGCCGTCCGAGATCGCGGACGCGATCGCCTACCTCGCCGGCGACGGCGCCAGCTACATCACCGGCCAGACGCTGTGCGTCGGCGGTGGGTTGACCATGGGCTCGTAGAGCCGGCCCATACCTTCGATCAAGCGCATCACCCGCGCTCGTCACAACAACACCGAGAGGCATCCATGGACATGCGAGGCAAGACCGTCCTGATCACCGGCGGATCCCGCGGAATGGGCCAGCAGCTCGCCCTGAAGCTGGGTGCGAAGGGCGCGAACGTCGTGGTCAACTACCGTCGCGACGACGAGTCGGCGCAGAAGACCGTCGCCGAGATCGAGGCGGTCGGCGGCACCGCGTTGGCGCTCAAGGCCGACATCTCCGACACCGAATCGGTACAGCAGTTGGTGGACGCCGCCGTCGAGCGGTTCGGCCGCCTGGACGTGGTAGTGGCCAACGCCGCAGCCAGCGCGTTCAAACCGTTGATGGACATCCGCGCGCACCACATCGAGAAGACCATGGGCATCACCATCCAGGGATTCCTGGATCTGGTCCGTATCTCGCTGCCGCACATGCGGAACGGGGGCCGGGTGCTCGCGGTGAGCGGCTGGGACAGCTTCCGGGCGCTGCCGCTGCACGGCCTGCTCGGCGCGGCCAAGGCGGGCATGGAGTCCATTGTCCGGAACCTGGCCGTGGAGCTCGCCGGTGACGGCGTGACCGCGGTGGGAGTGTGCCCCGGCCCGATCGATACCGATTCGTTCCGGCTGTACGCCGGCGATTCCTGGGACGACTACGCGAAGAACTGGCTGACCCAGACCCCCTCGGGCGCCTACGCGACCCCGTCAGAGGTGGCCGAAGTGATGGCCTTCCTGTGCTCGCCGGAGAGTGTTGCGATCAATGGCCAGACCATCGTGGTCGACGGTGGCCTGTCGGTGGCCACCATGCCAATCGGATTCGGGCAGAACTGAATATGAGCGCACAATCGTCGGCCGTCGCTCAGACCGTGGTGCAGTTGATGAGCCAGGTCCAGCGACGACCCGGCCACGAGATCGCGGTGGAGGAGGCGACCGGTCAGCGGTCGCTCACGATCGAGCAGCTAGTCGCCGCCTCCAACCGGCTCGCGAACGCCTTCATCGGTCTCGGCCTGCGGCCCGGCGGGCGGGTGGCATGGGTCTCCGAGAACCACATCGAGTATGTAGTCCTGGAGTTCGCCCTGCTCAAGGCGGGCCTGGTCAAGGTGCCGCTGAACAATCGTTTCGCCCCGAACGAGCTGCGGCGGTGCGTGGACCTCGCCGACGTCGGGCTGGTCGTTGCGGATCCGTCCTCGGCCGAGGTGCTCGACGGCGTGCTCGCAGGCTCCGCGGTGCACAAGGTGGTCATCGGCGCACGAGACGGGTGGACCTCCTTCGACCAACTGGTCGCCGGTGGGGCATCCGGGCCGGTGCAGGCGGCCACCGGGCCCGACGACCTCTATCACATCCGCTTCAGCTCGGGCTCGACAGGAAAGCCCAAGGGCATCCCGATCACGCATCGCGGGGCTCGCGCGGCGATCCTCGGCAACACCTGGGTGATGAGCACCAGTGCGCCCAGCGCATCGCCGCGCACCCTGCAGGTGGCGCCGCTGGTATACGCCGGCGGTTGGAGTGTGTTGCCGACGCTGCTGTGCGGCGGCACCAACGTGGTGATGACCAGGTTCGATCCTGAGCAGATGCTCGACGTGATCGTCGATCGCGGAATCACCTGGATGTTCGCGGTGCCCACGATGTTGCGGCGGCTTTCCGAGATCACGGGCCTCGAACGGCTTCGCACCTCGTCGCTGGGCTGCCTGATGCTCGCCGGTGAGCCCGCCGCGCTGCCTGCGCTCGAGGTGCTCACCGAGTACACCGATGCGATGATCAACTGCTGGGGGCAGACGGAGGCCCCGGCGTCGACCACGCTGCTCACCCGTGCCGAGATGCGCGACCGATCGCTGTGGTCCTCGATCGGCCGGCCGGTGCCGGGCGTCGAGTTCTCCGTGTACGCCGACGGTGCCGTCCAGGACCGGCCGGAGCCGGGGGTCGACGGCGAGCTGGTGATCCGCACCGCGAGCGTGGCACCGACCCTGCTGGGCGGCGAGGTGGAGCATGCCGATCGGACCCTGCCGGACGGCTGGTGGCGGACCTCCGACCTCGGGCACTTCGATGAGCACGGCCGGATCTTCATCGTCGGTCGTGCGAGCGAGACCATCATCACGGGTGGCACGAACATCCAGCCGGTGGAGATCGAGCGGGCACTCGAACTGCATCCGATGGTCCGCGAGGCGGTGGTGGTGGGCGTGCCGGACCCGAAATGGGGCGAGACCCCGGCGGCGTACGTGCACATCGACGCACTGTGGGCCGACGTGAGCGGGGAGCTGGCCGCGGTGCTGCGCGAGAACCTGGCGGGGTTCAAACGCCCGGGTCACGTGTACATCTCGACCGATCCGATCCCGCGCGCCTCGAAGGCGGCGAAGATCGCGCGCGGTGACATCAAGCGGCTGGTGCGGTCGTGGGTCGAGGACCCTACCGTGGTGCCGCGCAACGTAACGAAAGTGGTGAAGGAACGTGGCTGACGCAGTGATCGAGTCCACCGATGACATCGTCATCGATACCGTGGACGGTGTGGGCACGGTACGACTGAACCGGCCCGACCGGGGCAACTCGGTCACCCCCGACGTGGTGACCCGCATGGGCGATGCGGTCGCCGACCTCGCCGAGACCGACGGCATCGGTGCGGTGGTGCTTACTGGCACCGGCAAGGTGTTCTGCGCCGGCGCCGACGTCAAGGACATGTACGCGGTGTACTCCGCCGACGGTGCCGACGGGTTGATGGACTACCTCGCCGTCACCTGGATGCCGGCCGTGCAGCGCACGGTGCGGTTGCTGTGGAACACCCCGGTTCCGGTGATCGCCGCATACAACGGCCACGCGACTGCCGGCGGGCTGGACTTCGGACTCTCCTGTGATGTGCGCCTGGCCGCGTCCCAAGCGAGGTTCGCCGAGAGCTATGTCAACCTCGGCATGGTGCCGGTGGCCGGCGGTGCGTACCTGCTGCCGAAGCTGATCGGTCTGGAGAAGGCATCCCGGATGATTGCGACGGGCGAGTTCATCGATGCCGCGCAGGCACTGGCGGCCGGCATGGTGAGCGAGGTGTGCGACACCGAGGACCTCGCACGCCGGGCGGCCGAGGTGGCCCGCGAGATGACGCACGGGCCGGTGGCGACGTATGCGAACGCGAAGCGGATCGCGCGTGCCGCGGCGACGCTCGAGCTGGACGCCGCGCTGAAGGAGAGTCTGGCCGCGAATATCGCCCTGATTGCCCGGCCCGAGGTGCGCAAGCTGGTGCTCAACGTGATGGAGCAGTACAGCTTGGCGAATTAGAGCGGTGCGCGCAACGGGGCTGGCCGGGCGGCGGGAACGACATCATGCAGGTCTGAGAATGGTGCGTGGATCATCGTGATCGGGGTTCGGGCGGCTCTGGAATGAGACTTAAGGAGAGGGAAATGGAATACAACAGGCTGGGGCGTTCTGGGCTCAAGGTGAGTCGAATCGGTCTGGGAGCGATGAACTTTGGATTCGTCACGGACGAGGCGGGAAGCTTCGAGATTCTCAATCACGCAGTAGAGTTGGGCATCAACTTCGTCGACACGGCGGATGTCTACGGTGGTCCGCAGACTCCCGACATGGAGAAGGGATTCGGCACTTCCGAGGAAATCATCGGCAAGTGGCTGGCACAGGACCCCTCCCGACGGGACAGGATCGTCCTGACTTCCAAGGTCTACCAGCCGATGGATACCGGTCCGAACGATCGCGGGCTTTCGGCTTATCACATCCGTAGGGCGTGTGAGGCGAGCCTCCGCAGGCTGCAGACCGACCACATCGACGTCTATCAGATGCACCACGTCGACCGAACCACGCCGTGGGAAGAGGTGTGGCAGGCATTCGAGCAGTTGGTCCGGGAGGGAAAGATCAGCTACGTCGGTAGCAGCAATTTCGCGGGATGGGATATCGCGACCGCGCAATGCATCGCGAATGCCCGCCACTTTCTCGGTCTGGTTTCGGAGCAGAGTCTGTACAACTTGACCGAGCGGACAATCGAGCTCGAGTTGATTCCGGCGTTGCGCAACTACGGGATCGGGCTGATTCCATGGAGTTCATTGGGGCGTGGCCTCCTCGGAGGGGTGCTCGACAACGCCAGCAGCGGTCGCCGCAGCCGCCCCGAAATGCAGGCCCGGATCGAGCGGATCCGTCCCCAGCTGGAGGCCTATGAAGCACTCTGCCGGCAGATCGGTGAGCGTCCCTCCGACGTCGCGACCGCCTGGCTGCTGGCGAATCCCGTCGTCTCCACGATCATTGCGGGGCCGCGGACCGTCGAACAGTTCGACCAGAGCGCTCGTGCGTTGGACGTGTCGTTGTCCGCGGAGACGATGGCGGAGTTGGACAAGATCTTCCCGGGGCCCGGCGGTGAGGCTCCGGCAGCATATGCGTGGTGAGTAGCTCATCCGTAACGTCGGAGGCCCGGAACCAGTTCTCGGTTCCGGGCCTCCACGTTTGTAGTCCGTCAGTGGCGGTCAGGCCAGGGATTGCGCGAACTCCGCCGGCAGGCCGATCGACCGCAGTTCGGTGTACGCCTCCAATCCTTCGACCCCGTTCTCTCGGCCGATTCCACTCATCTTGAATCCACCGAACGGCGACTGCAGTCCGATCGGACTGCCGTTCAGTTCGACCACGCCGGTGCGCAACCGGCTGGCGACCTGTAGCCCGCGTTCGAGATCCGAAGAGAAGACGGCACCGTTGAGGCCGTACTGCGAGTCGTTCGCGATGGCGATCGCGTCCTCTTCGTCGCGGTAGGTCATCACGGACACCACCGGCCCGAAGATCTCCTCCTGTGCGACGGTCGCGCCTCTGGATACTCCGGCAATGATCGTTGGTTCCACATACCATCCGTGCTCGAGGCCGGCGGGGCGGTTGCCGCCCTTGATGATTCGGCCACCCTCCTCCTGACCGATTCGGATGTACTTCTCGACCGTGGTGCGATGGCGCTCACTGAACAGCGGACCGATCTCGGTCGCATCGTGGTGCGGGTCGCCGACTGCCATCGTGTCGATCATCGCAGCGAGTGAATCCAGAAGTTCACTCTCCCGCTTCTCGGAGACGAGGATGCGAGTCTTCAAAGTACAGACTTGACCGTTGTTCCTGAAGGAACCCATACGGAGCAGTTCGGCAGTCGCGTTCATGTCGGCATCGTCCAGAATCACGGCGGCCGACTTGCCGCCGAGCTCGAGCGTCACACGACGAATATTCGCGCCGCACAGCGATGCGATTCTGCGACCTGCGTCCGTTGAACCGGTGAAGGTGACCTTGTCCACCCCGCGATGCGCGACCAGGTGCTCCGATGCCTCGCGTTCGGCGGGCACGACGTTGATCACACCTGCGGGGAACCCCGCCCGTTCGATGAGCTCAGCCAGCAGGTACGCGTCCAGCGTCGTCTGCGGTGCCGGCTTCAGCACGAATGTGCATCCTGCGAGGATCGCCGGCACGATCTTCTGCACGCTGATACCCATCGGCACGTTCCAGGGGACGACGGCCCCGACCACCCCGACGGGTTCTCTTGTCACCAATGCGTTTCCGAGTGGTCCTGACCGGACGGTGCGGAACGGGTACTCACCAATGAAGTCGAGATACGCATCGATCACCCGCACGGGGTTCGCTGCCTGGATGGTGCGGGATTGGGTGATCGGGCACCCCATCTCGGTGGTGATCAGTTCCGCGATCTGTTCGGCATGGTCAATCAACAATCCGCGAAACCGCCGTACGACGGCGATGCGCTCGTCGAGCGACATGCGGGGCCACGGGCCGGTGTCGAAGGCCACGCGGGCCGCGGCTACAGCGAGATCGACGTCGGCAGGCGATGCCGACGCCACGTCGGCGAGGAGTTCTTCGCTGACCGGGGAGACGACGGGGATGCGCTCGCCGCGCGCTGCAATCCATCGACCATCGACGAACAACTTCCCGTGTCGGTGTTCCATGAGCATTGCTCTATCTCCTTTGGGTGGGAACGTCGGGTGAGGGGCGGGGGCGTCCTCCTCGTCCTGATGGGCATTGTGGCGGTAAGCCACGGCCGATCGCTCGTGCGCGTCGATCTCACGGTCGGGCTTCTGCTAGCCAAGGACTCTGTGCACAGAATATCATAAGTCAGATAGTTGACAGCTGGTAAAATATCTGCTGAAATCGTGTGTCGAATGTCACTGCGTCTTCGATCCTTTTCGTCGGCTCGGGGGTGTGGGCGGGTGAGTTGGAACAATCGAAAGAGGTTGGCGTGACGGGATCGAAAGAAGTCGTGCTGGTGACCGGTGCTTCCGGATTCGTCGGATCGAGGCTGGTCGAGCAGCTGAGTACATCGGGCCGCTATCGCGTGTTGGCCGCGGATTCGCACTGGACCGACCGATCCAAGACCTTCGGTGAACTGTCCGACGTGGAGCGATGCGACATCGACCTCCGGGATCGAGAGGCGGTTGATGCTCTGGTGGCCAGGTCGGGAAGCATCGTTCATCTAGCGGCAATTCGCGCGGTGGCAGGGCTCGACGATCCCTGGGCCGCATTCGAGGTGAACGTGGCGGCCGCCTACGGCCTGATGGATTCGGCAAAGCGCCATGGGGTGCGGCGCATCGTCTACGGCTCGTCGCACAGTGTCTACGGGAACTTCGCGAAGCGTCAGACGTACCGGCATCGCGAAAACGAGGTCGCCGAGGGGAGCGGCATCGGTATGTACGGAGCCAGCAAGCTGGCCGTCGAGGCATATCTCGAGGCGCATGCGAACACCGGAGGGGCGGAGTTCATCTCCCTGCGGCTCGGCACCATCTACGGTCCCGGAGTAAACCGGGACAACTCGATCGGCGGGATGATGATGGATGCCATCGACGCCGTGCGCGCGGGCCGGGCCCCGGTGGTGCGGTGGGCGCCCGACGCGCTTCACGATCTGGTGTACGTCGATGATGCGGCCGCGGCGCTTCTTGCCGCGATCGACGTCGACTCCGGGGCGAAGGCGATCAACGTGGTCGGTGAGCCGATCAACACCACTGAGCTGTTTCGCATTCTCGTCGAACTCGTCGGGGGCGACGCGGCAACGATCGATTGGCAGCCCGAACTGGTGCGGTATCAGCAGGTGTCCCGGGACTTGATGCTCGCAGACCTCGGTCCGATCCTGGGCACCCGGATCGAAGACGGCCTCCAGGCCTTCGTTGATTGGCACCTCGGCGCGTCCATCACTGTGGACTGAGTCGCTGGCTTCGCCGGGCCAGCTGGATTATTGGACAGTTAAGGAGTCAATGCTATGAGTGAGAAGATTGGATTCATCGGGATCGGGGCGATGGGCTCCGCGATTGCGAGCCGCCTGGTCGAGCCCTTCGATCTGTACGTCAACGATCGCAACCGTGTGGCTGCGGACGAACTGGTCGCCGCCGGCGCCACCTTCACCGACGCGGCCGAGATCGCCCGGACGTGTCGGGTCGTGTTCCTGTGCCTCCCCGCTCCGACGCATGTCGATCAGTTGCTCTTTGGGGACGAGGGGATCGCGAAGGACCTCGCCGTCGGCACCGTCGTCGTCGATATCACCACCGGAACCCCCACGGCGGATTACCAGGTCGTTGCGGCCCTCGGCGAACGTGGAGTGAAGTTCCTCGATTCGCCGATCGGGGGCGGTGTCCGGCGGGCCCGCGAGGGTACGGCGACCCTGATGGTGGGTGGCGACGACGACGTGTTCGCAGAGGTTGTCGAGGTGCTCGAGGCGGTGACGCCGGACGTCCATCACGTGGGGCCGGTCGGTGCCGGTCACGCGATGAAGCTGGTCAACAATCTTCTGAACAGTTGCAATCGGTTCGCCGCGCTGGAGGCCATCCGGCTCGGGCAGGCGTGCGGTATCGAGCAGTCCACGGTCGTCGCGGTGCTGAACAGCTCGACCGGGCGGAACTACACGACCGAGTACACGTTCCCGACTCTGCTGAGCGAGCCCGATTACAAGCTGCAGGGGTTCACCCTCGATCTCATGCGGAAAGATGTTCACCTGGCAAACGAACTCGCCGCGAGCATGAACCACGCGACGCCGATCGGACATCTCGTGGAAGAGATGACGGAGACGGCGATCGAGCGGTTCGGCGGCGATGCGGATCAGAGTCAGCTCATGGCCGAGTGGTATCCCCGTGGTTGACATCGTGCGGCCCTCCCGGGATGGGTAGCGATCAATCCGAGGGCCGAGTGAGCATGGACGAACTGCGCCCGAAGGCGCTGCACCCAGCGGCGGAGAAAATGCGGGTGGCCGCCACCCAGTTGCCCCCGTCCTACGAGATTCCACTCGAGGCTGCTCGTGTTCGCATGCGCTCGGCACTCATCAGGCAGGCCGAGCCGTCGTCGCTGCGCGTCGCGGACTTCATCGTTCCCGCCGGGGATCGGGGTATCCGAGTGCGTGCCTATCGGCCGCCCGGCCATCGGAACCCTGCGCTCGTCTTCTTCCACGGGGGCGGCTGGGTCTTCAACGACCTCGATACGCATGACGAACTGTGCCGGACTATCGCCGAGGTCGCGCAGTGCAGCGTCTTCTCGGTGGACTACCGGAGGAGCCCCGAGCACACGTATCCGGCTGCGATCGACGATGGCGATGTCGTGTTCGAGTGGCTGCTCACCAATAGTGACGAATTCGATGTTGAGCCGGGCGCATTCGCTCTCGGCGGCGACAGCGCCGGCGGGACCATCGCGACCGCACTGGCGAAACGGATCCGAGAGCGGGGCGCGCGCCAGCTCGCGGCGCACTTCCTGCTGTATCCCGTGCTCGACTACTGGGACCCGGGGACGCCCTCCTACGGCGAACGTGGTCCCGGGTTCACCGTCGATCGGTCGTTCATGAAGTGGATCTGGGATGCGTACTTACCGTCGCAGTGGGTGCGCGAGGATCCCCACCTGTTTCCACTCCAGGGTTCTCTGGCGGACCTGCCCCCGACGGTGCTGTGCGTTGCGGAGTACGACGTGCTCCGGGATGAGGGGATCGAATACGCACGACTGCTGCGGCAAGCCGAGGTGCCGGTGACGCTCCTCGTGGCCGACGACCAGATGCACGGGTTCGCCCACCATCTTGCGCTCATCGAAACTGCGAAGGACATGGTTCTCACGGCCGCGACTCGCCTCGGTAGAGCCCTACGCGGTGGGTGACCCGAACGGACGGAATACGTGCATGCACGTTCGAGCAATGTGTAAAATGTCAGACGATAACAACGCATATACAGAGAAAGTAGTTTCGATTCCATGTTGACAGTTATCAGGGGAGCAAACAGCGAGCCGTCCGCCCTGGCGCAGGGGACCTTCACCGGTGAGGCCTGGCGCGACATGGTGATGGCGCCGACCGACGGGGTGGCGATTGGCAACAACTTTTTCGCGCCGTGTTCGCGGACCTATTGGCACTCGCATGTCGGCGGCCAGCTGCTCATCGTCATGGCTGGCGAAGGGCATGTGTCCGACGAGAACGGAATTGTCACCGTTCGCGCCGGCGACATGGTGTGGACTCCGCCCGGCGTTCGTCACTGGCACGGTGCCGCCGACGATCGCTTCATGCTGCACACATCGGTCACCCTGGGTGCCACGAACTGGGAATCCGAGGTCACCGACGCCGAGTACGGCGAGGCTCGGGCCTGACCGCGGCGCCGTGAGATGGGGCTACTGCTCCGATCTCACCCGCCCCTGTTTCACAGAATGGAAGGAGTATCAGCATGACGAGTAGCGGTGAGCCGGCGTTGGCCCGGGTTGTGGTGACCGGCGTGAATGACGAGGGAAGGTCGGTTGTTTCGTCCGACGGGCCGGCGAGTCCCTGGACACGTCGGCCGACTGGGACCCTGGTGATGGAGTTGTGGCGTGAGGACGAGTTGCCGATTTCGGTGAACTCCGAGTCGACGCTGGAAAACGAAGTGGTGTTGGCCCCACCCGCCACCGGTGTCGTGGTGCGGACGACGGTCTTTCCGCCCGATAGCTCGATCTCGGCCGAGGCCGCTGCAGCGTACGCGGCGGCGATGGCGGACATTTACGGCCCCGGAAATGCGGAGGGCGGCGCCGTGCCGGGAATGCACACCACCGAGACCATCGACGTGATGACCGTGATCGACGGCGAGATCTGGGCGGTCATGGAAGAAGGGGAGACGGTACTGCGCGCCGGTGACACGATGGTTCAGCGCGGTACACGCCATGCGTGGCAGAACCGGAGTGACCGCCCGACGACGGTGGTCACGACGATGATGCCAGCGCACCGAAACGATTGATGAACCGGGCGTTGCTGCGCGGGTGATTCCCGCAGTGGTCGGCCCGCAACGATTGTGAGACCTGCGGCGAGTGTCGCGAACAGTTGGATGAGGAGTGCAGATGTCGGAGAAAGACCAGCGCCCCAGCGGTGATCGGCATCCGCTGGGGCGGTTCGCCCCGGGGCTGATCGGTTTCACCGACGACGTCCTATTCGGCCAAGTGTGGGAGCGCGCGGTGATCAGCGCGAAGGAGCGCAGCATGATCACCGTTGCATGCCTGGTGACGGGCGGCAACGTGGAGCAGCTCCGCTATCACCTGGTGCGGGCGCGGGACAACGGGGCGACACGCATCGAGCTGGTCGAGGTGATCACCCACCTCGCGTTCTACGCGGGTTGGCCGAAGGCCATGGCCGCGATGGCCGTCGCGCAGGAAGTGCTCGGCTCCGAAGAGGACTGACTTCGGTGCGCGATGAGCGCCGAATTCGGTATGGCGCTGAGGAGTTGCAATCCCACCCGTCCGAGTCGGATGGCGGGACTGTTTCGTTTGGCGGCCGCTGAGTCATGCGAGACAAGCTGTGAATAGAGTGATATTTGACGACCCGGGAAATGGTGTGACGAAACATGACACCGTCAGAGCTTGACGATCGGGCCGAAGCGGTCGTGCGGCCGCTGCAACCGGGGGACCTCGACGCGTTCACGCGGTTTGCGATGGCCTTGGCGGGTGAGGGACGACGTTTCCTCAAGGAGGACCTGTCTGATCCCGTGAAGGTTTTCGCTGACTACCAACGGGAGACGGCGGCAGTGCGGCTGGCCGCGCTCGACGGTGCCGGTGAGATCGCCGGATTGGCGGGTGCTTTCGCGGGGGAGGGTTGGTCGTCGCACGTCGCCGAGATCCGCGTCGTGGTGGGTGCGGCGTATCGGGGCCGCGGTGTCGGGCGGGCGCTGGCCCGTGCGGCGCTGCTGGAGGCGGTCAAGCTCGGCTGCAGCCACGTGTACGTCGAGGTGATCGCGGCACAGGATGCGTTGGTCGCCATGTTCCAGGACATCGGGTTCGAGCCGGAGGCGCTGCTCGTCGATTTCGTTCGGGACAGCGACGGTGAGAACCGGGACTTGATGCTGCTCACCCATCGGGTGGATGTGAATCAGGCGCGGAATCGGTTGTGGGGCATGGACGAGGTGGCCGGATGAGTGGGGGACGATGACCGTGAACGAGCAGTACCTGGATATCTCCGGGCGGCAGGTCCGCGTCCGCGTCCACGGCGAGGGACCGCCGTTGCTACTGATCAACGGATTGGGGGCGAACGTCGCGATGTGGGGGCCGCTGTTGCCACACCTCGAGGACTTCCAGGTGATCACCTTCGATGCGCCGGGTGTGGGACGCTCGCAGGCGCCCTATCTGCCGTACAGCGTCTACGTAGATCTCATACTATCTGCCACTAGTATGGCGGACGCCTGAAATGTACGTGTGTCACGGCTACCCGCACCACCTCGTGGTGGTCTGGATTTGACCGTGTCCCACACCGACGCTTGTGGTGCAGGAACATGATGTTTCGGATTCACCCCCATCCGCTGTGGCACGGTGGGCAGGCTGCGGCGGACCCGGCGATGCCGCGGCCTACTCGGGGTTGGACCGTTCTTGTCCCGGCACCGGCGCACCGGCGCGTGTTCGGCGACCCGGACCGCGGGCATCTGCCCACGCCGTCTGGTGGCTTTGTTTCTGCCGAGCAGTGCGCGTTTGGCCAGGTTCACCCCGGCCATATGGTCTCGGTTACCACCGACCCGGCAGCGGGGACACCACGCGTCGTGATAGCCGCCGGGGCGGGAGAGCGGTTCGTCGCAGCCCGGACACAGTGCGGAGGAACCTCGGGCCGGCACCGAGACCACCGTGATACCGGCACCGGCGGCGGTGTGGGCGAGGGCGGCGACGGCCTGGCGGCGGGCGGACTGCGCGGCCCGATTGTTGTTCACCCGCCCATGGCCGCGGGTCTCGAGGGTGGTGAGATCTTCCACCGCGATCACCTGCGCGCCCGCCGCGGTGGCGTACTCGGTGACCTGGCGGGAGAAGTGGAAGGCCAGTTCCCGGTTGATCTTGCCTCTTTTGACGCCCACCGCGGTGCGGTGAGCGTCGAGGACGGCGATCTTCGCCTCCAACTGTGCGCGGACCTCGGGTGGGGCGGCGGCGGCCAGCCGTGTCAACCGCGCGGCCTTGGCATGCAGCAGCTGCCCCTCGGCCTGCAGGCGTGCCAGTTTGATCCCGAGCCCGCGGTCGTCGTAGGTCCAACCCCGGTAATCCGAGGACAACCCTTCAGCGCCCTGCGCTGCGGTGGCGGCGGCACCCAGACTGGTCGGGGACCAATCCACCCCGACCGCGACCCTCCCGGCCGTCAGATCCGCAGCGGGCGCCAACTCGGTCGCCGCGCACCGCCACAACAGGCCTCGGCGGTCGAGGACCAGGGACGGCAGATGCCAATCGGTGACAGGGCGACCGTCCAGATGCTCGGGGATGGCCGCGGTCAGCCGGACCCTGCTCCACTGCGCCCGCCCCGCCGGAGTCGGGCTGGTGGGCAGCTTCACCGTCAACACCAGCTCACGCTCCGTCGAGGTGATCTGCGCGAGCTGCCGATCGGCCGCCGACAGCCGGGCCATCGCGCTCGTCTGCGGCGGACCCTGCACCTCGGTGATCCGCAACCGGCCGGCCGGTACCCCGCCGTCCCGACGGGCGCGGGCAATCAGCTGGCGCCGAACACCCCGAACGAAACCCGCCGGCACAGAGTCGCCCGGTTCGGTCGGCGGCGCCACAACCCCGGTGGCCGGATCGAATCGGGCCGACAGCGCCGCGATCGCGGTGTCCCGGTAGGACAGGGTCCGCAGGGTCGCCATCACCTGCGCGGTCACCACCCGGGTGACCCGCGACGGAACATAGACCCCGTCCGGGTAGAGCGGAGTCCAGCCGAGGCGGGCCGCGGCGACGTGACCCTGTGCGGGGAGCCTGCGGTCCTGGCGGTCCAGGCCGGCGGCGAGCACATCGAACGTCGCCGGCTGCCACAGCCGCGACACCAACTCGGCACCGGCCGCGGCGATCAGGTCCAGCAGCCACCCCACCCGGGTGTCGACGTCGTCGAGTCCGATCGGCTCGC
This sequence comes from Rhodococcus sp. IEGM 1305, assembly GCF_030058635.1. Classification (NCBI taxonomy): domain Bacteria; kingdom Bacillati; phylum Actinomycetota; class Actinomycetes; order Mycobacteriales; family Nocardiaceae; genus Rhodococcus; species Rhodococcus sp. IEGM 1305. The sequence continues at coordinate 365,979 of NZ_JASHKX010000003.1, forward strand.
CGGTCGCGTCGTCGACTGCCATGTATGCGCGGGTGGTGACCGCGAATTGCCGCGGCGCAGTCGATCCCGGCCCGGTCATGCCGGGGCGCAATTCACGATCGGCGAGCACTTTCGCATTTGAAGAAGACCCTGATCTGCCGAGATGCTCACCGGTTACCCCTTCCGCCACCGTGCGGCGGCATCGCCCCGAAGCCGGTGTTGAAGGAGTCGGTGTTGAATCTGTATCGACCGCAGCTGATTACAACCGGGCGGACAACGATGCCAGCAACACGATGACGTCATCCATCAACTCCTCCACCGGCGATAGCTCGCCCTTGTCTCGCAGAACCCGACTGTAACGCCGACCTCCGACAAGTACCGGTCGATCCGCGCCACCGGCGAACCGGGGGCCAATCGATCCCGCCACACCACCCGCACCACCGTGAACCCCGCCTCGGCCGCGTCGTCGAGCATCCGGCCGCGCCCACCCCGCCGCTCCCTCGAGTCCCGAACCGCGATCCCATGCAGACCCGATATATCTCACCAGGAGCGCTCTCCCGCAACATCTTTTCCTGATGGGCCAGCGAAGCCTCTTGCCCGGTCGAGCCCGACACCCGGCAGATACAGTGCCGCCACCCTCTCCGGCGTCGCTCCCGCACACTCCGATGCAGGCCTGACCAGATAGGCGTCGAGGTCCGCGCGGTCAAAGATTCGGTGACCCGAACCGGTGCGCCGAGACGGCAACCGGCCCTCCGATGCCGCCTTGCGCGTCCTAACTACCGAAGGGCCCAAGTATTCCGCAGCCTCACCGATTCGCGTCGCAGATAGTGCCAGAACATACTGGGTAGTATTAGATATCGAGGCAACAGTTGAGAGCCTGTCGTACATCGCCGATGTCGCGCTCGAGGTGCTCGACGCGCTCGGTCACGAATCCGCGGACGTGCTCGGCTATTCACTCGGCGGCGCGGTCGCGCAACAGCTCGCCCGCCAGGCGCCGGAGCGGGTGCGACGCTTGGCGCTGGTCAGCGCGACGTGCGGAGCCGGAGCGGTACCGGGGTCGATGTTGGCGCTGATGGCTGTGATGACCCCCGCGCGGCACCACTCCAAGGTCGCGTACCGGGCGACGATGAAGCTGGTGAACCTCGCCCCGAAGGAGAAGAACAGCATCGCACTCAAGGAGCTGATGGCCGATTGGCACCACGGCGCGGCGCCGACAATGCGCGGGTACACGCTGCAAATGATGGCGATGTCGAGGTTCAACAGCCTTCCATGGCTGCCTACCGTCGCCCACCCGACGCTGGTCCTGAGTGGATCCGGTGATCGGATCATCCCGATGGCGAACGGTGCGATTCTGGCGGGCTACCTGCCGAACGCGCGGCTGCGCATCTTCGAGGGCTGGGGACACTACATGCTCCATGACGATGCCTCAGGAGCCGGCAACGCCATCGCCGAGTTCTTCGGTGCAGACCACCACGATGAGAGTTCCGCGTGGACGGGGGCGCAGGTCGTGACTCCCGAACAGATGGCCGGGATGGTGCGGTCCGCACCGTGGAGCGCATATCCGTACCAGTACACCAACGCGTTGGTCCGTTGGCGGTACCCGCTCGAGAAGGAGCGTGGCGGGGATGGCCGCTGAGTCGCCTCTGTGGCGGAAGGCATTCGACGGTGTCGAGCGTCGGATCGGCGCCCCGCTGGAGAACGCGACCAGCTCCGCGGACTTCCAAGTGTTCTCCCTCAAGGTGGGACGCGTGAAGAAGGCGGTGATTGCCCCCGTCGAGGCGGTGGTGGGCTTCGGTCTGCACCTGGTCGGGATCCCGTCCCATGCCGAGGTGCGCGTTCTGCGCAGGGATCATCAAGGTGCAACGTGAACTGCTGGCCATGCGTCGTGAACAGGCCGTCACCGAGCGAGAGTCGACGGATTCAGAATGAGTCCGATCGGCCCGGTGGTGGATATCGCACGCGGACTGGTTCGTGAGGTCGAGCGCACGCAGTTGCGTGCCCGGCGGGGCATCGAGCTGATCGCGCGGCGCCCGCCCCCTCAGGTGAGTAATACGCCGAAGGACGAAGTGTGGTCGTTCGGGAAGGCGAAGCTGTGGCGCTACCGCAATGACGACGTGCGGCATGGGCCACCGGTACTGATGTTCCTGGGGTTGGTTGGTGACTCGGCGATCTTCGACCTGTTTCCGGGAAACTCATGGGCGGAGAAACTGGTCGCGGAGGGCTTCGACGTGTTCCTGTTCGATTGGGGACGGCCGGAGGCGGCTGAAGGGGAGCACGACCTCGGAACGTATATGGACGGCTACTTCGTGCCTGCTGTCGATGCGGTGCGCAGGATCGCCGGCGCCGACGAGGTGTCGGTGGGGGCCTACTGCATGGGCTCGCTCATGCTGACTCTGCTGCTCGGCAGCCGGAGCAACGTGCCGGTACGGAACGCGGTTCTGTTCGCTCCGCCCTGCGACTACGACCATGCCCCCGGGTTTCTCACCGGCTTCAAGGACGGCCGGCTGGAGACCCGCCATGTGGTGGACGAGATGACGGGCCTCGTCCCGGAGGATGCCGTCCGGGGCATGTTCCGGCTGTTGCAGCCGACCTCGGACATCGTCCAGTACGTCACGTTGTGGGAGAACCTGTGGCGGGACGGCTACGCCGACGCGCACCGCGCCATCAATCACTGGGCGTGGGACCATCGATCGATGGCCGCACCATCTTTTGTAGAGATGGTGGAGGATTACGTCCGAGAAAATCGATTGGTCAACGGGGGAGCGGAGTTGGCGGGCCGGCCCGTGGACCTGCATTCGATCACCATTCCGCTGTTGATGATCATCGCGGAGAAGGACGAGTTCGTGCCGCCCGCGAACTCGGAACCACTCGCCGAGCTGGTTGGGTCCGATGACGTGGAGATCCTGCGTATCCCCGGTGGCCACGCGGGCGCCCTGATGGGGTCAGCCGCGCGGAATAAGACCATGCCGGGGGTGGTCGATTGGCTCAGGCGGCACTCGGATACCCCACCGCGGTGAGCCGGAAAGAAGGGAGGTGCTTCCAGGTGGAAGCACCTCCCTTCCTTCTGACGAGGGTGCTCTTGTGCGTCTGCCGCGTCAGACGACGGCGGCGTCCCGGAGGGCTCGGCTCGTACGGTAGCGAGTGTCGTGGTACGTCTCCCACAGCCGGTCGAGGATCCCCACGACTGCGCCCGTGCCCCAGGCCGCGGTCCACTCGAATGGGCCGGCCGGGTAGTTGGTGCCCAACCGCATCGCAACATCGATGTCATCGGCGGTCGCGACCCCATGCAGGGTCGTCTCCCAGGCCTCGTTGGCGATCACCGCGAGGGTCCGGGCCGCAATGAGACCCGGGACGTCGTCGACCGGGTACGCGTGAATGCCCGCGCGGTCCAGTAACGCCGCGACCGTCGACAGTGCCTCGGGATGCGACGCGGCCACCGCGAGCCCGGTGGCGTTCTCCGCCGAGATCCATCGATCGATAACCACCACCGGCGCCCCTCCCCGCGCTGCGGACTCGGCGTGGGCGGTCAGTCCGCGGGTGACCATGACGATCGCCTCGTCGAGTACGAGCTCGGTGCCGTCACCGTCGAGCGGCTCGGCGGCGATGTCCGCGCGGCTGATGATCGCCTTCAGCTGACCACACTGTCCGCGCAAGCCGACGGTGCCGGGAAGGTCGCCGGGGCGGACGAGAGCCGGAGACGGAGGGGCCGCGTCCTCGGCGTACGAGTAGAAGCCGTGGCCGCGCTTGCGTCCGTAGCGGCCTGCGGATACCAGTTCGTCCTGGATCCGGGAGGGTTCGAAGCGTGGGTCGAAGTTGAACGCGGTCCACACCGATCGGGTGACTGCGGCGTTGACGTCGTTGCCGATCAGGTCCATCAGTTCGAACGGACCCATCCGGAACTGCCCGGCGCCCCGCAGGGCGGCGTCCAGCGTGGCGGGCGAGGCGGCCTGTTCCTGCAGGACCCGCAGCGCCTCGCCGTAGAAGCCACGTGCGACCCGGTTGACGATGAAGCCGGGGGCGTTCTTGACGCGCGCCACCTGTTTGCCCCAGGTCACGGCTAGTTCGTCGATGCGATCCGTGACCTGCGGATCGGTCTGCAGGCCGGTGACTACTTCGACCAGTTTCATCACCGGAACCGGATTGAAGAAGTGCAATCCGACCACGCGATCCGGTAGCGGCGAGCGGGCGGCGATCTCGGTTACCGACAGCGAGGAGGTGTTGGTGGCCAGGATGCACCGGTCCCCGAAGTGTTTGGCGGCTGCGGCGAATACCGAGGCCTTTACTTCCAGCGACTCGAGGACGGCTTCGATCACAACGGTGTCCGGGTGGTTGGGGGCCTGATCGATGGCGGCATATGTGCCTAGCTGTGCATCCAGGTTGGCTGCGACCTCCGGATGGCGTTTGGCGAGGCGTGCCGCGAGCTCGGTGGCGGCGGCCTCCAGCTGGGCCTGCTGCGGATCGACCAGGCTCACCGGATGGCCCGCGGCCAGTGCCACCTGTGCGATCCCACGTCCCATGGTGCCCGCTCCGATTACGCAGATCGGGGTGGAAGCTGTGGTCATATCGCGTCTCCTCGGTTCGTGGCTCGCTGAAAAGGGTGGGGACCCTTGCAACTATCTGTAAGATAATATAACTTGCTGTCAACAAGTTACCAACTAGGAAGGGCTGGCCACGGTCAGACCGACGTTGCGGAAGTGGTAGTGCTATGACATTTGAGGACATCGTCGTCACTGTGGATGCAGGGGTGGCGACCATCGCGATAAACCGCCCGGAAAACGCCAACAAGCTCCGCTTCGTGACCGCGAGGGAGCTTCTCGACGCCTTCCGCATGGTGCGTGAGACGAAGAGCATCGACGTCGCCGTGCTGACCGGCGCGGGAGACAAGTTCTTCTGCATCGGCGGCGAACACGAGGAGCTTGCCTCGCTGGACTACTCCAGCGTGATGCCGGTGATCGACCTGTACGAGTTCATCGACACCATGCCGAAGCCCGTCATCGCAGCGGTTAACGGCTACGCGGTCGGCGGGGGCAACGTGTTGCAGGTGGTCTGCGACCTGACCGTTGCCGCACCGCACGCAATATTCCGGCAGGTCGGCCCGATGGTCGGCAGCTTCGATGCCGGTTATGGCACCTGGTACCTGGAGGAAACGATCGGCCGGCGACGGGCCAAGGAGATGTGGTACCTCAACCGCAAATACACTGCCGAGCAGGCGCTCGACATGGGACTAGTTAACGACATCGCCGACGACCCGGTGGCACATGCCCACGAGATCGCTCAAACTCTCCGGCAGCGAGGCCCGTTCGCCCTCAGCGCGCTGAAAACCGCCTTCTCCGGTCGTCACTCAGGCGTCGTCGGGCAGGCGCGCATCGCGCACGACCTGCTGCTCACGGCCTACCGCAGCACCCAGGAAGCGGACGAGATGTCGCAGTCCTTCGAGCAGCGGCGCGAACCCGACCGTGCGAGGTTCCACCGGTGACTTCAGTCAGCACAGAGCTCACAGACTTTCTCGCGGTCGTCTCGAAGGTCGTCGCCTCGGCAGCTGACGGCGAGAGTGCGCTGTCTGCCATGCGGAACTCGCTGAGCGAGACCGGCCTCCTGGACCTCGCGCGGGACACAGCGGACGAACCCGACGCCCTCCAGTGGCTGGCGTACACCGTCCGGACCGTCGCCCAGACCGATCCCTCGCTGGCGTTCGTGCTGGCGAGCCGGTACGTGGCCGATCGTGCCATCGATGCCGAGGCCGCCACCGAACCGACCTTCGCCCTCGCCGTTCCGGGATCGCGTCCGGTGCTGGCCGGCGCCCTGGGACCGGACGCGGTGGTGGTGTTGGATAGCACCACGTCCTCCCTGCACGTGGTGCCCTGGGCGGATCTGGCACCGTCGGTGGACCACGAGGCCCGCACGGGGCTGCAGCGGGCGGACCTCGTCTCGGTGACGATTCCCGACGGTGCCGCCGCCCTCGAAGGCTCCGCAGCCGAGGCCGCTTTCCTGTGGGACCTGCTCACCGGCGCCGCTCTCGCGGGCGTAGCCCGAAGAGCAGTCTCAGAGACCCAATCCTATGTGCTCGAACGGCATCAATTCGGAGTGCCAATCGGGTCCTTCGCCGGGCTGCGCGCGCTCGTCGCCGACATGGATCTCACGGTGGCTGGAGTCGAGACTGCCCTGGATCGGGCACTGGAGGACCGCACCTCGATCGACAACCTCGCCGCCACCGCCGGACGTGCGGCGACGTCGGTGTGCATTGACGCCATTCAGGCGCACGGCGGCTACGGCTACATCGACGAGTACCCGCTCACCGGGCTGCTGCGTGACGCAATCGGCATCCAGGCGCGCACCGGCGGCAGACGCTTGCACGTCGCACGGGTCGCCGAACGCGGCTTGGGTCCGCGGACGGGACGGCACCAATGACGTCACATGAAACCAGATCAGCAGAGGCGAAGGAGACGAGCATGAGTACAGGCAGCGGGCCATTGCACGGCGTGCGAGTCGTCGACATCTCCTCCTCCTACGCCGCACCGACGACCTCGATGTACCTTGCCGACATGGGTGCCGACGTCATCAAAATCGAACCTCTGGGGGGCGATGATGCCCGGGGCTGGGGGCCGCCCTTTCTCAATGGTGAGGCAGCCTGGTTCCTTTCGGTGAACCGCAATAAGCGCAGCATGTGTCTCGACATCCGCGGGGAGGAGGGCCGCAAGGTCCTATTCCAGCTGCTCGAGTCCGCCGACGTCTTCATCGAGAACCTGAACCCGGTGAAACTGGACAAGCACGGACTCGGTCTCGACGGCCTGCGCGAACGGTTCCCACAGCTGGTGATCTGCGCGTTCTCCGGCTTCGGGCTCACCGGTCCGGATGCCGGGCTGCCCGGCTACGACCTGATTGCCCAGGCACGGTCCGGGATGATGAGCGTGACCGGCGTCGACGGAGTCCCACAGCGGGTCAGCACCGCGCTCTCAGATGTGGCCGCGGGCACCGTTGCAGCCTTCGCGGTGGCTGCGGCACTGGTGCGTCAGCAGCAGACCGGCCAAGGCGAGATCGTGGACGTCGCTCTCCTGGAGGCCGACTTGGCATTCATGTCGCCGCGCATTGCCAGCTTCCTGGCCGGCGACGAAGAACCCAAGCCCTGCGGTGGCACCGATTCGGTGGTGGCGATCTACCAGCCGATGCGTACCGCGGACCGGCCCATCGTCGTCGCGATCGGCAACGATCGGCACTGGCAGCGGTCCTGCGCCGCGCTGGGACTGGACGAACTGGCACAGCGCGAGGACTTGGCGACCAATGCCGATCGCCGGGCCAACCGCGAAGAGGTCGTCGGAGCCTTCCAGGAACGCCTGATCGCACTGTCCTCCAATGAGGCGCTCAAGCTGCTGCAAGACGTCGGGGTGCCCTGTAGCCGGATCAACTTCCTGTCAGAAGTGGTTACCGACCCACAAGTCGAGGCACGCAAGGCGATCGTCGACTACCAGCACCCGGTGGCGGGAGTGTTCCGCGGCGTGGGCGCGCCATGGCGACTGGCGTCCGATCCCGAAGACCGGCAAGCCCGGATTCCGGCACCCATGCGCGGCGAACACGGCCGCGAGATCCTCACCGAGATCGGGCTCGATGAGAAGACCATCTCCGAACTGGTAGGAAGGGAGACATTGTGGGTTCCGTGATCGAGACCTCGCACGACGGGCGAGTGCTGACCATCGAGATCAGCCGCCCCGAACAGCTCAACGCACTCAACGCGCAGGTGCTGCGCGAGATCCGAGACGCGGTCGAGGGAACACGCCACGACACGTCGGTGGGCTGCATCGTGATCCGCGGTAAAGGAGAACGCGCCTTCAGCGCCGGCGCGGACCTCGATGAGATCCGCGCCCTTCCGGTCGAGGACGCACAGGCCTTCATCCATGCCGGACAGCGGACCATGTCGGCGATCGCCGACTCTGTCGTTCCCGTCATCGCCGAAGTCGACGGCTACGCGCTCGGCGGCGGTTTCGAGCTGATGCTCGCCTGCCACCTGGTGGTGGCATCGAGTCGTAGCCGGTTCGGACTGCCCGAGGCGCGTATCGGCTGCATTCCAGGATTCGGTGGTACGCAACGGCTTGCGATGTCGGTGGGCAAGCCCGCCGCGCTGCTACTCATGCTGGGAGGCGAGCGGATCGACGCCGATCGGGCCTGGCAGATCGGCCTGCTGTCGGTGCCGCCACTGGCACCCGCCGAAGCCGCGACGGAAGCACGCCGTCTGGCCGAACTAATTGCCACCGGGAGCCGCCGCGGCACCGCCAACATCCTCGATGCCGCGCGTCCGGCATTCGCCGCGTCCGCACTGGATCACGAGGCCGCGCTGGCGGCGATCTCCATCGCCTCGCGTGACGGCCAGGAGGGGATCATCTCCTTCGCCGAGCGTCGGGCGCCGATCTTCGAGCGGGAGGAATCATGAAATCACAGTGGGCGTCAGTCGATCCAGATGTGGTCGACGCCGTTGACCGAGTGATCGAGCGCACGATCGAACCGCAGGCGGCCGCGGTCGACATCGCCGCCGAATTCCCGACAGCCGGGCTGGCCGATCTCGCGGAATCCGGGCTCGGCGTCATGCTGGCCCCGAAGTCCCTGGGCGGTGCAGAAACCAGCACGGCAACCTATGCCGAGGCGCTGTCTCGTATCGCCGCGGCCTGCGGTTCCACCTCTACGGTGTACATGACGCAGATGCACTGCGCCCACCCGATCCAGCTGCAGGGCTCCCCGGAACAGATCCAGACCTGGGTTCCCCGGCTCTGCGACGGGTCGGCTGTTGGCTCGATCGCGCTCACCGAGCCTGGAGCCGGCTCGGATGTCGGGGCGATGCGCACCGTGGCCCGTCGCGAGGGCGATGAGTACGTCGTCAACGGCGAGAAGACCTTTATCTCCAACGGCGATCGAGCGGACGTCATAGTCCTCTTCGCGACGGTGGACCCCTCGCGAGGAAAGGGCGGAGTGACCGCATTCCTGCTGGAAACCGCGAGACTTGCGGGATTCGAAGCCGGGGCGCCGATGAAGAAGCTGGGGCAGAAGGGCGCTTCCACCGTTGCGTTGTCCTTCCAAGATTGCCGGATTCCGGTGGCCGCCCGGATGGGCGCTGAGGGCGAAGGCTATGCGTTGCTACTGCGTTCGGTGACCCGTTCGCGCATCAGTGCCGCCGCGCAGGGCGTCGGCTTCGCACAGGGCGCCTTCGACTCCGTCGTTGCCTGGGCAATGGAGCGTGATTTGCTGTCGTCGAAGGTCGCCGAAGCGCAGGATCTCCAGTTCGATCTTGCGCGTCTCCGCGGCGAGATCACTGCCGCCCGCGCAATGCTGATGTCGGTGTCCGATCAGGTCGACCAGAGTGCAGACGAACCGGTCGCCGAGGTCTCACTGCTGAAGATGCACTGCACCACCCTGGGTACCAGGGTTGCGGCGAGCTGTGTCGAACTGCTCGGTCCCGACGGTGACCGAGTCTCGGTCGGCGCGGAACGTCGGCTGCGCGATGCGAAGATCGCAGAGATCTATGACGGGACTAACCAGGTACAAAGCATGCTCGTGGCCCGGGACACCCGACTTACCGCGGCGCGCGAGACGGCTGCCGGGTGAGAGGGAGGTAGAGGCGGGAACTCGAGCCGGGGGTATAGATCGACTGGAACGACCACCGACCATGACCCGCCGATGAGCGACGGCGTGGAGTGGAGGCCCGTTGCACGGGCCTTCGCCCCCGATCTCGGCGACGATAGACACCGGTTCCGCTAAACGGAACTCGAAGCGTCGACCGGACTTCTCTTGGCCGTGACTGCTGGAGAGCAGCCGCCCCCGCGCGGCCAGCTTCGCAGGGATATCGACCACGTCCACACTGTCATCGTTCAAGCGAGTCATCAGCGGCGCTTCCAGGCCGGTTGCACCGAATCGGAGAGCCCGATCGGTAGCCGACGTCGCTGACTGGCACCCGGATAGTGGCCAGTCAACGGTCGCAGCGAGGGGACCGCGGCTGCGGTCCCCTCGCTGCCTTACCACCGGGCGACGGGTCATTTGGCGGCGGATGAGCAAACTGCAACTTACTTGTCGGACAACAACTAACTTCGGAAGACTTTCACGCAGTTCTTGAGAATCAGCAAGGTAGTGAGTAGCGAAGAACGAAGTCAAGATGCTTGCGCATCTCCTCCCCAGCTTTGTCCGCGTCGCCTGACTCGATGGCCTTGGCAATGGCGATGTGCTGCCGAACTGTCTTTTGTGCAACATCGCGGGTGACCTCGAGGAACTGCGCTGGATGGGTGGCGTTGTGCACCGCGGCGATGAATGCGGCCAGCAGGCGATTGCCGGAGGCGAAACCGATGGAGGTGTGGAAACGCAGGTCGTATTCCGGAATGTTCGGGTCGTCGATGGTGATCTTCTTCTGCTGGTCAATGACTGACTGCATCGTGGCGATATCCTCATCGCTGCGGTTGCGCGCCGCCCACTGCGCGGCGGGGATCTCGAGAACACGACGGACTTCGGTGATCTCGTCGACGTCTAGCGCGCCAATTCGCAAAATAGTGTCCATTGACTCGCTGAGCATCTGGCTCAGAGAGTCGGGCGTCACGGTGTTGACGAAACTGCCGCCAGCGACGCCAGGGATCTTGCGAATCAGCCCAGAGCTGACGAGGGCGCCGAGGGCCTCGCGAACGGTGGGTCGACTCACACCGAACAGCTGAGCGAGCTCGGTCTCGGGCGGAAGCTTGTCGCCCTGCGCGAAACGACCGTCCAAGATCGCTTCCCGGAGCTGTGCCTCCACCTGATCTCGCGGCCGGGTGACCTGCGTCGCCTTGAAGGATTTGTTTGCGGTAGATGCCATCGGGTCTCCAGTTGTGGTTGGACGCGCGACCGTTCGGCGGTCGGCAATTGTCCTACAGTCTCGCAGATGCAGGCGTCCTCCAAGGGGTGCGCGATCACCTCGGCGGGAATCCCTTTTGCTGTGGTGTAAACATCTGGCTCCCCTACATCCCACGCAGACTACGTAAAAGATATGACAGTATTGTAGATTGTAGTCGATGGATGCGCTGGGCGAGACAAATGGAACGTCGCGAGTCGATCCGGAGACTGAAATTCCTAGAACCCGAGTGGGGCAGGTGTGCGACAAACGCTCCCGTACGCTGACCTGCTCCGACAGGATGCAGGCCGTACAAAAGCGGTCCCCGTAGGGGGCATGAGCTCGCGCATGTTGTCATCAGGCGACCTATCGCCAGTCCGGCTTGGTCTGGCTCCCTGTGCATCGACCACCCAGCGCGTCCGGTGGCCGGGAGCTTCTCCAGGTTGCCTTCGATGGACACCCTGTGAACCACCACTACAGGAAGGGCGCTCGACGAGAACTCCCTCGGGTCGCGACGACCTGCTACGGGGTGGTGCGGTGCCGCGAATCACCACGGTCGGCCGTCGGCTGCGCACGGTGCGGGACTACCGGGGCCCGTGATGCTGCCCTGTCGCCGGGGAATCGTAGAGACCGTGCTCGCCAACGTGATCCCCTGGCGATCGGCCTACAGCAGGATTAGATGTGGTCGCGTCGACCCGCAGCCCAACGTCAATGAGGTAGTTGAACCGGTTCGTGACCAGGTCGTAATTGCCACGAAGTGGTTGGCGCATCGAAGGCAACACGGTTCCGTCTCGAGCCGACCAGAGCGGATACGTCGCATCCCCGAGGCGTCACCGAAGCACCTGTTCTACCAGCACCGCGTCGACTCAGATGTGCCTGCCTGTCGAGGACGTCGTGGGGACCGTAGGGGAGTTGATCCATGAGGGCAAGGTGCGGCACTTCGGGCTGTCCGGGGAATCTTCCGTGACATCAGCGGATCGCCGTCCTGCAGCGAGTACTTGCTGTGGACACGGGGAGATCTGCCAACCCTGGCCGGGCTGGAATCGGACTGGTCCCGTTCAGTCTGCTCGGCAATGGATTCCTCGCCGGCACCGTGCGCTCCACAACGACGTTTACCGACGGGATGTGCGCAACAGGGTCCCACGGCTCACCGAGAAGAATCCGACCGCGAACGCAACCCTCGTCGAGCACGTCAACCGACTCGGTGCAAGGACGTCACCCCGGGCAGGCTGCCCCTGGCCGGTTGCTCGCACAGCAGACCTGGATCGTCCCCATCTCCCGGAACCCAATTGCACCTCCCGCATCGAGGAGAACGCCGGCTCACGGCATTTCTTAATCATCAACGTTGTAATACGTTTCGTGTCGTGCTATTCAGTTTCTCAGAAAGTCATTCGGGTCGTTCGTTACTGGCTTCTCAACCTGTGCCAGTCGTTACTGGCTTTCTCCAACCTGTGCCAGGTGGACGGTAAACGGCGGCCAACCTCGCAGAGAGACGTGGATCGGCATGAGACTCCCGTATTGTGTGCCAGAGTCGTTCGATAAAGCGTGTACGTGTCATCCCGAACTTCTCAAAGATGTCCTCGTCCGGCGCGCCGCCATACGGCAGCCAGGAGTGGGCGAATCCAATGAAATCCTGTGGATCAGCGCTTGGGTGGGGAAGTCCCAAGAGTGCCCTTTGCAGTTCTGCGCGTCGACGATAACGCCAATCCCTCCCATGCTTACGTAGAGCTACTGGGATGTCGGCCATACGTGTACCGGCGCTGGAGAGGGGCGGCGACGTGGAACATGCACCGAGTCCTTGTTGCTCCATGTACTTTCTCTGGTTGCCTTCGGGCATTGCGCTCCTATCGATCGAACTGAGTGGTGCAGTCACCTCTGCAAAAGCAACGAACTACCCACCAGCCGTGGAGTTCCGAGCTGTAAAGCTCCGGGCGGGGCTGATCAACGGGAATACTGTGCGTCACGTCTACCGTTGGCATGGTGGACCCACTTAGATAATTGTAAGTCATTAACCATGCTCGTCACGCCGGCAAATATGAATCCATCGCGACGAAGAGGCGACAACGATCAGCAGACCCTGAAACGACCCATCAATCAGTGGTATTCGCCTCCTCTCCCGAGGGCGCTCCCACGCGGAGGTCTCGCGAATGGCGCATTGGCCAGCACGCGATTCGTTAGCAACTAGATTCAACCGCGTATTCAGAACGGTGATCGTCGGCGACGAACGAAGTGAATGATGCGCGTTACGTTCAATCGTTCAAAGTTGTGCGACCTGTCTGAGCCTTCGTTATGGTCGAGGACGGGCTCGCGTCTGCCCACATATGCACTCACGCTACTCGGCGAGGCTGTTCACCCGGTGAGCCTGCGTAATCCTCTTGGCGCCAAATGCTGTGGCGGCACTCGTGGGTGGGTGGTTTTTGGATCGCCGGTCCGCCGAGGCGACGAGCGGGCCAGGTACCGGCGGTCAACTTCGGAAGTGGCACCCCAGATCCCGCTTCCTTCCAGCGACGCCACAGCGTAGCTGCGGCACTCGCGTAGGACGGGGCAGCCGAGACATATCTGCTTGGCAACGCGCTCTCGACGAAGACGGTCACCGCGCGTCTCGTCATCCAGGGGGAAGAAGACATTGATGTCCATCCCGCGGCAGCGTGCTCGGAGCTGCCAGTCCCAGAACCAAGTCATGGGAAGCCGGGACGATACGGAAGAGTCTGCTGTAGTGCGCATCTCGGTCCTCTCTTATTCGGGATCGGTTGTACGCACGATCGCACCGAGGCTGCTCGCGGCGACACCGGGTCCTGCGATCAGAACCTTGGCCGGTGGGAACTTGCCCGCGGCGATGACCTGACCGGTGAAGTACCGACCGAACGTGTGGGCGGCCCCCCACGACAGCACGGTAGTCGGCAATGTCGGCCGTCGAGCTGAGCGCTTCCATGGACTGCGCCCGGGAAATGCGTTCTCATACTCGTTGGAGATGTTGACGCGGAATCGCTCGATGACCTCGATGATGCCCCCGTCGCATGTCCTTCGATGAAGGCTCCTGGCGACAGTTCTCTTACAGCGACCACAGCGATGGCCCTACGGGGACCGACGAAACCTCTTGGGACGTACTATGGCAGTTTGCAATAGATGGGTGCTGCTGTCAAAGCTGTGGAGCCGTTCGACCGGTTCGACTGGGCGTGGTACCGACCCCTCCCACGCCGTCGTCGATCTGCCTCATGGGAATGGCGCACAGGGCTGAGAGGATCGTCGACCCGGCGACCCACAGCACTACTGGCATCGCCGACGACGTGTCGGCGACGAGCTTGGTGAGAACCAGGGGCGTCACTGCGCCACCGACGATGACGCCGATGGTGAATCCGAGCGACAGGCCTGTGTACCGGACTGCACCCTGGAACGCTTCGGCGAAGAAGACACCGATGGTGCCCCACGTCATCGAATAACCGGTCAGCAGTACCAGATACGCGATCAACACCACAGCCTGATTGCCGGTGTCGATGGCCTTCATCCATCCGAAGACCGTCGCGGCGATCGCCAGGTTGCCCACGATAAAAATCGGCTTTCGGCCGAAGCGGTCGCTCTGGGCGCCGACGAAGATGCTCGCCGCGATGACCCACGCCGCCGCCACGATGATGATCACCAGCATCTCGTTGCGACTGAAGCCTTTTGTGGCCCCGTAAGACAGACCGAACACAGTCGCCGCGTAGAACGTCACGGAATTGCCGACGGCGGCGCCGGCGATCAACAGAACTTCTTTCATGTGATGACGAAAGACGACCACGATAGGGGCAGGAAGGATGTCGTTGGACTCTTTGAGAGCCTTGAACTCGGGACTTTCCTCCAGCCGCAGCCGGATCATCAGCCCAAGAATCACCAGCAGGCTGCTGACCCAGAACGGGATACGCCATCCCCAACTCAGGAAGGCCTCGTCGCCCATCGCCGATCCGACGATCAGGTACACGACATTGGCAATAATCAGTCCGAACTGGGCGCCGGTCTGCACCCAGGAGCTGTAGAAGCCGCGTTTGCCGGGCGGGCTGTGCTCGACTGTCATCAAGACCGCCCCGCCATACTCACCTCCCAGCGCGATGCCCTGCACGAACCGAAGGACGACGAGCAGGATCGGCGCCGCGATCCCGATGGCACCATAGGAGGGAACCAGCCCGATCGCGACGGTCGCGACCCCCATCATCAACAAGGTTGTCACCAGAGCGGCCTTGCGGCCCACACGATCCCCGAGATGGCCGAAAATGATTCCACCAAGCGGGCGTGCCACGAATGCCACCCCGAATGTCGCGAGCGACAGGAGGGTCCCGGTCAGGGGATTCGAGGTCGGAAAGAAGACCTGACCGAACACCAGCGCAGCTGCGGTGCCGTACACGAAGAAGTCGTAGTACTCGATCGTCGTGCCCATCAGGCTGGCAAGACCAACGCGCCTCACGTCGGCAGGGGAGGGAGACCCGGACATCAAACACCTTCAATCAAAGTGAAAGTCGAGTAGGTTACCGGTGCAGATTGAGCCACTAGAATCACGTGCTGACGGTTCCGGCTGGCTGTGCATTCGCGCCGACGGCGAGTCGCTCGCGCAGCTCGACCTTGCGAATCTTTCCGCTCATGGTCTTCGGCATATCGTCGACGACGATCACCCGCTCGGGGCAGTACCGCTTGGCGAGGCCGGACTCGGTCAAGAAATCCCGGAGCTGGTCGACGTTCAACGACGTACCCGCCTGACAACGCAGGAATGCACATGCCCGTTCACCGAGCCGCTCGTCGGGATAACCGACGACCGCCACCTCGGTCACCGCGGGATGTCGGAAGATCAGGCTTTCGACCGAGCCCACCGGGATGTTCTCGCCGCCACGGATGATGATGTCTTTGGTGCGGCCGGTGATGGTCACCGACCCTTGCGAATCACGCACCGCGGTGTCGCCGGTCGCGAACCACCCCTCGCTGTCGAACGACTCCTGCGTCGCCTCAGGACGGTGGTAATACCCGACGAACATGCCCGTCCCACGCAGCCACAAGGCACCCTCGGTGCCGTCGGGCGCCTCGGCACCCTCGGGATCGCGGATGCTGATCTCGGCACTGTCGAGCCGCACACCATCGGTCTCGCGGTTGATGTTCCCGAGACCCGGGCGGCCGGAGACCGCAATACCGAACTCGGTCATACCCCACGCGGGAATCACCGCGCATCCGAGCGCTCGCTCCGCCTCGGCCATGAGCGGCCGCGGGATCGGCGCACCGGCCACGACGATAAGTGCGAGCGTGTCAGCCTCCTCTCGGGTGAGGCCGGCGGTCCGCAGCAAGTCGATCAGGAAAGTCGGTGAGCCGACCATGCAGGTGATGCGAGCCCCGTGGATGATCTGTGCCCCGACTTCCGGGCTCCATTTCTCCACGAAGACCGCCGTGCCTCCGAGGTACACCGTCAGCAGGGCTCCCCAGAAGAATCCGGTCGAATGTCCGACTGGCGACATGACGAGATTGCGCATCGGTTGCCCGAGTGAGTCGTGCCCGACATGGGCGGCCCAGCCGCGAACCACCACGTCAAGCGTGGTGTGCAGATTCATCACGGCCTTCGGTTCGCTCGTCGTTCCCGACGTGAAGGCGAGCTGCGCGATCCCGAGAGGGTCGACGGGAACCGGCTCGAACGTGTCGGCTGGGCACATCAGGGAATCGAGCGTGACGGTGTCACCGACTGGCTCGCCGACGATCACGACCTCCAGTCCCTCGTCGTCGCGCACTCTCGCGGGTATTGCCGTGGACACGACGTCGCGACCGCCGTGGAAGCGGGACACGATCAGCATCTTTGTGCCGGTTGTCTTGGTCATGAATTCGACTTCGTGGGTCCCATACGTGATCGGAATTCCCGAGTACGTCGCACCCGCCCGCAGGATGCCGTAGACGATCCCGAGAAACTCTGCCGAGTTCGTCATCATCACCGTCACCACGTCACGGGGACGCACGCCCCGCGCCTGTAGCCCCGCCGCGACCCCGCGGCTCATCTCGTCCAGCTCCGCGAACGTCATCTCCCGTACCGCCTGACCATGGTGGTCAACACTTACCGCCGCCACCCGCTGGGGGTACTTGACTACCGCATCGTCGAGAAACGTACTCAACGAGGTGACCGACCATTGGCCGGTGTCCAGCCGGCGCTGGGCTTCAGTATCCGGCACGATGCTGCCCTCGGGTAGCCCTTGGATGGTCGAGCTCATTTCGCCTCCGAAAACTGTTCTGTACAAGGAAGACTGATCACAACTGATTCCACTCGACGCTTACCCTGATGTGCGGACGGGTTGACCGGCACTGGGCCGTAGGGTCCTCGCCGCGCAGCGCGGCGATGTTGCTGTCGAGGGCCGCCTTGGCGTGCTTCGCGAGCGAAATCCGTTGTGGCACTGACAAGCCGCAACACTCGATAACCGTACGAGTGGCAACTCGGATGCCGAGAGCTCGCGCTGCCCTTGGATTGGAATCGACTTCGGCGACCCCGCGGACAGCGGGGTGAGTAGTGCCGCCCCACGACCGCAACAAACCACTCCGGCGAGAAAACATGCGTTCACGCGCAAGACGGACGGACGTTCCAGCGAAGTAGCGGAGCACCTGATGTGCGAGACCGGTCCGCGAGGGGGAGCCACCGGTCCGGCCGCTGATCAAGTTGCTGACGATACCGAACGTGGCAAGCGCGAGAACACTCGCCGACGCAGACGCCACCCAAATGGGGTCGCCCGCCAGGCTGGCAAGTGTCACTGCCAGCGATACGACGATCAGCAACACCAGCACAGCCCACGCGTTGAGGGTGGCGCGCCAGGTACCGGTGCTTGACCTGTAAGCGCATTGACCTAGACACACTTTCTTGACATCAAGGAAAACTGACTGACCTAAGCGAAGGTTGTCACACTATTACCTATAGATGCATTGTTCGTCAATCCGTCCGTGGGGCTTGGTTTCTCCGCGCCGGCCATATGAACGCCCCGCCCGGTCGGCAACCTCGCTCGGAGAATCGCGATGAATCCAACCTATGACTTGTCCGTCGGCGCCTCCGGCACCGGGCTGGCGACCGTGCGAGCGGCCGCGGCACGGGAATTGGAAGCCGCTGGTGGACAGGCACTGGAACGGCATGTGATGTGTCCCGGTGGGGAGGAGGTCGCAGCCACAGTGGCTGCAGATTCGCAGCTCCGCGCGGTCGCAGGTGTCGGTGGTCCGCGGGCGGCTTTCCGGTAGCCACGTCGCCGGGTCGTCAACCCTACCCGCATGCAGCGTGGTCACCGCGGCCGTTGATGCTGGTATAGGGGTCAGTACCGACGGTGTTGCGGGTGCCTCCCCTTAGAATGAGAAAAAGGTTGACACCAAGCAGTCGTATAATTAGTCTGACATTAAGCAAATCTGCTCGCTTTGGAGGAAGTCAATGGACCACTTCGACAAGTTGTACATCGACGGCGAATGGGTCTCGCCGTCCATCTCGGGGACCCGTCCCTTGATCAACCCGGCGACGGAAGAGCCGTGGGCGACTGTCTCCTCGGGCGGCGGAGTCGATGATGTGGACCTCGCAGTAGCGGCAGCTAAGCGAGCGTTCATTCGCTTCTCCAGGACCTCGGTCAATGAGCGCATCGAACTCATCGACCGCATTATTGCGGCCTACGAGCGCCGCGAGACGGAGCTGTCCGAGCTGATCGCCAAAGAAGTAGGCATCCCCATTTCGTTCAAAGGCCAGGTGAAGTCCTCGGCCGGTCACATGCGAGTCGCGCGGGACGTGATCCGAGATTACGAGTTTGAACGGCAACTCGACGACACCATCATTCGACGAGAACCGATCGGCGTGTGCGGCCTCATCTCACCATGGAATTGGCCGATTCAGACCTCCGTCATTAAAGTCATCTACGGAATCGCTGCGGGTTGCACAATGGTGCTCAAGCCATCGGATGCATCGCCCGCCTCGGGCGTTGCACTGGCAGAAGTCATGCATGAAGCGGGAACTCCGCCGGGTGTATTCAACCTGGTAGTCGGTCGTGGCAGTGTGGTGGGCGACCGGCTCTCGCGGCACCCGGACGTGGATATGATCTCGTTCACCGGTTCGACCACCGCGGGACGTCAGGTGGGCGAGGCGGCCGCTCAGACTGTCAAGCGAACCTGCCTGGAGCTGGGTGGCAAGTCCGCGAACATCGTGCTGACCGACGGCGACCTGGAGAAGGCCGCACATTTCAACATTCAGCGCGGCTTCTCGAACTCCGGCCAATCCTGCCATGCGCCGAGCCGGTTGCTGGTGCACGAGAGCCAAGTGGAGGACATCCTTCCCTTCTTGGTCGACGCGATCAACCTGATGCGAGTCGGCGACCCGAGCGATCCGAACACCACGCACGGACCGCTCGTTCACGCGCAGCAGTTCAACAGTGTTCAGCGTCATATCGAGATCGGGCTGCGGGAAGGGGCGCGAGTCGTCACCGGCGGCCTGGGGCGCATCGACGGCTTCGACCAGGGATTTTTCTGCAAGCCCACCGTCCTGGCGGACGTCACTCCCGACATGACCTTGGCCAAGGAGGAGATCTTCGGTCCGGTCTTGGTCGTCATGCCGTACCGCACAGAGGAACAAGCGTTGGAGATTGCCAACGATTCGATCTTCGGACTTGGCGGTTACGTGTTCAGCGAGGACCGCAAGCGCGGGTACGAGTTCGCATCCGGACTTCGCGCGGGTCGTATCTGCTACAACGGTTCCAGTCCCAATCAGACGACACCGATGGGTGGCTACAAGGAATCGGGTATCGGCCGCTCAATGGGCGTCTACGGCTTGGAGGAGTACCTCGAAGTCAAGTCGGTGTACGGGTTCGAAGAAGAGGCACGTGTACTTCCCCGCCTCTAGCCTGTCCTGATAAGTCCTGGTCGAATAGCGCGACCAGGGCTGGCTGCAGAGCCGTGTAGTCAGTGGGGACGGCCGGCGGCGTTGGGCCCAGGCGTCACGGGAGACTGATTCGATCGGTTTCGAGGGAACTTCTTGCAGGGCTGATGGTTCAATAACTGTTTGGCGTTGTGCATGGTGCTCATCTGACCGAAGACCGGTTCGATGGTGGCCTTCCGGCGGGCCTATGCCGCCCGACCTTTCCGGGTAGCCCGTTTGCAGGCCACGCGCTGCTTGCCGTTCGCGGGCTTGGGGATCCGCCCGGGGACGCCGCTGGTGGGTCGCCATGGCACCGACGCCCGGTCACGGGACCGACGCCCGCTCGCGACATAGAATTAGATGCCTTGTTCGGCGGCGAACTCGGCGGCCCGGTCCGAGTTGTCGGCCGAGTAGTAGTCGGAGTCGGCGAGGACCTGGTCCGGGACCTGCCCGGTGTTCGCCGCCGTCTGTTCGGTCATCGGCATCAGATTGCCGACATCGACGGCATTTGTGTTCACGTCGGTGGCCGCGATCCCTGAGGCTTCTCGTCGACCACGACCTCCGCGTTGGACCACTGCGCGAAGGCCCCGTCGCCGGTCAGCCGTCGTCCCGGTCCGCTCCCGTGCCGCCAGCCGAGCCTCTTCAGTGAGGGCGGCCTTCGCCTCCCGGATCGTCGCCAACCGGGTTCCCGACGCCGCGATACCTCGGGCAGCTCGTCGCCACGCCGGTTCTCGCCGACTCGGCGTCTTCGGCCTCGTCGAGACCTCGCGGCGAGGGCCTCCTCCTTCTCCGACATGCGGGCGTAGCTCGTCGCCTTGGGTTTTGGAGGCGTTAGTCCGCAACTTCGTCCCGTCCAACAACCGCCCAGCCTGATCATGCCCGCGGCCGGCAACGCCAACGCCTGTACGAACAGGGCCCGAGGGCGGACGGGCGCCGCTTGCGGACCCGGGTGATCGCCGGATAGTCCGCCACCCTGCTCCGAGCACCGGAACAGCCACGTCATCGGTGCATTTGCGATCGATCGCCCGGGACGAGCGCACTCCGGTGGTGCAGCCGTTGAGCAGGATGAGCACAATCAGCCTCGGATCATGTTGGGGCGCCGCGGCTCTCGGTGTACGCGTCGGGGATCCGGGTCAGGTCCAGGTGCTCGTCGACGAGTTCCGCGATAGGCCAGAGGCTCGGCGGGCACCCAGTCGTCGAGCGGTGGCGGCAGCAACAAACCCTCATCCGGGTCAAACGCACGAAATTTCTTATCCACCAGTGGCTTCGGCACCCGGAATCAGGTTTGCCCGGCTGCGCCAGGGGCTACCTCGAACGAACCACCATCATCGAGATCATCAGGCACGCCTCATCATCGCGCGCCCCCGCCCATCACCCGAACACCTCCGCTCGGGCGTTTAACCGACCGCACTTAGGTGTTCGCTGTAGCGGACGGCCAGGTATTGCACGCCACGGTTCGGGTGCAGGGTGCCCGGCGCCGAAGATCCTGGTCGTCGTGACGGCCTGAATCCCATCTCCTACGCGTCCAGTGCGAGATCGGTGCGCAGTTAGGTCAACACTTGCCGGCCTACGACCCGCGTCGGGGGAACACATCGAGCATGAACGCCGCATAAACGAACCTGGGGAACTTTCGGCAGTACGTTCTGTCGGACACCACAACTGGCGCGGAGGCCCGTTCGGGCCGCTCGCAGCTTGATGGGAATGAGTCCCAGGCGTTGCCAAGCGACAAGCCGTGCTAACAATAACAGACGCGCCATTGCTAGATGTTTGACAGTCAGATAATAGTCTGGTCTACTAATCACCGAGTGAGCGCAATCACAGTCACCCCCGTGTCAATAAGTGCAGCGAAACAGCGATACATGGGGGATCTCGGCTTCGGGTGCCGGAAGACCCGACCGGGCCACGCGAGATGAGTAGGAGAACTCACTGTGACACCGAGGGACGTTGTACTCGTAGTCGCTTTTGGATTCACCGGGTCGCGCCTGGTCGAACGGTTGAGGGCAGCAAGTAATAATTCTGTTCTCGAGGCCACCGACACGGAGCTCAGCTGTACGTCAGCGGGGACGAACATGTTCGTCTACCGGCGTTTGGCATGTCCGCTCGCAACCCGGATGTCCGAATTCCGGCGACGCCCTAGATCCGCGTATCGCTGTGCTTCAGAGCAAATACGCACCACTGCAATAGCTCTCAACCAGTAGGGCGTCGGTACCCCTCGTGCCCTCCATGGCGAATATCGGCAGGTCGAGTTTGTGCCTCGCGCTTACTTCTCCATCCCAAACCTGAAGGCAGAATCATGAGCACTATGCAACCAGATGCGATATCCGGCCAATCGTCCCCACCTCGTAAGACGAGCTTTGCCAGGCTCGGCACGGCCCTCTTCCTGGGTACCGCGCTCGAGTGGTACGACTACTTCGTCTACGGCGTCGCAGCCGCTCTGGTGCTGAACAAGCTCTTCTTCCCTACGTACAACCCCACCGTCGGCACCTTGTTTGCCTTCGGCACCTTCGCATCGGCGTGGCTCATGCGGCCCTTGGGCGCGTTCATTTTCGGCCACCTCGGCGACCGTCTTGGCAGGCGGTCGGTACTGTTCATGACCCTGATCGGCATGGGCGTGGCCACGATCGCGACCGGCCTGCTGCCCACATACGATCAGATAGGTTTCTGGGCCCCGCTGCTGCTTGTCCTGTTCCGGATGATTCAAGGTCTGTCGGCCGGTGGTGAGTTCTCCGGCGTCGCCACCATGTCGATTGAGCATGCGCCGCCACACCTGCGCGGGCGCTACACCAGCGTCGCTCAGATGGGTATTCCGGCGGCCCTGGTGGGCGCCAACCTTGTCAGCCTGGCCGCCTACTTCATGCCCGAGGACGCGCTGGAGAGCTACGGTTGGCGTATTCCGTTCCTGGTCAGTGCATTGATCTTCCCGATCGCGCTGTTCATTCGGCTAAAGCTGGAAGAATCGCCGGTGTTCGAGGAGAAGAAGGCAGAGAACGCTCTCGTCAGCAACCCGGCAAGGGAAGTCATTCGCAACCACTGGCGGACGATGCTGGCGCTCGGATTCGCCAATGGTGGACTCGGTGCGGCTTTCTACGCGTACAGCACCTATGCGGTGAACTACGGGTCGGCCGAGGCCGGCTTGGCGAAGACGACCGTGCTGATGGCAGTCATCGTTGCGGGATTGGTTCACCTGGCCTGTGTGGGGATTGTTGGCTGGAATTCCGACCGTATCGGCCCGAAGCGAGTGTTCCTCTCTGCTCTGACACTGCTGGCGGTCGCTCCGATTCCGGTCTTCTGGATCATTCACACAGGCAACCCGATCGCCATCATCGCGGCAATGATCATCGGCCTGGGAATCGGCCATGGAGTGGCGTATTCGGTTACCGCGCTGCTCTTCACCACCGTCTTCCCTCCGGAGCTTCGCTACACAGGTTCTGCCATCACCTACCAGGTATCCGCGGCGCTTCTGTCGGGGCCGGTGCCGATTGTGATGGCGGCCCTCGTCGGGGCAGGCGGCGGCACGCCCTGGTACGCAGCAATCTTCCTCATGGGAATCTGCACGGCCGGTCTGATCGGAGCAATCCTCCTGGACCCTGCGGCACGGAAGTCGCGTGCTGTCGCGGCGGCGCGCGGCGAGGTCTGATCGAATGGCTGAGTCCGCCTTGATAACCGAATGGCTGGGGTAGGCATGGCACTGGACGCGCGCTTCTACAAGCTCTCCGAGCACGGACGGCCGACAGAGTTCGGCACGATCTTCGAACCGTCTGACGAGTGGCTGGCGAAGCAGTCGGCAGAGGCGGTGTTCGAGCCGGACCTGCCGATCGTCGATTCCCATCACCATCTCTGGGAGCACCCGTACGTCTACGATCGTTCCGGCTTCGAGGCGGACGTCCAGTCCGGTCACCACGTCGAGGCCACGGTTTATGTGGAATGCGGAGCCGGCTACCGCGATTCTGGACCGGTCGAACTGCGGCCGGTCGGGGAGACCGAGTACGTAGCCGCGGCGGCCGGTTCGTCGAGCGTCGGAGTCGACGTGGCGGCCGGCATCGTGGGATTCGCCGACCTCAGACTGGGTGCCGCAGTCGAGCCGGTTCTGGCAGAGCACATGGCGGCTGGTCGCGGGAGATTTCGAGGTGTCCGGTTCAGCACCGGATGGGATGCGAGTCCAGAGATCGCGAACACGCAGTCCGGGAAACGACCCGGGATGCTCCGAGAAGCAAAGATCCTTGACGGGGCTCGTGTCCTGGCCCGAAACTCGCTCACCCTCGATGCCTGGTTGTTTCATACCCAATTGGACGACGTCGCGGCACTGGCGGATGCTGTTCCGGATTTGAAAGTCGTGATAAACCATAGCGGTGGCCCTCTGGGGTACGGCCGCTATGCGTCGGACCATTCAGGCCAGTTCGACCTATGGCGGGACGGCATTCGGCAGGTCGCGAAGCGGCCGAACGTCTGGTGCAAAATCGGGGGGCTCGTGGCCCGCGGAGCCATGTACGACTACCTCACCGCGCCGGAACCTCCCGGCTCCGACGAGCTGGCTCGTCTCTGGTCGCCCTGGCTCGAGGTGTGCGTCGAGGAGTTCGGCGCGAAGCGTTGCATGTTCGAGAGCAACTTCCCGGTCGACAAGATGGGCACGTCGTATCGCGTGCTCTGGAATGCCTACAAGCGGTTCGCGAGTTCGGCATCACGGGAGGAGCGGGAGCTGATGTGCGGAGGATCGGCCCGCCAGTTCTACAGCCTGCTCTGATCCCGGCACGGGCCGCACTAGAGCCCCGCCTCTCCGCCGATGAAGTGAATCGGGCAGCAGTTGAAGTTGTGTGAGAGTAGTAGCTGGGAATGTTTACAGGTAGCATAATATTCTACAGATAGAATACTGTCAGATTATTCAGAGTCTGATTAGCAACGGCTGACGAACCATCGGCAGATCGAACAGGCTAATGATCTGCAGGCGATGACTATTTGCAGCATGGACGCTGTAGGACAGGTGAAGTGTCAGCTGACCTGACATGACGCGTACGAAGCAGGCTGGAGACCCGATGACATCGACCACCGAAAGCAACACGTTCAAGGCGCTGCAGGTGACCCGCCCGCGGGACCAGGTGGAGGGCCAGCTGCGCGAGGCGATCCTGGACGGGCGCTTCACACAGGGTGAGAAGCTTCCGCCCGAGACCGAGCTGGCTCAGCAGTTCGGTGTCAGCCGCCCCACGGTTCGAGAAGCACTCGGAGCGCTGGTGAGCGCGGGGCTGATCCGCAAGATTCCGGGCGTTGCTGGTGGCAGCTTCGTGAATACGGTGACGCCGGACTCTCTCAGCCGGATGCTCAGCGAGTCGATGGATACCATCGTTCGCATCGGCGCGCTGAACATCGACGAGATCACCGAGGTCCGCCGCGTTCTCGAGATCCCCGCTACGGAGTGGGCGGCCCGCAACCGAAGCGAAGCCGACATCGCCACGATGAAGGACGTCATCGAGCAGCAGAAGAACATCGCCATCGATGATCCAGAGATCCCGGACCTCGACCTGCGTTTCCACACTGCGATCGGCTACGCATCAGGCAATCGCCTGTTGGCCGCGTTCATCGCTTCCGTGCACGACGCAACGCACCCGGCCCAGTTCCTTGACGTCACACCAGATGTCGCACAGAAGACGGTGCGACAGCACATCGCGATCGAGGCGGCGATCGAGGCAGGCGACGCCGAGAAGGCCGGAGCTGCCATGCGTGAGCACCTCGACTTCGTGCTCCGCTATTCGCTTACATAATTACCCTTTATTTGTCAGACAATACTGGTATTGTTACCCGAGGAAAATCACATCCTTTACTAACAGGCTCCGCGTATTGCCGGTCCGCCGCCGTACGCGCGTCCTGCGCTTGGAGGCACCCATGGACAGCACCCGACCGACTTCACCGCCAGTTGAACGGCCCCGGCGTGTTCTCGTGACCGGAGCGGCAGGGTTCGTCGGCTCTCACGTGGTAGAGCTCCTGGCTACCGATCCTCGCGCAGAAGTTGTCGCCACCGACGCGGGCGGCGAATCCCGACTGAACGAGCTTGGCGAACTCGATGGGGTGTCGGCACATTTGGCAGACCTGCGAGATCTCTCAGCGATCGCCTCCCTCGTCGCCGACGCCGACGTCGTCGTCCATCTGGCCGCGGTCCGCACCCAGGCGTCGGCCGAGCGGCCGCGCGATGCCCACGACGTCAACGTCGGGGTGACGTATGACCTGCTCGCCGCCGCGCGCGATGCCGACACCAAGCGGGTCGTCCTGGGTTCCTCGCACACCGTCTACGGATCCTTCCAGGACCCGCATCGCGAGCCGTTCGCCGAAGATCACGCCTGGTCCTGTTCCGGAATCAACATGTACGCGGCAACGAAGTTGGCCGGCGAGGCCTACCTCGAAGCGTTCGCATCCGCTGGCGGGCCCGACTACGTAGCTCTCCGGTTGGGGACCATTTACGGCCCGCGCAGCAGTCCGGGCTCGAACGCGACCCTCATGACCGACCTCATCACGGCCATCCGCGCGGGCACCACACCGACGATCCCGTGGGCATCGACGGCACAACACGGCCTGATCCATGTCGACGATGTCGCCGAAGCGATCCGGTGTGCGGTGTTCTCCGACGCGACGCGCATGCCGATCAACGTGTCGGGGCTGCCGCGCACGTCGAAGGAGATCTACGGAACTTTGGCCGACATGCTCGGGGCCGACCCCAACAGCATCGTCTTCGACGAGAACAGGACCAGGTATCAGCTGGTCAGCCAGGCACGCCTGAAACAGGTTCTGGACTTCACGCCGGCGGTGGCACTCGAGGACGGACTGCGCAGCGTCATCGACTGGTTCGACGCACAAAGCTAGAGTTTTGGGCGTTGCCCGGATATCGCCGAGATATCCTCCAAGGCAACGCGATCTAAGATTTGCCTCGCGCCAATAAGGCTTGCCAACCGGACGTCACTAGTGCCAGCGACCGGGCACCTGTTCTGAATTTGCCGACACACCACCCTGTGGCAGCGTGTCGAGCAGGACGCCTTGCCCGTGGACATGGTCGAGCTTCAGGAACGTCCAGACCACTCGCAACGCTGTGTCGTAGTCGGCCATACGGTCAGATCTCGTACGCAAGTCGGTCTTGGCGCCTGCTTGTACGGCGCGCTCGGAGGAGTCCACTGGTGCAGGCCAAATGAAGGAGAAAAGCGCCCGTCATGCGATCCAAAATTGCCAGTCCGCGCACCAGGCCTGTCTCGATGCGTCGCCTGGCCATCGCTAGCTGTGTCGGGACCACGATCGAGCTCGCCGACTTCGGGCTGTTTGCACTTGCCGCCGTATTGGTGTTCCCTCATATCTTCTTTCCGGCGTTGGGGGATGCGGCTGGATTAACGGCCTCACTGGCCACTTTCGGTGTCGCGTTCGTGGCCCGCCCTTTCGGGAGTATCTTGTTCGGCCATTCGGCGACCGCATGGGACGTAAAGGCACGCTAGTCACAACCCTGACCCTTATGGGTGTCTCCACCGTGTTGGTCGGTTTCATACCGCCTGCCTCCCAGATTGGTGTGGTTGCACCCATAATCCTTGTGACGCTGCGGTTTATTCAGGGACTTGCCGTCGGCGGGGAGTGGGCGGGTGCCGTCCTCACGACCGCCGAGTATGCGCCTGCGGGCCGACGCGGATTTTGGTCCATGTTCGCATCACTCGGCGGGGGGTTCGGTGCGATCCTCAGCAGCGCGCTGGTGGTCGGCGGAAGCCTCGGCATGAGCGACGAAGATTACCTGAGCTGGGGATGGCGAGTCCCCTTCATCGCCAGCATCATCCTGGTCGGGGTCGGGTTCTGGGCCCGGCTGAATATCGACGAGACGCCAGTCTTCAAGGCCGAAGTCGAGCGCCGCGGAGCACCGAAAGCCCCCTTCGTGCAGGCGTTCAAGGCTCAGCCACGCGAGATCATCTTGGCCTCCGGCACCATGCTGATGATCTACTCGTCCTATTACTTCGGCGTCACGTTCCTGACAAACTACGGTGGGACGCACCTAGGCATCGCTCGAACGCCGACGCTTCTCATGGCGTTGGCCGCGACTGTGTTTTACACCATCGGCATCTTCCTGGGTGGTCTCACCGCCGACCGATACGGGCGCCGCCTGACCATGGCCGCCGCCGCGACGGCAGCCGTGATCTTTCCGCTGATAATGTTCCCCGTGCTCAACTCGGGCGGATTTGCCGGCCTCGCCGTCGCCATGTGCATCACGATGTTCATCACCGGCACGGCGACAGGTCCGCTGGGCGCGTTCCTCTCTGAACTGTTCCGCACCCAATACCGCTACAGCGCCGCCGGTTTCAGCTACAACTTCTCCGGCATCGCTGGCGGCGCCATCCCGCCGCTGTTCGCCGCCTCCATCACCCAAGCTTTCGGCGCCTACATGTACGGGGTACTGGTGTCCCTGCTCAGCCTTCTGAGCCTAGCGTGCGTGCTATTGCTCAAAGACAACGCTGGACGCGACCTCACGTCGGAGGTCGGCGACGCCCGATCACGGCGATCCGACGTTCGCACCGAATCGTCTGAGCGAACCCGGACCACGACTTAGGTAGGCACATATCGAGATCCGAGACTGAGATCTTCAAGATACGAAAGGAAACACGATGCAAGGACTGGTATTCACCGGTCACAAGGAAGTCGAGCTACGAGAGTTCACCAAACCGACACCCGGCCCCGGCGAAGTCGTCATTGCGGTGAAGGCCTCCGGCCTCTGCGGAAGTGACCTACATCAGTATCGCGCGAGTGATCCATCCGGATGCATAGTCGGTCATGAGCCGTGCGGAACAATCGACTCCACCGGTCCGGGCGTCGACCCGCGTGTCGCTGCTGTCGGAGACCGCGTCACAATCCATCACTATGCGGGATGCACCGTATGTGACCAGTGCCGGGCCGGTTGGTTCCAACTCTGCCGACGCACCACCATCCGCTATGGCGCGGATGCCAACGGCTCACACGCACAATATATGCTCGCTCCGGCAGTGACGGTCGTCAAGATTGACGACTCCCTGTCCTACGAAGCGGGTGCCGCCATTGGATGCGGGACGGGGACCGCGTGGGGAGCAATACAGCGGCTGGGAAACATAGGCGGCAACTCACTGATCGTGTTCGGACAGGGGCCTGTCGGGTTGTCGGCGACGATGCTTGCCACAGCGATGGGAGCACGCGTAATCGCCATCGACGTCGAGGCGACACGATTGGAACGAGCGATCGCGTTCGGAGCGTCCGCCACCGTTGATGCGTCCACAACGGACCCGCATGACGCGATCATGGAACTGACAAATGGGCGTGGAGCCTCCCATGTGCTTGAAACGTCGGGCGCCGCTCGAGCAGGAGCGAGTGCGCTCGCCTCGCTCGAGCCATGGGGAAGAGTGTGTTTCCTCGGTCTGGGCGGCGCGCCGGTCGAGCTCAATGTCCGCTCGTTGATGCGAACCCAGGCAACAATCATGACGTCCTGGACGCTGTCGATCGTTGAGCTGGCCAGGTGCCTGGAGTTCATTACCGAGCGAGATCTGCCAGTTTCAGACCTCTTCAGTCACCGCTGGCGCCTCGACCAGGCAGAGGAAGCTTACGCCGAATTCGACAAACAGAATGCTGGCAAAGGTGTTTTCCTTTTCGGTTGAGGCCCGAAGCGAGCGCCGGGAACGTCTGGTGATCTCTCGCCTGTGCGCCTGACGTTCCCACGGTACCGTTGCGGAAGCCGCGGTTCGGTTGACGTTTGCCGCACCGCGGACCCCAATTGAGTACCAGGTGTGCGCGGATTCTGGCTGAGCACGCTCCGGCACCCCGTCGACCCCGCCGTAGCCGCGCTCGGCGTAGGGGAGTAGTCGGCCCGTGCAGTCAACTGTCGAGTAGATGCTGCACCAGCTTGCCGTATCGGCGCACCACTTCGTCGCTGCGCTGTGAGCAGGCGTCGGCACCAAAGATTCTCAGCATGGTAGCGAAACCGACGAGGGCGCTCACTGCGAGTTCGGCGCGCAGTCGTGCGTCGACGTCCCCGCCGAGCCGCTCGGTGAGCGGGTCGACGTAACCGCCGGTGAAATGTTGTATCACCGACTGGTGGTCCGGCGCGGTGAGTCGGAGCATGATTGCCCGTGTCATGGGTTCGACCGTGTCGGCATAAAATCGGTCGAATATATCGCGCACAAGCGCCTGGCCGAGGTCGGAACTGGGACAGGCAGGAAGTGGTAGCGGTTCCACCGTAGCCACTTCGAGAAACAATTCCTGTTTATTACCAACGCATTTCATCACCATGGCGGGGGACAACTCCGCGAGTGCTGCGATGTCGCGAATGGTGACCTGGCTGTAACCGCGTTCGGAAAAAAGCGCGGCGGCCGCCGCGAGAGCGGCGTCTCTCGCCCGGCTCATTGCACCACAGCCTCGTCGACACGCGCGGTCGTTGCGGCCAGCTCAGTTGGTTCGTTCAGTTCGAGATCGAGGACAAGCGATCCTCCCCAGACGGTGACCGCACGCGCCACGGTCGAAATGTGGGTGAATGCAGTAAGTATGTACCTCCCGTTCGGGGGAAGAGGCATCTCGTAGGAACCGACCGGCCCCGTTTTCGCGGTAGCGACGGCCTCGCCGCTCTGCCGGGTCAGCACGACGACAGCGCCTGCGAGTGGGCCGCGCGGATCGGTCACCGTGCCGGTGATGGTCAATCGCTCGTTCAGGATGATTGTGCCCATGTTGGCTTCTGCGACGAGGTCTGCGAGTCGGGAGTCGGGAGTCCAGCCCTCTGCGGCGGTGACTACGAGGTAGCGCCCGGATCCGGGAATGGCGACCGAGAAGTCGCCCGCTGAGTCCACCTGGCTCCAGTCGACCTGATCTCCGGATTGGGTGAGAACAGTGACGACGGCGCGACGGATGGGTCGTTCGGATTTGCTGAGCACGCGGCCGCGTGCCACTGCGGCGCGAATGCGACCCGGTTGTTCGGGTGACTCTTCTTGAGCTTCACGCAAACCGAGTATGGACAGCGCGATCAGCCCTGCCGTAAGCGAGGCCGCGGCGGCAAGCCAGAACACCAGCAGGAGGGCTCCGAAGCTCGGGAAGACGTCATCTGCGACACGTTGAACGCTCATCGTGGTGACCGCCGCCATCACGGCGCTGGCGGTCGACGTACCGATGTACCGGAGCAGGGTGTTCAGGCCGTTCGCCGATGCGGATTCCGTCACCGGCACAGCGCGCATGATCAGCGTGGGCAACGCGGCGTAGGTCATGGATGTCCCTGCTCCTACCAGCACCGCACCTGTCACGATCTGCCAGACGCTATCGCTCAGGTAGACCCGGGCGACGTAGGAACCGGCCATGATCATTGCCCCGGCAAGCAGAGTCATCTGGGGACCGTATCTGCGGATGAGTACCGCCGATACCGGAGCCGTCACTCCGAAGATCAACCCGATCGGGGCCATCCAGAGTCCGGTGCTCAGAACGTCGAAGCCGAGGCCGTAGCCGGAGCTCACCGGCAGCTGTAGGAGCTGTGGGGTTACCAGCATGTTCGCGAACATTGCAAAACCCAGCAACAACGAGGCGAGGTTGACAAGGAAAACAGGCGGTCGCGCCGCGACACGGACATTGACCAGCGGGTTGCGTACTCGGAGCTCCATGGGTACCCAAACGATGAGCAACAGCACCCCGGCGGCCGCCAGAGCGATAGTGAGACGCGAGGTCCATCCCCAGTGCGCTCCCTTGGACACCGCAAGCATTACGGCCGTCAGAGCAACCGTCCCAACTATCGCCCCGCGGTAGTCGAAGGATCCGCCGGTCTGTACCGGAGACTCGTCGATCACTCGCCAGACTGCCGCGAGAACGACCATTCCAACGACGCCGGTGACCCAGAAGATGGCATGCCAGTCCAGATGCGCCGCGATCAACCCGGACAGGGGCAGGCCGGCACCCGAACCGATGGCCAGGCTCGCGCTCATCAACGCCACGCCGAGCGGCACACGCTCTCGCGGCAGCTCATCACGCATGATTGCGATACCCACCGGTACCAGCGACAGTCCGACGCCTTGCATGGCCCTGGCCGTAATCACGAGCGCGAGATCGGTGCTCAGCGCACCGAGTGCCGAGCCGAGCACCATTGCCGCCAGCGCGACCATCATCATCCGTTTCTTCCCGAACATGTCGGCGAGGCGGGTGACGGTCGGTATCGAGATGGCACCGAACAAAAGGGTCGCGGTGACAAGCCACGAAACGTTGTCGGCGGTGGTGCCGAGCAACTCCGGAAGGTCGGGAAGCAGCGGAAGGACGAGGGTCTGCTGAAGGGAGACCACGGTGCCGGTCAGGGCAAGCGTCGCAACCACTATCCAGCTACGTGACGACGACTCGGACGCGGAGATGTCGAAGGGCGGACTCACGGAACTCCTCGTAGCAATGGTGAACATGTGTTTACTCATCGAGTAAACCACTGTTCACCAGCTGACGTCGAAACGAGGACGGGTGTGTCCGGACGGAGGGGCGTGGCTGTTGGGTAGCGTGCGGCAGACATCCGGCGAAGCCGTGCCCTCCCAGTCGATTCGTCTGTTGTGGTTGATTTGAGAGGCATTTGGCCGCCTGTGCTAGCCCGACGCGTCGCGCTGGGCTTGCCTGACGTGTGACCGAGGGGAGGGGTCGCCTGGTCGTTCACGGGAGGGCTTCCACGGTGACGTCGCGTCCTTCGAGGTATTGGAGGTCGTCGAGGCTGGCTGCGTAGCTGCCGAGTACGACGGAGTCGGCGGCGTGGGTGCTGGGTTCGGCGGTGTACCAGAATCCGACGTTGCCCCAGGGAATGTAGTACAGG
Organism: Rhodococcus sp. IEGM 1305; assembly: GCF_030058635.1. Taxonomy (NCBI): domain Bacteria; kingdom Bacillati; phylum Actinomycetota; class Actinomycetes; order Mycobacteriales; family Nocardiaceae; genus Rhodococcus; species Rhodococcus sp. IEGM 1305. Next base: position 398,439 of record NZ_JASHKX010000003.1, read on the forward strand.
AAGTCGCCCTGGTTCAGGATTGAGCCTTCGGTTTCCTCGTGGTCGAGTTCGCGGGGCAGGTAGCTGATCTTCTCGTTGCCAGCGAAGTCCTCGAACTCGAGAGTCAGCGGGAGCATCGACAGGAAGTCCTGGGCAGCCCGATTGTCTGCCATGGTGACGTGGATCGACGTGTCACCGGCGGTGAAGCGGACGGTCGTGCCTACAGCGTCATGGGAGGCCGTCGTGTCGAGTACGCGGGGTGTCAATGGCGAAGTCGGTGCAGTCGATGGTGAAGGAGCCCCTGTGTCATCGTCGGTCGTGTTGGTGCTGCAGGCGGCAAGCAGCAGTGGCAAGGTCGCGGCGAATGTGAATACGAATGCTAAGGCGAGGGGCTTTGATCGCACGGAAGAGTTCCTTTCACACGGGTCGATGGTGGACGCGATTTGTCCTGCTCAGGCTTGTGGAGCGGGGCGCGGGGTGACTTCGACGGTGGCGGCCTGGGGGCCGGAAGCGACCATGGGTGGCAGGTAACTGCTGGCTGCGTACTTGGTTCGGTACGCGGCGTCGATCCGATCCTTCAGTCCTGGGTCGGCAGAGTGGAATGCGACGTCGTAGGTTGCGCCAGCGGTGGTGATCTGCCCGGCCCGCTGGGCGATGGCGGCCTGGTACCAGCGGGAGCGGGTGCCGTTCCAGGCTCGGACGAACAGGCGCCCGTCGACCACGACGGACCAGATCCAGGTCGGGGTGCCGGGCGTGATGCCATCTGCGCGGAAGGGTGCGATGTGCAGGTCGTCGGCGTCGACGATCCGCTCAATGTGTGGGGTCGGCCAACGTTTCATGTGTCGTCCTTTCGTCGGAGGGTTCGTGGACGGGGAATTCGAGGATGATGCGATCGCGCACCCCGCCGGCGTCCAGAAGCCGGTGCGCTTCCGGTGCTTCGGCGGCGGGCAACACCGTCCCGACCCGCATGGTCAGGACGCCCTCATTGACCAGGTCGCGCAGGTGAGTGATTGCGGGATGGTCGGTCGCGCGTTGCCGCACGTTCAGACCGTGCACCCGGATCCCGCGTCCTGGATCCCCGTGGTAGGGGCGGAAGGTGGCCAGTTGCCCGCCGTCGCGGATCGCACCGACAATGTCATCGCCGAGTAGGGCGGCATCGGCGACCGCATCCACCCCGCCCGGGACACGCGCGACGACCTCGCGCGCGGCGTCCGGTCCGCGGTGAACGATCTGGTCGGCGCCGAACGAGCGGACCAGGTCGTCGTCCCCAGAGCCTGCGATGGTGATGACCCGGAGGCCTGCGTGGTGGGCGAGCTGGGCGAGGTATCCGCCGACCGAGCCGGCCGCGCCGGTGACCAGTAGTGTCGCCCCTGTAGGAAGGTGGAGGGCCTCGAGCGCGTTGAGCGCAGTCATCGAGTTGTTGATGAAGCTCGCCGCCTCCGGTGCGGACGCCCCCTCTGGGATGCGGGTGACCGACGCGGCGGGCAGGACGACGTAGTCGCTGTAACCGCCGTGTGCGCCGAGATTGTCCACGAATCCGACGACCTTCTGCCCGGCCTCGACCGCCAGAGCCGGGTCGATGTCGTCGCCGACCTCGTCGACGACGCCGGCGACCTCCATGCCTGGCACGAACGGCGGGTGCAGCCCAGCATTCATCTCGGCCAACAGTCCGGTGCGGAGCATCGTGTCGACCGGCGCGATAGCGGCGGCGTGGACCCGGACACGCACCTGCCCGGGGCCGGGATGCGGGTCCGGGAGATCGACCGGATGGAGGACGTCGGGTCCGCCGTAGGTCTCGAGTGCGATGGCTTTCATTGTGATTCGCTTTCCTCAGAGCAGAGAGCGTCGCTTCCCGCCCGTGCCGAGGACGGGAAGCGACAATTCGGCCGTGGAAGAGACTCAGGGTTGGAGGAGGACCTTGATGGCGCGGCGCTCGTCCATGGCCTTGTACCCTTCGGCGACCTCGCTCAGCGGGAGGGTGAGATCGAAGACCTTGCCCGGGTCGATCTCGCGTCGCCAGATCCGGTCGATCAGGTCTGGCAGGAACCGGCGCACCGGGGCGGGACCGCCGTGCAGGTGGATCTCGGCGTAGAACAGTTCTTCGCCGGGCAGGTTCACACCGTGTGAGACGCCGACGAAACCGAGATGCCCACCGGGGCGGGTCGACCGGATGGCCTGCATCATCGCTTCCTGTGTCCCGACCGCTTCGATCACGGAGTGCGCGCCGAGTCCGCCGGTGAGTGCCTTGATTTTCGCGACACCGTCGTCGCCGCGTTCGGTGACGATGTCGGTGGCTCCGAACTCCAGGGCCAGCCGTTGGCGGGGCTCGTGGCGGGACATGGCGATGATCCGGTCGGCGCCGAGTTGCTTGGCGGCGAGAACGGCGAGCAAGCCCACCGCTCCGTCACCGACAACGGCCACAGTCTTACCGGGGCCGGCCTCGGCGGCGACGGCGCCGTACCAGCCGGTGCCGAGCACGTCGGAGGCGGCCAGCAACGACGGGACCAGGTCCGGATCGGGGATGCCGGGGGTGGCGACGAGGGTTCCGTCGGCGAGGGGGACCCGCAGCAGGTGTGCCTGCGCACCACCGGCGCCGGCGAACTCGACGTGCTCGCAGCGGGATTGGTAACCGGCCTGACAGATCTCGCAGGTGTTGTCGGAGGCGAAGAACGATCCGACGACGAAGTCACCGACCTTGACGTTGTTGACGTCGTTGCCGATCTGTTCGACGACGCCGACGTATTCGTGGCCCATCGGGGTGGGTTGGTCGACGGGGTTGATGCCGCGGTAGTCCCACAGGTCCGACCCGCACACGCAGGATGCGGCCAGGTGGATGATCGCGTCGGTCGGGGCGAGGATCTGCGGGTCCTCGCGCTGTTCATAGCGGACGTCGCCGGGGGCGTGGATGACGGCTCCGTACATGCGGTTCAGTTCTCCTCGGTGGTGAAGGCGTTCTTGGCGACGGTCATCGCGGACATGGCCTTGGGCCAGCCGGTGTAGAACGCAAGGTGGGTGATGGTCTCGATGAGTTCCTGTTCGGTCACGCCGTTGTCGCGGGCGAACGGGAGGTGGAAGTTCAGCTGGTCGATGTTGCCCATCGCGAGCAGGGCCGACACGGTGGCCAGGCTGCGGTCGCGCTTGGACAGATCGGGCCGTTCCCACACCTCGTCGAACAGGATCTTGTCGGTGTAGTGGACGAGTCCGGGGGCGAAGTCACCGAACGCGTTCTGTCCACCGGTCCAGCCAGTACCTGTGTTCTCAGCCATGCTTGTTTCCTCTCGTCCGGCATCTGGGGATGCCTCGTCGGTTGTTCAGTTCGTTTCCTGCTGCGACTCCTCGCATGCACCGCCTTCGAATTCATGCCGTTGTGCTGCGTCGCGATCGGTGAGCAATGCACCGAGGCCGCGCTCGGCGGGGACGCGACAGACGCCATCGACCACAAAAGATGCTCCACGCCATGAAAGGTCGGGCGAAGTGTTCTTTCGGTGCCATCGTCACCGTCGCGGAATCTCGGCAAGTTCTATGACACCTTCAGAACGGGCCCGGAGGGAGTCTCTGATGAGGGGTGTACCAGCAGGGCATCCCCTGCGTGGCTGCATCGGCATAACGTTTGGGGCGTGGACAACAGGAGTGAAGCACGAGAGTTCCTCATGTCCCGGCGCGCGAACCTCACCCCCGAGCAGGCAGGTCTGACCGTCTCCGGGCAGCGGCGTGTGGCGGGACTGAGACGCAGTGAAGTCGCGATGCTCGCCGATGTGAGCATCGAGTACTACGCCAAGATCGAGCGCGGGAACCTTGCCGGGGTCTCCGATGCCGTCCTCGAAGCGGTCGCGCGAGCGCTGCAACTGGACGACGCCGAACGTGAGCACCTCTTCGACTTGGCCCGCGTCGCGGGCGGCGCCGCCCAACCTGTGCGCAGGCGCAATCCGAAGAGGTGGGTAGCCCGGGAGAGCCTCACGCGGGCACTGGATGTGATCACTCACGGGCCCGCGTTCGTACGCAATGGCCGAATGGACATCCTTGCCACCAACGCGCTGGGTCGCGCGTTCTACGATCGCGTCTTCGACGGGCCGGGGCAGGGCAATCTCGCGCGGTTCTGCTTCCTCGACGAGCGCGCCAAGGAGTTCTACCCCGACTGGGAAGCCGCCTCCGACATCACCGTGTCGATCCTACGAACCGAGGCTGGCCGCGACCCCCGCGACAAGCAACTGCACGATCTCATCGGGGAGCTCTCCACACGCAGTGACGCGTTCCGCACCCGGTGGGGAGCACACAACGTACGCCGCCACGGCTCGGGGACCAAAAACTTCCAACATCACGTTGTCGGCGAGTTGACCTTGTCCTACGAGGGCATGGAGCTGACCGCCGAACCCGGACTCTCGTTCCTCATCTACACCGCCGAGCCCGGTTCAGCGAGCCAGGAACGGCTCAGTCTCCTGGCGAGCTGGGCCGCCACCGCACATCAACACGAAGACACCGACCTGCAGAAGACTCAGGCCGCTGCGCCGAAAGAGACGAATCTATGAAACAGCTTTCCCAGAACCCGACAGGTAAGAACCCTCCGGGCAGTTCACCGGCGACATGTGGGTCGACCCGATCGCTGCCCCGCAGGAGCCGGGCCGGCGGATGGTCGTCGCCTGTGTCTGGTTCGCGCCCAGTGCCCGCACCGCCTGGCACTCCCACGAGAACGGCGACGACCCGGCCACGACGACGACCTGGCTCGAACACGTTGCCGACACCGACTACACCCGCGCACACAACATGACAGTGGAGGTCTGACCATGCACACCAGAACCCTCGGCCAAGGCCTCGAAGTCTCCGCGATCGGACTCGGCGCGATGGGCATGTCCCAGAGCTACGGACCCAACCCCGGCAGCCGGGACGACATGATCGCTGTCCTGCGCTCCGCGGTCGAGCACGGCGTCACGTTCTTCGACACCGCGGAGGTATACGGACCGTACGTCAACGAGGAGCTCGTCGGCGAAGCCCTCGAACCCATCCGCGACCATGTCGTGATCGCCACCAAGTTCGGCTGGGACATCCAGAACAATCAGAGCGCCGGACTGAACAGCAGGCCCGAGCAGATCCGCCGCGTCGCCGACGAATCCCTCACCCGATTGCGCACCGATGCGATCGACCTGTTCTACCAGCACCGCGTCGATCCGGACGTGCCGATCGAGGATGTCGCTGGCACCGTGGGCGAACTGATCGCCGCAGGCAAGGTACGCCACTTCGGCCTCTCCGAGGCCTCCGCCGCCACCATCCGCCGCGCACACGCCGTCCAGCCCGTCACCGCACTCCAGAGCGAATACTCGCTGTGGACACGCGACCCGGAGGCCGCGGTGCTCCCGACCCTGGCGGAGCTGGGCATCGGCTTCGTTCCGTTCAGCCCGCTCGGCAAGGGATTCCTCACCGGCACGGTCGACACCCGCACGACCTTCGCCGAGGGGGACGTGCGTGCGAGCATTCCACGTTTCAGTGAAAAGAACCGGGCAGCAAATCAGTCTCTCGTCGATCACGTCGCACAGCTTGCAACGGCAAAGGACGCCACCGCGGGCCAGATCGCCCTGGCCTGGCTCCTGGCGCAGCAGCGCTGGATCGTGCCGATTCCCGGAACGCGCCGGACCGCGCGCATCCAGGAGAACGCGGGCGCCACCGGCGTGCCGCTGTCGGCCGACGAGATCGCCGATCTCGACACCCTCGCCCGCCGGGTCGGCGTGCACGGCGACCGATACAACGAGTTTCACCTCGGCCTCGTCGGCCGCTGACCCAGGTATCCCGATCGCGTGACTATCCGAGGATGCCAATCTGCGTCCCCGACCTATCTGAAGTCACGTGGCGGTGAAAGCCACCGCGAAGGAGCAATCGACATGGAGTATGGACGACTGGGATCGACCGGATTGAACGTCAGCCGGATCGTGCTCGGCTGCATGAGCTACGGCGATCCCACGATTCCGGGCGGACACCCATGGTCGTTGAACGAGGACGCCGCCGAACCGCTCCTGCGGCAGGCGCTGGATTTGGGGATCACGTTCTGGGACACCGCGAACGTTTACGGGCATGGCACCTCGGAGGGGATCGTCGGGCGCGCGATGCGGAAGCTCGCCTCGCGGGAGCAGTTCGTGCTGGCCTCGAAGCTGTTCTTCCCGATGCATGACGGCCCCGGCGGGCGAGGGCTGTCCCGCAAGGCCATCATGGAGCAGATCGACGGAACCCTCACCCGTCTCGGCATCGATTACGTCGACCTGTACCAAATCCACCGGTTCGACCCCGACGCTCCGGTCGAGGAGACTATGGAGGCCCTGCACGACGTCGTCAGAGCCGGGAAGGCCCGCTACATCGGCGCGTCCTCGATGTGGGCGTGGCAGTTCTCCAAGATGCAGTACACCGCCCGCCTGCATGGCTGGACCGAGTTCGTGTCCATGCAGAACCAGTACAGCCTGCTCCAGCGGGAGGAGGAGCGTGAGATGTTCGGGCTGCTTGCCGATCAGGGCGTCGGATCGATCCCGTGGAGCCCGCTGGCCAAAGGCCGGCTGACCCGCTCGTTCGGGCAGGCGGGCACGACCCGATCCGCAGACGATGCCGCTGCCGAGCGCTTCTTCGCCGGCCACGGCGACCGCGACAGGCCCATCATCGACGCCGTCGAGAAGGTCGCCTACGAACGGGGCGTGCCCATGGCCCAAGTCGCCCTCGCCTGGGTCATGCGCAACCCGCAGGTGACCGCGCCAATCGTGGGCGCGACCAAGCCCCATCACCTCGTCGACGCAGCCGCAGCGGTAGACCTGACCTTGACCGACGACGAGATCGAGCAGCTCGAAGCCGGCTACACACCGGCATCGCCACCACGCAGCTCACCGGCGAGTCCCGGCACTTCCTCGGTTGCAGGGCGAATTGCGGCCACTGTTGCGGCATCGGGAGGTCGAAGTCGACTATGTCGACCCGCCGGCCGACGGCCGTCCGCTTCCTGGTGAGGTGGCGCATGCGGCACGCGCGATGGTCCGCGCCATCGTGCTGCCCCGGCTACGGATCGCGTGGGACTGCGACGGTGACAACGTTCTGATCGAGGTTCGCGACCGGGGGCTCGGCGCCATCGACCGCAACGCGCTGACTCGGCAACTGTCCGGACGCCTGCACACGTTGCGCGGCCGGATCGACATCGAATCCATCGCCGGGTGGGGGAGTCGCGTGACGCTGACCATCCCGTTGGATCCGCGCGCCGCCCGCCCCGACGAGGACCTGCTGTCCACCCTGAACCCCCGCGAGCTCGAAGTCCTCGCGCACCTCGCGGTCGGCAAACGCAATCGCGCCATCGCCGAGGAACTCGGGATCAGCCAGCGCACGATCAAGTTTCACGTCGCGAGCGTGCTCAAGAAACTCGAGGGCGCCAACCGTGGAGAGGCCGGAGCAATCGGAATACGAGCCGGTATTGCATCCGGCAAAGCGCATTCCTCGCCCGGTACCGGCTAGAGAGCCGAACCTCGATCCCGGTAGGGGCTTCTGCCACGGACCGGGCCGGCGGACGGTTGTCACATGCTGTCGAAGATGCGTTGTTCGGGAACTCCTGCGTTCTGCGCTGCGGTGACGGCGTCGAGGAGGTCGTCGGTGAGCTGTTCGAAGGTGGCCGATCGGACCTGTTCGGGCGGTCGGTCGCTCGGGTGGGTGGTCAGGAAGCTGTGCAGCATGACGCAGGTGTCGCGTACGTGCTCGAGAGCCCGGCGTTGGTCGTCGTTCATCGACGGTCCGGCGGCCGGCCGGCGTTCGGCGTCTGGGTTTCGTGCGGCGCCCTGGACGGGCAGGCATGGTCGACCGCTCTCAGCAGGTCGTGCGTGAGTCGTTGGTAGGTGGTGAGCCAACGGTGGTCGACGGGTTCGTCGCGCAGGTACGCCGTCAGGACGGCGGTGTTCTCGCCGGTATCCAACCATCGGCGTAGGTCGGTGGTGCGATCCTGGACGTGCTGTAACAATGTGTGTGGCGAAACAGGCATCGAGTCTCCTCTGGTGCGGACTTCCCTTCGGCGAGAATGAAATTGGCGTCGCTGTGTGTTTTCCGAGGTCATTGTTACCCATACCGGTGATCGGTGCCAGGTGTTTCCCCGGTCTACACCGTTGGCAGGCCACCGTGGAGACCCGCTTCGATGCCTGTGATTCTCGGTGTCGGGTGCGCTGCGCAGACCCTGCCTGCGGGCGCCCCGCGGCCGACATCGGAAAACCGGGTCAACCCGGTTCCGCCGCGGTGGTCCCGGGCGGACAATCGAGGGGTACGTCACGGCCACGACCGAGAAGGAGTGGAGCGGTGAACCGAACCGAGCTCCCACAGACACTGCGGCGATCGTCGAAGGAGGTACAGGCGGCCTTCGCGGCTGCCCACGAGATGGCCGTCCGGCGGTACGGCGAGGGCGAGGAGGCCCAACGAGCGGCGTACGGGGAGCTCAAACAGAGTTACGAGCTCGCAACCGACCACTGGGTGCCCAAACAGGACTGATTTTCCACAAGGGCCTGATGGCGACGACGCCTGCATGTGCGTGGCGTCGGATTGGCGGTGCCGGAATGGTCGCCATCGCGGTCAGCGGAAAGAGTGCGACACGAGACGACGTCATTCGACCGGAAATGCCCCCCGTTCCGGTGCCGGCCTAGGACAATTCCCAGGATGAGCACCCCCGACGACTGGAACGCGAATATCATTGCCGAATTCCGGGCAAACCAGGGCCGAGTGGGTGGCCCGTTCGAGGGCGCCCCGGTGGTGCTGGTTCACCACCGGGGCCGAAAGACTGGGCGCGATCGGGTGAGCCCGATGATGTATCTACCCGATGAGCAAGGTCCGGACACGATTTACGTTTTCGCTTCCAAGGCCGGTGCCCCGACCAATCCCGACTGGTACTACAACCTCGTCAGTGCAGGGGAGGCAGAGGTCGAACGCGGCACCGAGCAGTACCCGGTGACTGTCGTCGAGGTGACCGGTGACGAACGGGATCGGATCTACACCGAGCAGGCGCGCCGGTATCCCGGCTTTGCCGAATATGCGGAGAAGACGGCGGGCATCCGGACGATCCCCGTGCTGGCGCTGCGACGCGCGTGACCTCCGTCAGGACCGGGGCCGTTGCCGTCGAGCGCGGTCAGTCGGGGCGTGGTTCGTCGAGCAGCCGTTCGAGGTAGTTCAGGTCCTGGCGAATCATCGCGATCGCTCGCGCGGGACCTTCCGGGCTCGCCGACTGCGGGTCCTGGTGGACCAACGAGCGTACCGCCATGTCCGCGAGTTGAGTGGCGATGACTCGGTCGTCGTCTGCGTTTCCCGGCTGATGCCACCAGGCGATCCAGTTCAGCATGCCGATGACGGCCAGAGCTGCGGTTCGCGGGTCGACCGGTCGCATCTCACCGGTGCGGATACCGTCTTCGACGACGTGGATGAATTCCTTGAGCACGTGTCGACGGCTCTGCTCGTAGTTGCGTGAGATGTCTTCGGGTAATTCGGCTTCCGAACGGATGATCAACCGGAATCGATCCGGAGCCTGCGCCTGATGCAGTGCGATGGCGGTGGCCATCTCGCGGAGCTTTTCTGTCGGACCCAGATCGGTGCGCTCGTTGATGGTGTGTAGCAGCGCGGCCGGTGTCTCGGTGCTCTCGCTGACCAGGCGGGAGAGGAGCTCGTCCTTGTTGGCCACGTAGTGATAGAGGGCCGGCCGTGTCAGGCCGGTTGCGTCGGCGATGTCCTGCAGCGTGGTGCTCGCGAATCCTCGTTCGGCAAACAGTCGAGTGGCTTGCTCGATGATCTGCTTTTCCACCAGCTCACGGCGAGGGTTGCTGCGGATGCCCGCGGTTTCGGTCGCAGCCTGATCGGTGGAACGGGATTTGCCCCGGCCTCGGGGTCGGCGCTCGTTCGGGGCCTCCTCGCTTGTCATGTCCGAAGGATAACGGGCGCCGGTCGCTGGTCGGGTACTCATGTCGAGACCCGCAACCCGGAAAGCGCCGGATCAGCGTCCGACGTCGCGGGATCACTGAAGAACGCGAGGTGCATCCGTACGCTGGCCAAACCTGCTGCGACATCTGCGCGGCAGGAACCGGGGGCCTCGACGACGACGAGTGCGTCTGTGCGGTGACCGAGGCGTTCGGCGAAGTCGAGCCTGCCGAGCAGCGATGAGCGGGTGGTTGGGCCGGTGAGCCAGAGAGTTCGCGCGGTTGGTGCGGTCTCGATGAGTGCCGTGGCCTCCGGACCCCAGGCGGACTCGAAGTCGATATCGAGCACTGTGGTGGTGGCGGCGTCGCGCAGGTCCGCCGGTGCGATCCGGTGCTCGAATCGGCGGTCGCCGTGGGCGAGTGGTTGCCCGATCGTCCAGTCCGTGATGTCGGTGTCGGGGATCGCGTCGGGAGGCACGTCCGCGTAGTTCGCCAGGCCCTTCCGCACGAGCGTGGGGGCGGTGTCGTGGAATCGGCTGAGACTGACCTTTCCGGCGCGGGTCATGTAGGCGATCAGCAGCTGTTCGACGGGTAGGTTCATCCGCTGCGGGAAGGACTCCCACCAGAGTTCGCTGCGGTGCGCGATGTGCTGGAGGTATTCGACGGCGGGGCGGCGGGTTCGTTCGTAGTGCGCGAGCGCGTCCTCGATGTTCGGGGAGGCGGTGAGTGCCTGGTCGAGGGCGATGGCGTCCTCCATGGCCAGCTTGGTGCCCGAGCCGATGGAGTAGTGCGCGGTGTGGGCGGCGTCGCCGAGGAGTACGACGTTGCCGCTGTGCCAATGCCCACACGAGATGGTCCGGAAGCGCATCCAGCGGGTGCGGTTACCGATCAGCCGGTGGTGCTGCAGAGTGTCGGCGAACGCTGCCTGCAGGTAGTGCAGTGAGGTTTCGTCACTGTCGAGTGGTGCTGTCTGCTCGGTGGATACGTCGAATCCTGCTCGCCGCCAAGTGTCCTCGTCGGTTTCGATGAGGAAGGTGCTGCGGTCCGGCGCGTAGGGGTAGGCGTGCGCGACGAACGTGCCGTGTTCGGTGGTGACCGGTGTGAATATGGCGCTCGGGAGAGCGAAATCGGTTCCGCACCAGAGGTACAGCCCGGTGCCGGTGTCGATGTGTGGATCGAAGCGGTCTGCGAGCTCTGTGCGCGTTCCGCTGTTGATGCCGTCGGCCGCGATGATCAGGTCCGCGTCGAGGTCGCCGATGTCCCGGCGTTCGCCGAAGTGCAGGCGGACACCGGCCTGTCGGGCTTGCTGTTGCAGCACTTCGAGCAGGGAGGTACGCGCGATCGCGAGGAGGTCGCCGCTCTGCAGCCGGGCGATGTGCTCGCCGACCTGCATCGACATGTCGTGCGGGTGTGCAGCGGCAACGATGGCCTCCAGCGATGCCGAATCGGCCTCGCGAAGATTGCGCTGTGTGCGGGAGGCGAGGCCGACGCCGAATCCGAATGTCTTGTCCGGGGCGCTCTGTTCGTACACGGTCACCTCGGCGTCCGGATGGCTGAGCTTGAGCAGTCTTGCGGCATAGAGACCGCCGGGTCCACCTCCGAGAACTGCGACTCGCGCGAGATTCATGGCAAAACTCCAGTCTGTGTGACGTTTAAGTCAAGTATTCGACGTTTATGTCGAACAGTCAATGTGACGTGTGCGGTCGATGTCATCTGGAAGGTGGTCGTCTTCGGGGGAATGCCCGTGTGGACATGCCCCGAAGGTGTTGATCCAGAACGGAACACGTGGTTCTAGACGACCGCGCCGCGTGCATCGGCTTCGGCGAGCACTTTCGCGGCTATCTCGGCACGCAGCCGCTTCTTGTCGATCTTGTTCACATTGGTGTGCGGCAAGGATGTCACCCATTCGAGCCGTTCGGGCCACTTGAACTTGGCGACGCCGAGCCGGGCCAGATGCTCTTGAACGGCCTTCATCGACAACGGCTCTTCGTCGGTGGCCACCAGATATGCGCAGGTTTTCTCCCCGAGTCGGGGATCGGGCATGGCGACTACCGCCGCATTGGCGACGCGAGGATGCTCGAGCAGCAGTAATTCGAGTTCCTCCGCGTTGATCTTCTCCCCGCCCCTGTTGATGAGGTCCTTGATTCGGCCCTCGATCGACAGGTACCGCTCGCCGTCGATGACGGTGATCGCGGCGAGGTCACCGGTGCGGTAGAAGCCGTCGGAGGTGAAGGCATCCCGGTTGTGCTCCGGGGCATCGAAGTAGCCGGGGATCGTGTATGGGCCGCGGCAGCACAGTTCTCCGACGCCGCCGTCGGGGAGATCTATCTCGGTACCCGGCTCGAGGATACGAATTTCGTCGTCGGACGCGATCGGGGTTCCCACGGTCGTCAGGCGAGCGTGGGTGGGGGAGTCGATCGGGGTCACCGTCAGCAGCCCTTCGGACATGCCGAACAGCTGGCCGGCCCAATGCCCCGCACCGTCGTCGACTCGTTCGAACAGTTCGGGTGGAACCTTGGCACCCGACAGTACGACCCGTCCGAGAGACGCGCGGGCCTTGTCGAAGTCCGGGGTCAGCACCGCCTGGTAGTGGCCGTGCCCGATGAGGACTTCGGTCGCCTCCGACCGTGCCATCAACTCGAACGCCGCGGGAGCGTCAGCGGTGGCCAGTACCAGGCAGGCGCCGACGGAGTGCGCCGCGTGCAGCCCACACGAGATTCCGGCGTTGTGAATGATCGGTATCAGGTGTGCCACGCGACTGTGTTCGTCCCAGCCGAGTCGTTGTGCGTAGAGCAGGGCGTTGTTCCAGTATTCGGCATGGATGCGCGGAATCACCTTGGGCACACCGGTGGTACCGCCGGACAGCTGGAACGCGACGACGTCGAGTGGGTCGATCTGCGCTTCTATCTGTTCGACCACGGCACGGGCTGCGGCGGGATCGGTCTCGCGACCGATGTCTTCCAGTCGGGTCACGCCTGGCTGATCGTTGCCCGCCTCGTCGCCGACGCTGATGATGTGCCGGATGCTGGGATGCCCGGCGGCGTGTTCGCGTGCGAACTCGACGAGATCGAATCCCGCGGTGCGGGCCTCGACGATATGCCCCACGGCGCCGACCTTGCGGCTGACGTGCCCGATCTCGTGCATGCGGTGCGCGGCCAAAGTCGCGACGGGAACCAGGCCGGCCTTGAGGCAGCCGTACCAGGCAAGGACGGTCTCCAGGCGATTGGTCAGCTGGAAGATGACCGGATCGAGTCGGTCGAGCCCGAGCCGGATCAGTCCGGCCGCGATCTGGTCGGTCCGACGGTCCAGTTCGGCGAAGCTCATCGAACCCTCCGCACTGATCACCGCCGTTCGATCCGGGAACCGGGTGGCGATCCGGTGCAGTCGCCGCCCGGTGGGATCGGCGCTCCACATCCCGCTTTCGCGGTAGTGCCCGGCCCGGTCGGCGGGGAACGTGACGAGGCGTCCGCCCCAATCCGAGAAGGTCACCGCAGTCCTCCTGCATCCAGTGTCATCACGGGGTTCGCCGACATTATCGCTCCGCTACCGCGGGGAGGAGGCGGGCGATGTCCAGGGCGTGATCGGGGTGATCGGCGGGGACGATGCCGGAGTAGACAGCGGTCCAGCAACCGGGGCAGCACAGCTGCCGGAAGACGACGGGGGCGTCGACGTACTCGCGCGGATCGGAGGTCACCTGTGGTCCGGCGGTCGAGGAGGGACCTTCGAACCGGGCGAGGTCCAGCGCAGCATTGGTCTTGTCGTCTCCGAGGAGGCGTCCGCACTGGGCGCAGGCGATCGCGCGGGTGTCCCCGATCGTGACCTCCGCCAGGTTGTCGTCGAGTCTGCGTGCCCCGGCCAGATCGAGCACGGGGGCATCGGACCGAGTAGTCCCGGAGCGGTCTCGACGCTCCGTGCGCATCTCGTCCCGCCGATCCGAGGTCCGGATCTCATCGGCATCTCCGCCGGAGAGGATGACTCCATAGACGGTTTCGGCACCGTTTTCGGTGACCTTGCCTTCACGGAAGTCGGCTGCCACGGCGGCCGGGTCGCGCAGCAACGGATCACCGTAGCCGCCGCCGCCCTGCCAGTGCATGTACAGCACCTCACCGGGTGCCACGTAGCTCTCGGCGTAGCAGGCTCCGAGTTCGCGGCCGCCGCCGAGATCGTCCAGGGCGTCGGGGATGCGGCCGGCCGCGAACTGTTCGACGATGTCGGTGCCGCGGGCGAGGACCTCCACGCCGGTATTGCCGGGGTATCCGCCTGCGAGACCGTTGTTCTGGGCGACGGCCTTGCCCGCCGACGCCAGTACCAGGCCCATCGGCAGGCTGGTGCCGTAGGGGGTGATGGCGATGGAGGCACTGACACCACCGCGCTGGCGTCCGGGTCCGCCGGAGTCGGGTTCCTCGCGGCGCCACAGGGTGAGCAGCGGGTAGAGGAATTCGGTCATTTCGGTGTCCGGGATGCGGCCCATCGGGATGCAGAAGAGGCCACCGGTGTCCATGCCGTCGGCGGTGGGGCGGGCCCCGTAGCCGCCGGCCATCGGCTCCATCATGATGTTGAGGAACGGCACCGACTGTTCGGGGCGTTCGTCGAGACCGGCGATCACGGCGGTGTCCCAGGTGCCGCAGCACGCGGCCTGCACGCTCGTGCCGAGATCGACCGACCGGTCGAGCATCTGCGACAGGCATTCGGCGATCAGGGTGCCGGTGAGCCAGGCGGGGCCGATCGGTCCGCGGCTGACCGCGGCGGGGAAGGTGGCGTTGTTGATCGTGCCCTCTTCGGAGACCAGGTCGAAGCAGCGCATCAGTCCGCCCGCGGACCAGGGGATGTCCCCGGCGAGGATCGGAAGCAGGGCGAGCATGACTCCGCCGCGCATGCCTGCGTAAGTGCAGTTGATGACGCCGGTCTGCGGATCCGTGCCGGTGAAATCGAAGGTGAGGTGGTCGGCGGTCTTGGTCATGGCCACGGTGATCTTGTGGATCCCGCGGTCGCCGGTGTGTGACTGATCCTGATAGCCGGTGGCCTTCCAGGTTCCGTCGGGCAGCGAGGTGAGCTTGCCGCGCAGACGTCCCTCGGCGTCGGCCATCATTCGCTTCATCACGGCCTTGACGGTGTCGGCGCCATACTGCTCGATCACCGCGAGCAGTCGGTTGCGCCCCACGGTGTTGGCGCCGATCTTCGCGCGGAGATCGAGTCCGACGAGCATGGGCACCCGCGAGCGCCGCACCCAGGCGTCGGAGACGTCGCGTTGCAGTTCGTAGTCGCGGACCACCTTGATCGGGGGTGTCGGCAGCGACTCGGAGAACACGTCCTGGGCAGAGGGGTCGAACGAGCCGAGCCCGGATCCGCCGAGATCGGGTTCGTGACAGATGGCGCTGGTCCAGGCGAAGAGCTTGCCCTCGTGGAAGATTGGTTGATAGACGATCACATCGCTCTGGTGCAGTCCGCCGCCGACCCACGGATCGTTGCACAGGAACATGTCGCCCTCGGTGATGCCCGGGTTGGTCGCGCGGTGCTGGAGGGTCCAGTAGATGGCGAGGTCGACCGCCCCGACGAGCATGGTGTTGTACAGGCCTACCTGCACTTCCTGCCCGATTTCGTCGCTGATCGCGAAGTCGAAGTCGTTGGCGTCGGTGACGATGGGGGAGCCGGACATGCGTTTGAGTGCTTCGCCCATTTCGTCGGTGACCGACCACAGCCGGTGCCGGACGACCTCGTAGGTCAGTGGGTCGAGGTTGTCGATGTGCTCCTGGCTGACGGTGTGGACTGCCAGCGTCGGGGGCAGCGATCGCGCCAGTGCGTCGGGGTCGATCGGTCGGCTCGAGAAGATTTCGGAGCCGGGGATTTGCATGGTCATCTTCGGTGCTCCTACTGGGCGGCGATGGTGAGGTTGCCGAGGCGGTCGACGGTGCCGGTGGTGTCGTCGGGAACGACGACGGTGGTCGTGGGGACTTCGATGATGGCCGGCCCGTGCAGGACGTGTCCGGCGAGCAGCTTGCTGTAGTCGTAGACGTCGGTGTCGACGTACCCGATCCGGCCGTCCAGGCACACTTTTCGGGTTCCGATGTGTGCCGGTGTGGGATCGGCGGAGTCCGCGGACTTGACCTCCGGCAGGGTAGGGGAGAACGGCAGGAGGCCGGTGGCCCGGACACGGTAGGTGATGGCCTGGATTCCGGCCTCACGGAAACCGCTGTCTTTTCCGTACAGTTCGGCGTACCGCTGCTCGAAGAGGTCCGACGCGGCGTGGATACCGGCGGCGTCGAGGCTACCGGCAGGTACCGCTGTCGCTACCTCCGCAAGTTGCATGGTGTAGCGCATGTCGATTTCGCGTTCGATCTCCACCCCGGTGAATGTCAACCCCTGCCGGTTGAGTTGCTCGAGGACCTGGGACTCGAGTTGGGCGAAGTTGCGCTCGGCACGGGCAGGATCGAGCGGCATGGCGGCAGGGTCGGACAGTTCGGCGGCGAGGACGATGTTGGACGAGGCCAATCCGTAGGCGGAGAACGCCGAGGCCACCTGGCCGAGTGGGACGATGACTTCCCTGACACCGACCTCGCGGGCGTAGGCGGCGCAGTGGGCTGGGCCGGCACCGCCGAAGGCGTAGAGCACGAAGTCGCGGGGGTCGTGTCCCGCCTCGACCACCGTCTTGCGCAGCAGGTCACCGGTCTGGGCGTTCTGTACGGCGTAGATGGCCGCGGCCGCGTCTTCGATCGACAGCCCGAGGGGTTCGGCGATCTTGGTGCGGATCGCTTCCCGCGCGAGGTCCTTGTCCAGCGGTTTACGGCCGCCGAGGAGCCCGTGTTCGGGCAGGATCCCGAGAACCAGGTTCGCGTCGGCGTTGGTCGGTTCGATGCCGCCCTGGCCGTAGCAGGCCGGGCCGGGGACGGCCTGGGCGCTGTGCGGGCCGATCTGGAGATTGCCGCCGGGGTCGACCCAGGCGATGGCGCCGCCGCCGGAACCGATGGCGTGTACCTCGAGGGTGGGAACGTTGATCGGGTGGTGGTTGATGATCGTGCTCGACGCCCGGACTGGCTCGCCGTCGACGACGAGGCCGACGAGGAAGGTGGTCCCGCCCACATCGGTGGCGATGATGTTGCGGTGGCCGAGTTGTTTGCCGAGGGACACCGCACCGACCACGCCACCGGTCAGCACCGAGCCGACGGTGCTGATCGCGTTCTTCGGTGCCTCGGCGGCTGCGACGGCGCCGCCGTTGCTCTGCATCACCAGCAGGGGTCCGGCGAGTTTGCGTTCCCGCAGCTCGGACTCCAGTGAACCGAGGTAGTCACGCAGCCCCGGTCCGATCTGGGTGCTCATGATTGTCGTCGCGTTGCGGGCAAATTCGCGGATGCGTGGGCTCACCTCACTCGACAGGGACACGAACACCGTCGGGTCGATCTCGTGGACGAGTTCGCGGATGCGCTGCTCGTGCGTCGGGTTGCGGAACGACCACAGCAGGGAGACCGCGATCGCGGTGATGCCGTCGGCGAGAAGCGTGCGGATGGATCGACGGGCGGATTCTTCGTCGAGTGCGACGACGACGTTGCCGTCGCGGTCGAGTCGTTCGGTGACTTCCAGGGCATGCTTCTTCGGTATCAGGCCATGAGACTTGCTCTGCCCCATGACATTTTGCAACTGCTCCGGTGAGCCGCCCAGGTATCGGCCCTCGACGTTCATGATGTAGATGGAGTCGCGATGGCCTTTGGTGGTGAGGAAGCCGACCGGGGGCACGTTGCCCATGACGAGCGCGTTGAGTGACGACGTGGTGCCGTGTGCGATGTGGTGGGTGTTTGCCAGCATTTCCTCGATCGGACAGCCCAATTGCCCGGCGAGTACCTCGAGGACGTCGATCACGCCGCGGGAGTAGTCCGGCGGTGTCGAGGGGGCCTTCGCGGCGAGAACAGTGCCCGCATCGTCGTCCAATACCGCGTCGGTGAACGTGCCACCGACGTCCACTCCGATCACATATGCCATTGCAGCTGCGCTCCTTCGTGCTGGGGGAAATTCAGGGGGCGGTGTGAGGTCATCCTCGAACACTCCTTACGTCTGTGTCGAGTATTCGACGTGAATGATGACATGTCAAGAGGCAACTGTGAGTGCCGTCACGGAGGTGGGGGAAGTTGCGGCGAACCCACGCTTCGATCACTCGGGGGTTGACGAATCATCATTGGCGTCGAATACTCGTCATGGGCGTAAATCTATGTCCGACTCCCACCAGAAGGGCCACAACATGGGCATTCATCGCATCGGACTCGTCGTACCGAGTTCGAATGTGACCGTCGAGACGGAAATGCCGGCACTGCTCAACCGGCATGCGGACGCGCGGTTCTCGTTTCACTCGAGCCGGATGCGGATGCAGTCCGTGTCCCCGGAACAGCTACGGGCGATGAACGCCCAACGCGAGCGATGCATCCTCGAACTCGGTGATGCCGGGGTCGACGCCATTCTCTACGCGTGCCTGGTCGCGCTGATGTCGGTGGGACCCGGAGAGCATCAGCGGGTGGAGGGGCTGATTGCCGAGCAACTGGCTACCGGCGGTTCGGAAGCGGCGATCCGCTCGAGCGCAGGCGCACTCGTCGAAGCACTCCACGCCATCCACGCCGAACGGATCGTTCTGGTCACCCCCTACCTGCGTCCCCTCGCCGAGCAGGTCGTCGCGTACATCGAGGCCGAAGGAATTCAGGTATCGGACTGGCGAGCACTCGAGGTCGCCGACAACGCGGAGGTCGGCTGTATCCCCGGCGACCGGGTCATGGACGCTGCCCGATCGCTCGACCGCGCCGGAGCCGACGCGCTGGTGATCTCCGCGTGCGTGCAGATGCCCTCACTCGACCTCGTCCAAGCGGCCGAAGACGAGTTCGGGCTGCCCGTCCTCTCGGCGGCCACCGCCGGTGTCTACAGCCTGCTGAGGGCCCTCGATCTTCCGGTCGACATCCCCGGAGCCGGTGGTCTCCTGCGTGCCAACGCTCAGGCCGCCGCCCTTCAGTAGCCCCGAAACCATTGGAGTTCACCATGTCCGAACTGCAACACACGGTCAAGGGCGTCGACCACGTCGCCTACCCGACATTCGACCCCGCCGCGACCGTCACGTTCTACCGTGACGTTCTCGGGTTCCCAGTCGTGCACTCGATCTGCGCGGCCGGCTGGGGCCCGGAGAAACATCCCGACTTCATCCATTTCTTCTTCGATATCGGCAACGACGACCGATTGGCATTCTTCTACTACTTCGGCCTCGAACCGTTCGACGGCGGCCCGCAGGGCGACTCGTACTCCCGTTTCGCCGAGGACGTACCCATCTTCTTCATCCGCTCCCGCCACCTGGCAATCCACGTGGATAGCGAAGACGACCTGATGGAATACCGGCGGCGCTTGGACCACAGCTCGTGGCCGGTGGAGATGCAGATCCAGCACGAGACGATCGAGTCGATCTACACACACGACCCCAACGGCTACATGATCGAAATAACCAGGGCGCTACGCCCGGTCACCGCGCAGGAAGACCTCGACGCCAATCTCACCATCGACGCCCTGGTCGACGTGGTGACCGGACCGGATCCCAGCATGGCCGCGCTGCTCACCCGCAAAGCCGAACTGATCACCGAACGGGCAGCGGCCTGGCAGCAGGAGCAGGAATCGAAGGAGATGGCGACCCGATGACTACCCTGTTCGTCCTCGACGTCCCCGAGAACACGGCTGTTGCCGAGGTGGCCGGTCGCAACCCGGCGGTCACTGTCGACCACGTCGGGCCCTACTTCCGAATCGTCTCCGACTCGGCCATCGTCATCGACCGCCGCGCCACCGGCTGCCGCCACGCCGTCTGGTACAGCAGCGTCGCCGGACTGGCGGGGTCCCGAATCACGCAGTGGGACAAGGACGCCATGAGGGTTGAGCCGCAATGAGCGAGAGCACCCAACGGCTCGGCGCCGGACGGTACATCGACGCCGCCCAGGCCCCTGACACCGCCGTCACGTCGGTGCACGAACTTGCCACCGCCGACGGAGCGAAGGTCTCCGGTGTCCTACGGGTGGTGCCCGGCGCGCACACCGTCGTCGCGCTGATGCACCCGCGCCAGGATCTGACTCACCACGTGCTCGTGCCCGAACTGCTCGCCCGCGGGTTCGCGGTATGGACGCAGGGCACCCGATCGGTCAACAACGACATCGCGCTGGTGCACGAGCAAGCCTTGCTCGATGCCGCGGCCGGGCAAGTGTTTCTGCGGGAGAGGGGTTTCGACCACGTCGTCACCCTCGGCCATTCCGGCGGCGGAACCCTCTTTGCGTTCTACCACCAGCAAGCCGGTTTGCCGCCGGGGGAGCGGTTGACCCATACTCCCGCGGGCAGACCCATCGACCTGGCTGGGGCCGAGATGCCCCGGCCCGATGCGGCGATATTCATGGCACCGCACCCCGGTCAGGGTGCGCTCCTGCTGCGGCTGATCGACCCGTCGGTCGTCGACGAATCCGACCCGCTTTCGACAGATCCGGACCTGAACCCGTTCGATCCTGCGAATGGATTCGCCGAACCGCCCCACAGTTCTTCCTACTCACCGGAATTCATCACACGCTACCGCCAAGCGCAGCGCGACCGCATCGCCCGCCTCGACACCGTCGCCCGGCAACGCGTCGACGAAGCCGCCGACGCGCGCCGCCGGTACAAGAGCACGTCGGATCCGGGAGATCGTCGCGCCGCCCTCGCGCCCCGCGTCCTCACCGTCTACCGCACCGACGCCGACCTGCGATTCGTCGATCTTTCGCTGAACCCGAACGAACGCCCTTACGGGTCGCTGTTCGGCCGGCGACCCGACCTGACCAACTACGGACTCGTCGGCTTCGGTCGCTTCTCCACGCCGGATGCCTGGTTGTCGACCTGGTCCGGGCTCAGCAGCAACGCCGACTTCCTGCGCTGCGCCCCCACGGTGACCGCACCGACACTGTTCGTCGAACTCACCGGAGACCAGGCCTGCTTCCCCGACGACGCCAAGACGATGTGCGATGCACTCGGGTCGACGGACAAAACCCACGTCCGCGTCGCCGGCACCCACTTCGGCGGACCCATCCACGACGGCGCTCCCACCGGTGCCGGCCTCGCCGCCGCCGACATCGGCGCGTGGCTGGCAACCAGATTCCCGTAGACAGCCACCACAACCCTCTGCCGGACCTCACGCCGCAGTGACCTCACATGTTCCGGAGGTCACCGCGGTCGTTGGTCTGGGCTACCTTCCGAGCGGAGAAACCGATGCGTGCCCGTATTCCACCCGCAGCCCCCGTCGTCGGGCTCTGCCTGATGGCCCTGGTCCTCGAGGGCTATGACCTCCTGATGTACGGAACAGTGGTTCCGTCACTGCTCACATACACCCCGTGGGACCTCGACGCCACCGACGTCGGGATGCTGGGCTCGCTGACCGGCATCGGCATGCTCGTCGGAGCCCTCCTCGCCGCGGCAGTTGCCGACCGGTGGGGACGACGCCGCACTCTCCTCGCCGCCGTCGTCATGTTCTCCACAGCCATGGGTGCGTGTGCGATCGCCCCCACCCCCGAGGTGTTCGGGGCGGGACGCTTCGCCGTCGGACTCGGCGCCGGTGTCCTCATGCCCACAGCCGCCGCCACACTGATCGAATTCGCCGAACCCCGTGCCCGGGCCCGTTCCGTGGCCATGGGGTTCGTCGGCACCTGCATCGGCGGCATACTCGCCGGAGTCCTTTCCCTGTGGCTGGTGCCCACCCACGGCTTCCGATCGATGTTTCTCGCCGGCCTGGTGCCGGCGCTGATGTTCTTGCCCCTGATGCTCGCGTATCTCCCGGAATCACCCGCCTACCTCGCTTCCCGTGGAGAACATGCCGCCGCGGCGGCGATTGCCGACCGGTATCGCCTCGAACGCACCGCCGCCCCGACACTCACCACGTCCAGCCGAGAACGTGGATTACGCGCACTTTTCGGCACCGACCGCACCCTCACGACTTTGTTGTTCTGGTGCACGACCCTGCTCTGTTTGCTGGTGTTGTTCGGCGTGGCGACCTGGCTACCCGCACTGATGAGATCGGCCGGATACCCTCTGGGCGCGTCCCTGTCTTTCCTCCTGACACTGAACATCGGAGGCGCCCTCGGCGCCCTCGGCGGCGCGGTGCTCGCCGACCGGTACGGGATCAAACCCGTCACGGCAGCATTCTTTCTGTGCGCCGCGATCGCACTACTGCTCGTGACCACCGCTCCGCCGTTGGTTGTCGTCTACATGTTGGTGTTGCTCGCCGGAGTCGGCACGACCGGCACCCAGATCCTTCTCAATACGTTCATCGGCAGTCACTACCCCGCGTCGAGTCGTGCCACAGGACTGGGTATGGCCTTGGGTGTGGGCCGGATCGGGGCGATCGTCGGCCCCACCTACGGTGGCGTTCTCGTCGCGATCGGGACCGGAACCAACTGGCAACTGGCGGCTTTCGCGGCGCCGGCCGTCGTCGGTGCCATCCTGACCGTGCTCGTTCCGCAACGCACACCGATCCGCCGATCCGCTCAGACCCGACCTCCTTCCGCGGCCGCGGATATCGATCGGAAAGCTGTTTCATGACCATCGGGCCGGGAGTGGTGCAGATCACAGTCGGATATAGGATGTTCTGCGACATGACGAAGCTGCTCATCGCGATGGCTAGGGCGCGAACGATGGACACCTCCGGCAATCTGTTCCGCGCGAAACAGTAAGGGGTCGCACAATGGCACGCCTACGGTCACTCAACGTCGGTATGCCGAAAGACGTTCCCTGGCAAGGACGGACCGTCCACACGGGCATCTTCAAGTACCCCGTCGACGGTCCACGTATGGTCCGCACGCTCGACATCGACGGCGACGGTCAAGGCGACCTCGACGGTCACGGCGGCGAAATACGTGCCGTCCTCGTCTACCAATGTCAGTCCTACGACTTCTGGCGGCGTCAACTCGGTCGCGACGAACTCGAATACGGTCAGTTCGGTGAGAACTTCACCGTCGACGGCCTACCCGACGACGAGGTGCACATCGGTGACCGCTATCGCATCGGTGACGCCGAGTTCGAGGTTACTCAGCCACGCGTCACTTGTTATCGGGTCGGAATGCGCCTGGGTGAACCCGAGATGCCGGCACTGCTCGTTGCCCACCACCGGCCCGGGTTCTACTTCCGGGTCATCACCGAAGGTCA
The DNA here is from genome assembly GCF_030058635.1 of Rhodococcus sp. IEGM 1305. Lineage (NCBI taxonomy): Bacteria > Bacillati > Actinomycetota > Actinomycetes > Mycobacteriales > Nocardiaceae > Rhodococcus > Rhodococcus sp. IEGM 1305. The sequence goes on from NZ_JASHKX010000003.1 coordinate 421,469, forward strand.
CGTGCAGGCCGGCGACGAGATCATCCGCACCCGGATCGGTCGACACCGCATGAGCGTCGCCGCGATCGACGCACTGCTCTACCTACCCGACCGGGACATCGGCCAGCTCCGGAACGCAGTGGACATCCCCGCGCTCAGCCCCGGCTGGCAGCGATCGTTTCGCGACCTGCTCGACGCCGCAGAGCACCCGAAGCGCGCCGGCGAGCCGCCCGCCGGCGCCCAACCGGAAGGCTGGGCCGGCTTCCGACCGCTGCGGGTGTCGCGGATCGTTCCCGAAAGCACAACCGTGGCGTCGATCCACCTGGCGCCACACGACGACACCCCGCTGACCCGGCCGAAACCCGGCCAGCACCTCGCCCTCCGCGTCGCCGGCGCCGCCGACCCACCGCCGGTGCGCAACTATTCGCTGTCTGCCGCCCCGTCGGACAGCGAGTACCGCATCAGCGTCAAACGCGAGACTCACGGCCTCGTCAGCACCTATCTCCACACGCAATTACGTGTCGGCGACACCGTCGACATCGCCTCTCCGCGTGGCGATTTCGTCCTTCCCGAAGACCGCGACGACACCACGCCCGTGCTCCTGCTCTCGGCCGGCGTCGGGGTGACCCCCGTTCTGGCGATGCTGCATGCACTCGCCGCAGCCCACAGCAAGCGCGACATCTGGTGGCTGCACACCGCCCATTCAGCCGCCGAACAGGCTTTCGCGGACGAAGCGCACCGATTGCTGACCAGCGTCGACCGCGGTCACGAACACGTCTACTACACCGCCCAGAGTCCGATGGCGAACCTGGATCCACCGGCCGTCGCCGGCCGCATCAACCGCGAAGCCTTGGCCGCCCTGGGGCTGCCCGCCAACGTGACCACCTACCTGTGCGGTCCCACCGCGTTCACGACCGCGATGTGCGAGGCGCTCATGCACCTCGGTGTGGAGTCCGACCGCATCCACACCGAACTGTTCGGCACACTCTCGGCCATCAACCCTGGACTCACCGACGTCACCCACACCCCGCCACACCTGCCACTGGGACCCGTCGGCACCGGGCCGCGCATCACGTTCACCCGCAGCGGACTCACCGTGCCATGGAGCGACGAGTACAGCACCGTCCTCGATTTCGCCGAAGCCTGCGACGTTCCGACCCGCTGGTCGTGTCGAACCGGCGTGTGCCACACCTGCCAGACCCCGATCCTCTCCGGGACCGTTCGATACCGACCGGACCCCCTGGAGCCCCCGATGCCAGGCACGGCTCTCTTGTGCTGCTCGCAACCCGAAACCGACCTCGTTCTCGATCTCTGACAAGCGCGGGTCCGGCTACTCGTCCGCAGTCGTCAACTCGCGATGGACACCGCTTCCGTGGATACGGATGCAGCATCGATCAGAGCTTGCCCCGGTCGACGACTCGCAAGGTGGGGAAGTGCTGCACGCAAGCGCACGGCGTGTTCGGCGTTCGCCACGTGCCAGTCCAGGCGAATCACGTCGATGACGGCGCCGTCATCGGTTCCCATCACGCGGTCGACGTTCAAGCCGGCTGACACTGTGAGCGTGGCAGACTCGGCTATCGCGACCTCGCCGAGCAGCCGAAGTACCACCAGCGAGGCAGCGGCAAGACCGGCGAGCATGTGCTCGACAGGGTTTGCGCCGGCATCGTGCCCGCCATATCGCGCGGCTTCGTCGATCGTCAACTCGTGCCTGCGCGCGGTGACCGTCGTGCCATGGCTCCCGGGCAGCGCGTGTACGACCAGTCGCTCACGTCGGGAAGAAGTCACCGGACCGCCTCGTAGAAGTCTGCGGCGGTGTGCCCACCCGTGTTCAGTGCGACCGCCAGCCATTCGAGCGCATCCGCACCAACGGCGTGGACGTCACGTGGATCGGGACCGTACTGGGGGGACAGGTAGTCCGCCAGCAAGCGCTGCGCATCTGTCCGGCTGCTGTCGTGCAGCAGCGACGCCACCGCATCGAGTGCCACAGGATCTCGGCTCCTGACCTTCGCGATTGCCGCTGTCTGTGCGGCGACGATCTTTCGTACCGACGGGTGGTCGACGCTGGTTCTCGCCACGTCGACGGCGACGCCCGCAGTGGGGAATTTCAGGGCGACGCCGAAGAACAGCGAGTCGGTGAGCCCGAGTCGTGACGGTGCGCTGGGGTCGAACAGCGGGTGGAGGGTGTGGACCAGCGCAACTTTCCATCGGCGTTGCCCCCGAAGGGCTTCGACAGCGAACCACCGAGCCCCGCAGACAGCGCTGCCTCGGGATGGTCCGAGTCACCCCCTACACGCCGCCGCCGACCGCGGCGACGCCCTGATCGAGAGATGACCCACGCGCAATGAGCGCCGAATCAATGATCAATTCCGACGACACGCTCCCGCGGATCGTCGATAGCCAAGGAATGAGTAGACAATGACCATTGTGTCCGAACCCACCGCACCGCAGAAGGTCGAGCTGACCGACGAGGAGATCTTCGCCGGCCACATCGGGGGGAAGCTCTCGGTTGAGACCACGACCGCCCTCGATACGCAGCGCGCCCTGTCCATCGCCTACACGCCCGGCGTCGCGCAGGTCTCCCGCGCCATCGCCGCCGACGAAACCCTCGCCGACCGGTACACCTGGACCAGCCGCCTGGTGGTCGTCGTCTCCGACGGCTCCGCGGTACTCGGTCTCGGGGACATCGGCCCGCGGGCCTCGCTTCCCGTGATGGAGGGCAAGTCCGCCCTGTTCAAGAACTTCGCGGGCCTGAACTCGATCCCGCTGGTCCTGGACACCAAGGACCCCGACGAGATCGTCGAAACCCTGATCCGGCTGCGCCCGAGCTTCGGGGCGGTCAACCTGGAGGACATCTCCGCGCCGCGCTGCTTCGAGATCGAACAGCGCGTCATCGAGGCCCTGGACTGCCCGGTCATGCACGACGACCAGCACGGCACCGCCATCGTCGTCCTGGCCGCCCTCAAGGGTGCGGTCAAGGTCCAGGACCGCGACATCCACCAGCTGCGGGTCGTCATCTCCGGTGCCGGCGCCGCCGGTGTCGCCTGCGCGAACATCCTCCTCGCCGCCGGGATCGCCGATGTCACGGTGCTCGATTCGAAGGGCATCGTCTCCGCCGACCGCAAGGACCTGAACGAGGTCAAGGTCGACCTGGCCGCACGCACCAACCCGGCCGGCCGCCGCGGCGGCACCGCCGAAGCCCTCAATGGGGCGGATGTGTTCCTCGGGGTGTCCGCGGGCACCGTGCCGGAGGAGCTGATCGCGACCATGGCGCAGGATTCGATCGTGTTCGCGTTGTCGAACCCGGACCCGGAGATCCACCCGGACATCGCCCGCAAGCATGCGGCCATCGTGGCCACCGGGCGCAGTGACTTCCCGAACCAGATCAACAATGTGCTGGCCTTCCCCGGGGTGTTCCGGGGTGCGCTCGATGCCGGTGCCCGCCGGATCACCGAAGGTATGAAGCTCGCCGCCGCCGAGGCAATCCTCTCGGTCGTCGGTGACGAGCTGGCTGTAGACAAGATCGTTCCCAGCCCGCTCGATCCTCGCGTCGCCCCCGCTGTCGCGGAGGCAGTCGCCGCCGCTGCCCGTGCAGAAGGCGTCACCGACTAGAGCACCCGTGCGTGATTGACGAGTCTCTGCACTCGTCAACCACGCACGGGCGGCGGCCCTCCTGTCGTAACGTCGCAGTAGAGCGTGAAACCAGGAGGTCCACGATGGCTCCAGAGCGCATTCCAGTGTCAGGGCAGTCGCGGCGTCTGCACGCGACGCGAACAGCGAGATTCGGTCATGAGTGACCGGGCGCCGTTCCTGGTGACCGGTGTGGGCGGTGGTTACAGCAGTATCAGCCGGATGGTCGCCGAGCTGCTGCTCCGCAGTGGCGAGCCCGTGCGGGCGATGGTTCATCGCGATGACGGCCGCGCCGACGCACTACGGAAGCTGGGAGCAGACATCGTCGTCGGCGATCTGACCCGCCCCGGCGACGTCGATGCGGCGCTGACGGGCGTGACGGGCGTGACCCGGATGTTCTTCAACATGAGTGTTTCCGCGGACTATCTGGAAGCCGCCGCTGTTGTGTGCGCGATCGCCGACGAGCGGGGCGATCTCGAGGTGTTGGTGAACATGTCGCAGATGACGGTGTCGCAGATGACGTCGACCAGCACCGACGAGTCCCGGCACCAACGGCTGCACTGGCTCGCCGAGCGCATCATGAATTGGTCCGGTCTGCCCGTCGTCCACGTCAGACCCACGGTCTTCCTGGACAATCCGCTGTTCACCGTCGTGGCGAGCCGTTCCGTCGCCGAACGTGGCGTCTTGGCCTTGCCGTTCGGTACCGGCAGGACCTCGCCCGTCGCCGCCACCGACGTCGCCCGCGTCGTCGCCGCCATACTTCAGGATCCAGCAGGACGTATCGGGCAGGTCTTCGAGCTGACCGGCCCCGCCGTCCTGGACATCGACGGCCTCGCCGATCAATACACCCGGGGCTTGGGACAGTCGGTAGCGGGATCCGATTTGCCCCACGACGACTTCGTGGAGTTGTTGAGCGCCGTTCCCGGCATCTCGTCGCACACCGTGCAACACCTCCTCACCGTTGCCACACTGCACCGCGACGATCGCTACAACCGGCTGACCACCGACGTCGAGGACGTGACCGGGCAGCCCGCGCAGTCGGTCGAGCAATACATCGCCGCACACCGCGAGCTGTTCTCGAGCCCGCCGCAGCCGGGTAGTGAGGGCTGAGCATCGCCACTACTTGCGCCACCCGTTCGAGCGGCGATCACGTCGCTCGCACCCACGACCGTGCGACGTCGCATACTGTGCCGATGATCCTGGAACACGCACTGCTGACCGTGGCACCCGAACGAGTCGAGGAATTCGAATCTGCGTTCGCGCAGGCCGAGTCGATCATTTCGTCGATGCCCGGATTCCTGCGGCTGCGATTGTCACGCGGCCTCGAGCGACCGAATGTCTATCTCCTGCTGGTCGAGTGGGAAGAACTCGAAGACCACACCGAAGGCTTTCGGCAATCGGGCCGGTACCAGCAGTGGAAGGACCTGCTGCACCACTTCTACGATCCCTTCCCGTTCGTGGAGCACTATGCACCTGTCCGCGAAGTGTGATTCGACGCCTCGCCGAGGCTGGCGCAACACGCGGACACCAGTCTCGTCGTGGCGGGGCTTCCGCCGTCACCGCAGGACGGGCACACCATCGTGACGCTCCGCGCGATTTCGTCGACGGTGACGGTGAGCGGCACGGCGCACTGGCGGCACCACCTGTGTCGCGTGACGGCGTTGACGTGTGTCGGCGACGCGACGCATTGGTGAATCCACCGTCGGTGCAGCGGGCACGTCGTCCGATCATCGGGGGCCAAGGTCCGCGCATCCTCAGCGGCGTCTTCCCTGTCCAGTTGATCACGGAGCGTGGTCGCGCAGGACCTTCTCACCCCAGACGAGCGGTGGCGGGCCGGTGTGGGACGGATCGCGTAGGAGGTAGTCATGGGGTCACCTCGACGAGATCGAACCGGGAATGCAATTGCGCCCAGGTTGCCCGGCGACGGCCGTCCTGGGTGCGGTAACCGCTGCCCGGCTCCGGAACCCAGGTCCGCATCAGATCGTCACGAACCGCGGGACGGTCGGTGGGTTCGCACGTGTGCGCCAGCGCGGCGACCAACCACACCCGGGAGGTGGTGCTGCCGGGGGATACCGAGTGGGTTTCCGCGCCAAGCGGGTTCGTAATCATGGGTCGTCCTCACGTCGGTCCCGGTCGCGTCCCCGCACTCGAAAGAAGCTGGCCCTCAACGAGATGCTGATCCGCGTGGGATTCTCTGTCTGACCTCATGATCCGCCGGCTAGGGTGTGATGCGTGTCTCATTTCCTGACACCAAGTGGTGCGGGCGCCGTCAGATGTCGATGCCGAATTCCTTGATCTTGCGGTAGATGGTGGCCCGTGAGATGCCGAGAGCTGTTGCGGCGGCCTTCTTGTTGCCGTGGTTCTCCTCGAGGCTGCGCACGATGGCGTCGCGTTCGAGGGCTTCGATCTGTGTGAGTGTGTGTCGGCTCAGGGCTCGGCACATCGGGGGTAGCTGCTCGACCTCGACGACACCGGAGCGCTGACGCTGGACCACGTCGTGCAGAACCTGCCGGAGCTCGGTGACGTTGCCGGGCCAGCTGTACTTGCAGAGTTGGCGCATCGCCGCAGGCGAGAGAGACAAGTCCGCGCCGCGCCCGAGCTGTCGCAGCAAATGTGGTACCAAGCTGTGAAGATCGTCGATGCGATGACGCAGCGCGGGCATGGTGACGGTATGGCTGAAGTGGGGAAGGATCAGCGTGTCGAGGTCGGTGTTGTGATCGGTTCCGCCGATGGTCGCGCCGATCCATCCGGCGTGTTCGCGTCCTTGAACGAGGTCGGCGACAGTCCGCAGCTGCGACTCGCCGAGGAGGTCGATGTCGCGCAGGATGACGCTGAATCGGTCTTGTCCGAGTTCCTGTTCGAGTGCCGGCAGGGCGGCGCTGCCGCCCGCGAGTTCGGCCACCGTGAAGATCCGTGTGCGGATGGGAATGTGTTCGATGGCAACAGCTTTGAGAGCTGATGCGCGGCCGCTTCCGGCTTCGCCGGAGACGGTGACCCACTGTTGTTCGCGCGCGCAGCGAGCGATCTGCTGGCAACTGCGGCGCCAGGACGCGCTGGTGCCGGTGATTCCGGGCAAGACGCGGATGCTCTCCAGAGCGGGGGATCCCGATGTGGGGATCTCCAGCAGATGTACGTAGAACAAGGCCATCTGCCGTCGGGCCCCCAGCCCGAAGTCCTCGACCGAGGACAGCCGGGCCGTCTGGCCGCTGGGCAGGGCGACGATGTGTCGTTGGGTGGCCGGAGCGCCGCTCAGGTCCACGGCGTGTTCGAGCAACGCACCCTGATCCTGGGCATCCAGTGCCACGCGCAGTTTTCGGTTGACGAGAACGACGTCGTCGCCGAGCGCCAACACCCCCGTTTGGGGTGACCGTCGACAGACCTTCAGATAGGCGTTGAGTAACGCAGTCTGGTCCGCACTGGCCTGCGCCAGGAGTCGGCCTTCGATCTGAGCCGTGGCGGATTTGGCGAGGGTGGCCAACAGCGGGCCACCGTCCTCTACCCAGCCGGTGAGATCGAGCGCGCCGACGAGGGCGCCGGACATCGGATGGGTGATCGGGACACCGGCGCACGCCAGTTGCCCGAGGCAGTCGGCGTAGTGCTCGGCGCCCGTCACCAGGGTGGGCTGACGGGTTTCGAGAGTGGTGCCGATGCCGTTGGTGCCGGCGAACTCTTCCGAGTAGCTGTAACCGGGTATCAGTTGGACGTCGTCGAGTGTGCGATTGAGTCGTCGGCTGGCGGTGATCCTGGTCAAGATCACTCCGTCAGCCGAGGTCAGGATGACGCTCACCGGTTCGTCGACCAGTCCGTCCGCGAGTTGCCGCAGGACGGGTTCGGCTGCCGCGACGAGAGGGCAGTCCAGATTCGGCTCTCGTACGAACGGGAGGTCGAGTTGGTCGGGGCGCACCTTGAGCGACTTCGATCGCTGCCACGAGTACGAGATGGGCTGGCGAACGGAGCTGTCGAGGCCGTCGTCGGCGAGGAACAGCTCTCGCGCCTTCTGTAGATCCTTGCTGGTCATGCTGTATTTACGCCCCGATTCTCCACCTCTCACGTAGTTGAGGGTACGTCGTCTCGATGTGAGACGGGTCTCAATATGAGACGGGGTGGCGGAGCACCGGGATCAGCGCGGCGTCAGCCGGGATTCGCTGTCATCGACGTGGCCTTTCGACGCAGAGGAAGGGGGATGAGCGGTTCGCTGTAGCCGCTCGGTGCACACGGCGAGAAGACGGTGCCGGAGGGTGTCGTCGAGGGGCGGGAAACGTCGTCCGGCCAGGACCTTCAGGCGCTCGAAGTACTGCGCCTCGGTCCACCCGAACGTGACGAAGATGTCTTCGGCGCTGCCGCCGCCGAACACTGCCCACCGGTTGCCTAACTCCAGGACGAGGTCGTCGTCCCGCTTCGATCGGACGTGTGGTTTCGTGGGTGTCATATCGCACGTCCCGGATTGAGAATTCCGGTGGGGTCGAACGCTGCCTTGACTTCCGCCATCAGGGACCTCTCCACCGACCCGATCATGGGTTCGAGGTAGCGGCGTTTGAGGTCGCCGACGCCGTGCTCGCCCGTGATGGATCCGCCCAGCGCCAAGCATCGCGCCACCATCTCGTCGAAGGCCTGGTGGGCCCGTTCGGTGGCGTCCGGATCTGCGGCGTCGAACACGATCGTGGGGTGGAGGTTGCCGTCGGCGGCGTGCCCGAAGGTGCCGATGAGGAGGCGGTAGTGGTCGGCGATGCGGGTAATGGCGTCGAGCATGTGCGGTAGCCGGGGCACCGGCACGGCCAGGTCGTCGAGCAGAGTGCTGCCGCGGCGCTCGAGGGCGGTCAGCGCCACACTGCGGGCCTGCATGAGGGCGTCTCCTTCGGCGGGGTCGGTGCTCATGTACAGCTCGGTGGCCGCGGCGGCACGGCACGCGTCCGCGCTGCGCTGCGCTTCCGCCGGGGCTGCGTCGCCGTCGCACTGGATCAACAGCAGCGCGCCGGCCGTCTGGTCGAGACCCATGCGGGTCATGTCGTTGACGGCCGAGATGGTGGTGCGGTCCATGAGTTCCACCAGGCTCGGGTCGGCCACCGCCTGAATCGCCATCACCGCGTCGACCGCCTGGACGGGCTCGGCGAAGGCGGCGACGACGGTGGCCGTGCGTGCCGGTGGTCGACGCAGCCGCATGGTCGCCTCGACGATGACGGCCAGGGTGCCCTCGGACCCGACCAGCAGTTGGGTCAGGTTCAATCCGGCGACATTTTTGCGGGTGGCGGCGCCGGTGTGGATGATCCGGCCGTCGGCGAGCACCGCCTTGATCCGGGCGACGTGGTCGCCGGTGACCCCGTATTTCGCGCAGCATGCTCCGCCGGCATTGGTCGCGAGGTTCCCCCCGATCGTGGAGACGGCGCGACTGCCGGGGTCGGGGACGTACCAGAGTCCGCGCTCCGCGGCCGCGGCAGCGAGGACACCGTTGATCACTCCCGGCTCGACCGTGGCGGTGCGGGACTGTTCGTCGATGGTGAGGATGCGGTCGAGTTTTTCGGTGCTGAGCACGATGCAGTCGTCGATCGCGTTGGCCCCGCCGGCGAGTCCGGTGCCCGCCCCTCTCGTGACGACTGGAATGCCGTACCGGTGGGCGGTTTTCAGGGTTGTTACGACGTGGTCGGTGGTCCGGGCGCGGACCACCGCGATCGGATGCCCGGAGGGGGAGAGCATCGACTGGTCGCGGGTGTAGGCGATCATGGTGTCGCTGTCGGTCACCACGGCATCGCCCAGTGCCGCGAGCAGACCCGCGACGGGGCCGGTCGTCACCACGGTCATGCTTGTCCTTCCACAGTGATGTATTCCGTCAGGTTGTGCGCCGCACCGGGTTACCGGCTGATCTCCAGTTCGCCCATGCGGGACCAGTCGGTGCCGGGTAGGTCGGTGTGGAGGATGCGCGGTGTCTCGCTCAGTGCCGGGCGCATCGCGTCCAATCCCTTCCGGAAGTGGTCGGCAGCGACGTGGTCGGACCCGGCCTGCCCGTCCCGGAACGCCTCGATCAGCACGAACTCGGCGGGATCGTCTGCGCTGCGATGCCATTCGAACCAGAGATTGCCCGGCTCGGATCGGGTCGCGTCGGTGAACTCCTTGGTGACGAGTAACCAGTCGTTCCGGTACTTGTCGAGGACCTTGAACTTCACCACGATGAAAATCACGATGACTCACTTTCTTTCGGACGAATTCCTCACCGCCGGAACGGGGGAGTGGGTCACCGCCTCGCAGGACCGTCGAGGCGGTGACCCATCGGCTTTGCTCTAGTAGATGTTCGACGGGCGGACCATGCCTTCGGCGAGATCGCCGAAACCGGGCGCCATGATGGCACCGGGATTGCCCAGCACCTCTTCCACGACAGCGGTCTCCGTGGTGATCAGAAGTGCCGCGATCGAGGCCGCGCTCTCGAGTGCGGCGCGGGTGACCTTGAACGGGTCGATCACCCCGTCGTCGAACATGTCCCCGTATTCACCGGTGAGCGCGTTGAACCCGTGCCCGAGCGGTAAACCTGCGACCACCTCGACGACCTCGTCGCCGTCGAACCCGGCGTTGATCGCGATCCAGCGCAGCGGTTCGGCGAGAGCGCGGCGCACGACGTCACACCCGATGGCCTCGTCGCCGGTCAGGTCGAGATCGGCCAACGCCCGATGCGACTGCGCCAGCGCGGTACCACCACCGGAGACGATCCCCGCCTCCACCGCGGCGCGAGTGGCGGCCAGGGCGTCCTCGACGCGCAACATCCGCTCCTTGAGCTCGACGCTGGTCGCGCCGCCGACGCGGATGACGGCAACCCGACCGGTGAGCCGGGCGATGCGCAGTTCGAGGCTTTCCTGGTCAGCCTCGATCTTTGCGCGCTCGTGCTGGGATTCGAGCTGGGCGATGCGAGCGTCGAGCAGGCGCTGGTCCCCGTGCCCGCCGACGATCGTGGTCTCGTTCTCGGTCACGGTGATGCGATCACACGAACCGAGATGCTCGACACTGATTTCGGACAGTTCGATGCCGGTGTCCTTGGCGATCACGTGCCCACCCAGTGCCACCGCGAGGTCTTCTAGCTCGGCGACCCGGCGATGTCCGAAACCGGGGGCCCGGACGACCACCGACTGCATCGTCTTGTGCATGTTGCCGCCGACGAGAAGTTGCAGGGCCGGCCCGTCGACCTCCTCGGCCAGCACCACCAGGGGCCGGTCGGCGCGCTTGGCCACCTCGATGCTCGGCATGATGTCTTGAACCTGGGTGATCTTCTTGTTGGTCAGCAGGATCAGCGGATTGGTATGCACCGCTTCCATCCGCTCCGGGTCGGTGACCATGTAGCCGGAGATGTAGCCGTGATCGAACTCGATGCCGTCGACGATGTCGACCGACAGCCCGAGGGTGTCGCTCTCCTCGGTGGTGACGACCCCGGACTTGCCGACGTAGTCGACGGCCTTCGAGATGGCGTGCCCGATCACCTCGTCGTCGCTGGCGGCGAGAGTCGCGATCCGCTGCAGATCGCTTTGCCCGCCGATCTGGGAGGCCTGCTCGTGGAGGGAGTCGACGACCACGGACACGGCCCGTTCGATGCCGCGGCGCACCCGCATGGGGTTGGCCCCGGCGTCGACGGACCGCAGCCCCTCGCGGACCATCGCCTGGGCGAGCACGGTTGCCGTGGTGGTGCCGTCGCCGACCACACCATTGGTTTTCATCGCCACTTCCTTGACCAGCTGCGCACCCATGTTGGCGAAGGGTTCGCGGAGCTGTATCTCGCGGGCGATGGTCACGCCGTCGTTGGTGATCGTCGGTGGTCCGGTGAGCTTTTCGAGCACCGCGTTGCGCCCCTTGGGGCCGAGGGTCACCTTGACCGCGTCGGCGAGGGCGTTGACGCCGTGCTCGAGCCGCGCCCGGGCGTCCGTGTTGTACCGCAGCTCTTTTGCCATGGCTGATGTCCTTTCGTGCTTCGAGCGGAGGATGCGACGTGCTACGGGACGAGAATCGCGCGGCCGCGCACCCGGCCGGCATCGAGATCGTCGAGTGCTTGCTGGAAGTCCTCGAGCCGGTACCGGGTGGTGTGCAGGGTGACCTTGCCCTGGGCGGCAAGGGTCATGAGCTCCTGGAGGTCGTTGTAGGAGCCGACGAGATTTCCGATGAAGTTGATCTCGGTGGAGATCACATCGATCGTCGGGACGTCGATGTTCTCGCCGTACCCGACGACGTAGTAGTTCCCGGCGCGGCGCAGCATCGCGATCCCCTCTGCGGTCGCGCCGCCCTCGCCGACGAAGTCGACGACGGCTTCGGCGCCGTGACCGCCGGTCAGGTCGAGCACCTGCTGGATGTGGGTGCCGTCGGCGACGATGCCGTGGTCGGCGCCGATCTTCACGGCGAGTTCGACGGCCGCGGGGTTGCGGTCGAGCACGACCACGGTGACACCGGAGATCGCCTTCAGGACCTGAATGCCGATGTGACCGAGTCCGCCGGCCCCGATCACGACGCACACGTCTCCGGGCCGAGTCGTCTTCGCGGCCTTGGCAACGGCGTGGTACGCCGTCAGGCCCGCGTCGGCGAGGGCGGCGACGTCGGCCGGTTCGAGCGAGTCGTCGATCCGGACCACGCTGCGGGCGGTGGTGCGCAGATATTCGGCGTACCCGCCGTTGACGTCGATGCCGGGGAATGTGCTGTTCTGGCAGTGGACGTCGTCTCCGAATCGGCACGCCCGGCACAGTCCGCACGTGATGAGCGGGTGCAGAATCACCTTGTCGCCGACCGCGACATTGGTGACGGCGTCGCCCACGGCGTGGACCCAGCCGGCGTTCTCGTGGCCGATCGTGTACGGCAGCGCGACACCGGACTTCGCCTCCCACTGCCCTTCGAGGATGTGCAGATCGGTGCGGCACACACCCGCGCCGCCGATGCGCACGATGACATCGAGCGGGCCGTCGATCGTGGGTTCGGGAATGTCGGTGAGCTGCAGTTTGGTGTGGTATCCCACCACTTGCACGGCCTTCATCGCGGGCTCCTGGTTCTGAGATTGGTGATTCGCGGTGTGGCGCCGACGGATTCGCTGTCGGCGTAACGGGTGGCGAGCAGGCCGCGGCAGAAATGCGCGTTGCCTTCCATCGAAATGCGCACCGACTTGGCGAAGCGCAGCCGCATCGGCACCGATTCCGGGGCAATGCGCTTGCCGTCGTCGTCGACGAACACCCGGCTGGCCGGGCAGATGCTCAACCCGATGCCGATCCTGCGACGCAGCAGCGCGGCCTTGGCCTTCCCGGGAGCGAGGTCGCTGAGGGTGAGCCGGTAGATCTCGTTCACACCCACATCGGTGGTCTTCAGGTGCGCCTCGACACACCGCTCCATCGCCGCGGCGTGCGCCTTGGACCGGAACGTTCGGCGCAACTCGTGCAGACTCTCCTCCGCCTCGGAGCCGAACGTCCCGACGTATCCGGCGTCCGCCGCGAGACCGGCGTTGATCTTGTCGCTGTCGTGATGGTCGTCGAGCAGCACCCGCACCTCGCCGATGTCCTCGACCAGACGCAGGGCGTCGAGGGCGTCGGAGGCCATGAGGTAGGCAAAGTTCGGCGAGCAGAACGCGGTGGGCAGCCGCAGGTGCACGGTGACCCCGTCGTCATCGAGAGTGACCGACCGGACGAAGCCGAGATCGGTGATCGGCTCGTCCAGTTCCGGGTCGGCGACCGTCGACAGGGCGATCAGGACGTCCTGTTCGGTGCAGACGACGGCCGCGGTCATGACGACACGGTTTCCCGCGCCCCGGCAGCGACCTCCACACCTTCTTGCCCGGCCTGCTCGGCCAGTCGCAGGTTCGCGGGAACGTCGATGTCGTACAGCGCTGCCGCGTTGAGGCCGAGGATCTTCTGCTTCTGCTCGACGGTGATCGGGGCGTACTCGCCCTGCATGTCCTCGGGGATCTGGAAGTCGACGAACTTCTCGATCAGCCACTTCGGGGTCCACAGCGCATAGTCGCTGCCGAACAGGATCTTGTCCTCGCCGATCCAGTAGAGCAACTCGCCGATGATCTGGGCGAAGTAGCGGGGCCGGGTGTGGATGAACGGAAGGGCAACCGCCAGGCCGCCGTACACGTTCGACTCCTGGGTGGCGATCCAGCAGAAGTCCTCGAGGCGTGGCAGGCCCACGTGCTCGACGACGAACCGCAGGTCCAGGTAGTCGGTGGCGACCTTGTCGATGTCGGAGACGTCGAACGCGTCGCGGTCGAGGGGACGGATCGTCGGGCCCTTGTGGACGTGAATGTTCTTGATCCCCAACTCGATGCACTCTTCGAGGTAACGCCGCGACCACGGATCGTCGAGTTTGTAGCCGCGGGAGTCGCCGTGCCATTCGGCGGTGTAGAGCTTGACGCCCTGCAGGTTCATCCGGTCGGCGTCCTTGCGGAGCTGTTCGAGCCCGGCCTCCTCGTGACGGGGATCGTAGGCGTGGTTGTAGGTCAGTTTGCCGGGGTGCTTGGCGACCAGGGCGAGTGCTTCGTCGGTTCGCCCGAATCCGTTGTGGTAGAAGTCGCTGAGCAAGGTGGCCTGGAAGATCGCGTGGTCGACGTATCCCTCCACGAAGATGTCACGCTCGAAGCGTTCGCTGCCGTAGTACGTGTAGGTGTCGTAGTCCCACACGACCTCTTCGGGGCTGAGGTTCTTGTGATAGTCGTAGAAGCAGTCGATGAACTGCTTGCCGTGCACATTCTTCTGGTTCGACTCGCGGGCGTCCCAGACGTGTACGTGGCCGTCCACGATGAAATATTTCTGACCGTCCTTCTGATACATCGGGTCCTCGCTTGATCCTGGTTTTCGGGTGGGCTGGGGGTGTCCGGGGCCCCCTGTGTGGCCCCGGACGGCTGCGATCTACTGCGCTGTGAGGTCGAATCCGATGTACTCGGCGGCGTCCTCCGGGCTGGCGAACAGCAGGGTCTTCTCGTCGAGGTGGACCATGCGCCCGTAGTGGGTGGAGCTGATCTCCTCGAAGATGGACCCGTCGAATTCCTGACCCAGGGCGTCGGTGAGTTCCTCGTAGTCGAAGTCGAGCAGGCGCTGGCCGTCGACGCGGATCATCGACGGGTACTCGGTCAGCTCGACACCGTCCTTGGCGCCCATCACCTCCGCGACGACACGGCCGATGGGGGTGTTCATCAAGGTGACGCCACACATGTTGGAGAACTCGGTGGACGATCCGAATTGCATGCTCACTGGTCCAACTCCTTGGGGATGTCGAGCCCGAGGTCCTCGAGCAGGGAACGGAACTTGTCGGTGGCGGCGTCGAAACTGGTGGCGAAGGTGATCGCCTTGTCGGCCGGCTGTGACCAGATCGGCTGCAGCGCCCGGGCGGCGTCGAGGCACCGTGGCACCCAGATGGCGAGCCAGGTGCCGAACAGCTCCTTGTTCGCCTCCCCGTGCTCGGGGTCTCGGGTGAGCAATCGGAACAGGTTGCGGGTGTAGGCGAGGTCGCGGTCGTAGTCGTGTTCGCCGGTGCCCACGATGGTGGGCGTGATGTAGTCACCGTTCCCGGCGGCGATCTGCATGACCAGTTCGCTGCGGAACAGGGTGCCGACCAGCTGCTCGAAGACGATGTTCGAGCCGAACAGCAGCTCACACCAGTCGGGAACCGCGGTGAGCCGCTCGACGACCTCGCGGGTGGGCTGCCACTCGGGCGCGGACTGCCAGACCTCCTGGTGGGCGGTGCCGTCGAAGTTCTCGGTGGCCTCGGACAGATCCAGGTTGAACAGGGCCAGGTCTTGGGCGAAGCGCATCTTGTGGGCGGCGTTCACCGCGACGGCGGTGTTGATCATGTTCGTCGGGCAGGACCGCTGGATGGAGGTGAACACGTGCAGCGCCAACCCGTTCTCGGCGTGCATCCACGCCCCCAGGTTGCGGGAGACGAACGTCAGCCACGGCGTGTTCCAGCCGTCGTAGACCCGGGCACGCTTGGCGTTGGACAGGCACAACTCCACCTGGTGGACCACCTTGGAGTTGTTGCGGTAGATGGTCTGGTCCCATTCCTCGTTCGGATCGAGGAAGGCGTGCCAATTCGACGACTTCGCGGCCGTCCACTCCTGCGGATAGCCGCCGGGACCGTCACCGAAGCCGTAGATCCAGCCCTGGGAGAGGTGGCGGTCGGGATCGGGCTGCACGTCGACGGTCACGTCCTCGTACATCGTCGACCTCTTCTTGGCCGGCGTGTAGTAGGTGAAGGTGCGGCTGCGGGAGCTGGGGAACTCCAGCGCACCGGCTTCGGAGTCGGTGAACTCGATCTTCGGGAAGCTGCGTTGGTTGGACTCGGCGGTTGCGGTCATCTCGTTTCTCAGTTCTGTCGGTGAAGCAGGAAGGTGGTTTCCCAGGACGTCTACTCGAAGGCGGGGCTGGTGAACTTGTCGTAGAAGATCTGGTCTTTCGGGGTGTCGTTCGCCT
Source organism: Rhodococcus sp. IEGM 1305 (assembly GCF_030058635.1). Classification (NCBI taxonomy): domain Bacteria; kingdom Bacillati; phylum Actinomycetota; class Actinomycetes; order Mycobacteriales; family Nocardiaceae; genus Rhodococcus; species Rhodococcus sp. IEGM 1305. The sequence goes on from NZ_JASHKX010000003.1 coordinate 437,485, forward strand.
CGAGCAGTTCCAGGGCGGCGTCGACCATCGGCGGCGGCCCGCACAGGTACACCTCGGTCCGGCCGATGTCCGGTTCGCGGCGGCCGACGACATCGGTGACGTTGCCGTCCTCGACGGCGATCGCACCCACCGGCGGCGGGTCCATCGATTCCGAGAGGCAGGCCACGAACGTGAAACCCGTCAATCCTCGTCCGAGTTCGAGGATCTCGTCGACGTAGAACAGGTCCTGTGGGGTGCGGGCACCGTAGTAGAAGTGCACCTGCCGGGTGTTGCCCGTCTCGCTCATGTGCCGCAGCAACGAAAGAAGCGGAGCCATCCCCGCGCCGCCGCCGATGAAGACCATCGGAAGGACATGGCCTTCCTTGATGGTGAACGACCCGTACGGTCCGGTCAGGGCGATCTCGTCGCCCACCGAGATCCCGTCCTCGAGCAGCCCGGCGAACTTGCCACCGGGGTATTTCTTGATGAGGAACTCGACATGCCCCGGCGTCGATCGGGTCGTCGCCATGGAGAAGGACCGATGCTGCTCGGTGCCCGGGATGTGCAGGTCGGAGTACTGACCGGGTTTGAATTCGTATCCCGCCGGTTCGACCGGAGCCAGCCGGAGCGACACGATGTCCTTGGTCATCGGCTCGATCCCGGTCACCCGAGTGCGCACATCCTGGATGGGGACACCGCCGAGAAGTTCGTCCTCGTCGAAATTGAGCAGCTCGATGGTGCAGTCGCTGTACGCAGTCGAGCGGCAGAGCAGGACGTGTCCCTCGTCGACCTCGGCGTCGTTGCACGCAAACGTCGAGTAGTCCTCCATCTGGATATCGCCGTCGAGGACAAAGGATTTGCAGGCCGAGCAGCGTCCCTCGCGGCAGCCGTGCATCAGGTGGATGCCTTGCCGGAACGCGGCATCTAGGATGTACTCGTCTTCGCCGACTTCCATCTCGATGTCGACGGGCTCGAAGTTGATACGGTGCTTGTCGGCCACGGGGTCTCTCCTGGACTCGTGAAAATGAATGGTGAAGCGGTGGGTGGCGCCGGAGTGGCCGCGGCGCCACCCACCGAGCCTGGGATCAGGCCGGAACTGTGCCGCCGGCGCGGTACGCGGCGATGTGCGCGTTGCGTTCGGCGTCGGACATCTCGTTCAAGAGCACGTTCGGGCTCTGGAAGGTGTTGCCCCGCACGTCGTCGAGAGTCCACATCTTCTTCGGATCGTCCAGATCGAGGTGCGGCTGGCCGACCAGGGTCTTGCCGTCGTCGCGGACGTAGCCGAGATCGGAGACGATGTCGGCGAGGTCCTTGCCGTGATGCAGGGTTTCCCACTCCCGGAATCCGGTGAGCCGGCCCATGTTCGGGGTCGGTCGGCCCTGGTACTCGCTGCGGAACGCGACGGCGTCGGTCCAGTAGCAGGTTTCCGAGCAGTAGGTCCGCCACTGGTCGTCGACCTTCTCCACGACCATGTCCTCACGGATGAGGGCGGGAACCATGCAGGTCCAGCAGCGGTGCGGGTACTGGTATCCGACCTCCTCGAACGCGATCGGTTTGTTGCGGCCGGGGTAGGCGAGCCGGTTGTACTCCTCCCACCACTTTCCGTACTTCGAGTACCAGCCCGGGTACTTGTGCTCGAACCACTCGAAGTCCTTGTCGGTCATCGCGTCGATTCGCCAGTAGTTCACCGGCCATCCGGTGGCGAAGAACCGGGCCACCTCGTGGACGTAGCCTTTGTCGGTGATCCGCTTCCACGCCTCCTCCACCAGGTCGTGCGGGATCGTCAGTCCGTACTTCTCGAGCGGGATGAGGTAGCTGCGGTAGTAGTCGTCGTAGATCCACCGCCGCCACATCTCGGCGTAGCTTTCCCGGTCCTTGCGGCGGTCCTTCGTGCCGTACTCGATGAAGGTGCCGATCGCGGCGTCGACGACGCAGTGGTTGTTCCACCACGCGTACCGCAGGTCACGTTCGAGCAGTGGACGGTTGCGCTCGTCGGCGAGTGCCATCAGCAGGATCGAGTAGCCGTTGGAGATGTGCCGCGACTCGTCCGACTGCACCGAGTGGAAGACCGTCGGCAACAGGTAGTCACCGTTGGCGGCCGCCTCGTCGGGCATGGCTACGAACAGGGTGTTGGTGAACGCCGTCTCGGCGACCACGGTCAGGTAGATGTTCGCCGCGGTGATCGCGTCGCCGGTGATGAACCCTTCACCGAACTGCCTGCCGATGGTGCCCGCGTAGTTGTTCGCGAACGCCTTCTCGGTCATGTCGAAACCGGCGGGATCGATGTAGTTGTTCATGTACAGCTTCTTGAGGTTCATCTGGATCGTCGAGTGACGAACCTCGTCGATCATCTGCACCGCCAGCCCGTTGTGGATTTCCGGGTTGGGGACGGCGTCGATGGCCATCGGCATCGCTCGGGCTGCCGAGATCTCCGGGAACGGAATGATCGACAGGAACAGCTTCTGCCACTCGAGCCACCGCTGCTGCACCTGCCGGAACATGTTGCCGCGGATGGCACCGTCCATGGCGCCGTACACGCGGTTGTCCTTCTCTTCCTCCATCGGGAAGTAGGACCGCATGATCTGTTTGAGAGGATCCTTCTTCGGAGCCTTCTCGAAGGTGTAGTCGGTGCCGAACCGGGTGGCCGGGGTTGCGAATGTCGGATCCCATGACAGTTCGGTGATTTTCGCGTGGGCCTTTGTCAGGCTTTGCCTACTCAATGTGCGCCTCCTGGATCGTGAGCCGGCCGGGTGCCGGCTGTGGGGGGACGTTGTGGAAGTTGATTGAACCCCGTGACCCAGCTCTCATCCGTCTCAGTGTGAGACGCAGGTCACCTTTGGGTGGGTGGTGGCTGCCTACACTTGCCCCGCGCCGCGGCAGACCCATGCAGCCCTCGATCAGTCGACCCAGGAGACCCGAGCGAGTGACCCCACAGCCCACCAGCACGTCACACCACCGCACGACGCCGAAGTCGAACTCGGACTCGGACTCGGACTCCGAGGGGGCTCCGGCCTCGAGTTCGCCTGCGGCATCGGACTACCTTCGTCTGAGTAATTGGCTCCGGGTGTCCTGGTCGCGATCTCGGCAGGCGTTGGGCGACGACGACCGGCCCGCCGCCGCGTACGTCGAGCGCGCGGCCGCCGATACGGTGCTCGAGCGCGCCGCCCGATCCGTGCTGCCCGACGTGACCACCGCCATCGAAAACGAGCCGGTATCACTGATTCTCACCGATGCGAACGGCATCGTCCTCTCCCGCACCGGTGGCGACAGCGCCTTGTTCACCGCACTCGACCGAGTCGACCTCGCCCCGGGCTTTCGCTACGCGGAGACCCAGGTCGGCACCAATGGAATCGGTACCGCGCTCGAGGTCGGCCGACCTCTCCTCGTGGACGGAGACCAGCACTTCAGTGGTCCGCTGCGGTCCTTCTCCTGCGCGGGAGCGCCGGTGACGCACCCCATGACCGGAGCGATTCTCGGTGTCGTGGACCTGACCACCGCCGCGCAGAATTCCAACACCCTGCTGCTGTCCTTCGCCACACTTGCCGCAGCCCGCCTTCGCGAGCGCATGCTCGACGACGCAACCGAACTGGACCGGGCGATCTTCAGTGCGTACCGGTCCGCATGCCGGCGCTCCAGCCGACCCGTCGTCGCTGTCGGTGACGAGGTCGTGATGATGAACTCGCTGACCCGGCAACAATTCGACTCACCAGACCAGATGGCGATCCTCGAACGCACCCGAGACATCGGCGGCGAAACGGCACCGGTCACGATCCTCACCGACCTGCCCAGCGGAACGGTCGCACGCCTGAGTTACGAGCCGGCATTCACCGGTAGCCGGCTGGCCGGAGGTGTTGTTCGGATCACGAAACAGGTTGCTTCGCAGCGTCTTTCCACTCCGAAGGTGAATGTTCCCACCCCGCCCGCGATCGCCGGTGCCAGCCCGCTCTGGCGGCACACGGTCCAGGCGGTCGTCGACGCCTGCCGACGACAGGACTGGCTCGTCCTCGACGGAGAACCCGGCGTCGGCAAGACCGCCCTGATCCGAGCGGCGCACCAACTCGTACCGGACCGCGGACTCGCCGTACTCGACGCCACCGCACTCGGCGACGATCTCCTCACCGAGGCCTCCGACGAACTCGACAGCGGATCCGACCTGGCAATACTGCACGCACACGCCCTGAACGACGCTCATCTCGCCGCGCTCGCGGACCTACTGCAGGGCCCCGAGGCGCAGGAGCCACCTCGCAGACCGTGGGTGGTGCTCACCCGGTATCCCCAGGACTCGACCGACACCACTCCACTGCTGCGCATGTTCCCCAAGTCGGTCACGGTGCCACCCCTACGGCACCACCTGGACGACATTCCGGATCTTGTGCGCAGCCTCCTCGACACCCTGGGGGCCACCGGCCTCACCCTGGCTCCAGCCGCCTCGAATCAGCTCGCGCGTCTGGCGTGGCGCGGAAACGTCACCCAGCTGAAGAAGGTTCTCGAGGACACTTGCCGGCGGCAACGGGCCGGTGTCGTCGAAATCGACACCCTGCCTCCCGCATGCCGTTCCACCACACGCCGAACGTTGACCAGGATGCAGGCGCTCGAGAGGGACGCGATCGTGGACGCGCTCGCGCTTCATGCCGGCGACAAGACGGCCGCCGCCACCGCCATCGGCATGTCCCGAGCGACGATCTACCGCAAGATCCGCGAATTCGGCATCGTGCTCTGACCGACCGTACCGCGGGAATGTCAGATTGAGACATCGCTGCGCTCTCCCTCGAGGGATGCTCTCGCCGAACCACATTCACCCGCCCAGACTCGGGTGTCAGACAGGAGAAATCGATGACCAACCCGAACGGACTCACCACAGTCGCCGGTGCGCCGGTACCCGACAACCAGAACAGCCTCACCGCCGGCGCACGCGGTCCGATGCTCCTGCAAGACGTCTGGCTTCTCGAGAAACTCGCGCACTTCGACCGCGAAGTCATCCCCGAACGCCGCATGCACGCCAAAGGTTCGGCCGCGTTCGGCACCTTCCGCGTCACCCACGACATCACCGCACACACCAACGCCGCCGTATTCTCGGAGATCGGCAAGCAGACCGAGGTATTCCTGCGTTTCTCCACGGTCGCCGGCGAGCGCGGCGCCGCCGACGCCGAACGCGACATCCGCGGATTCGCCGTCCGCTTCTACACCGAGCAAGGCAACTGGGATGTCGTCGGCAACAACACCCCCGTCTTCTTCTTCCGTGACCCCCTCAAGTTCCCCGACCTCAACCACGCGGTCAAGCGCGATCCGAAGACGAACCTGCGCTCGGCGGAGAACAACTGGGACTTCTGGACCAATCTCCCGGAGGCGCTGCACCAGATCACCATCGTGATGTCCGACCGCGGCATCCCCGACGGCTACCGGCACATGCACGGTTTCGGGTCACACACCTTCTCGTTCGTCAACGACGCCGGGGAACGCTCCTGGGTGAAGTTCCACTTCCGCACTCAGCAGGGCATCAAGAACCTCACCGACGAAGAGGCTGCCGTCGTCGTCGCCGGCGATCGCGAGTCGGCGCAGCGCGATCTCTTCAATGCAATCGAGGAGGGCAATTACCCGAAGTGGACCCTTTTCGTGCAGATCATGCCGGAAGCCGACGCCCAGACCTACCGCTATCATCCCTTCGACCTCACCAAGGTGTGGTCCAAGAAGGACTATCCGCTCATCGAGGTCGGGGAACTCGAACTCGACCGCAACCCGGAGAATTACCACGCCGACGTCGAGCAGGCGGCCTTCTCCCCGGCGAACATCGTCCCCGGCATCGGGTTCTCACCGGACCGCATGCTGCAAGGCCGGCTGTTCTCCTACGGCGACGCCGCCCGCTACCGGCTCGGCGTCAACCACCACCAGATCCCGGTCAACAGTCCCAGAGGGGCAACCCACGTCAATTCGTTCCACCGTGACGGCGTCATGCGGGTCGACGGCAACCAGGGCAGCGTCCCGAGCATCGAACCCAACTCACACGGCCGCTTCGCCGACCAGCGGAGCTACGCCGAACCGCCACTCGAAGTCGGCGTGGTCGCCGACCGGTTCGACTACCGAGCAGACGACGACAACTACTTCGAACAGCCCGGCAACCTCTTCCGCAGCATGACTGCCGAACAGCAGACGGTGCTGTTCGAGAACACCGCCCGTGCCATCACCGGAGCGTCGGCTGCCGTCATCGAGCGCCACATCGCCAACTGCACCCAAGCAGACCCCGCCTACGGCGAAGGCGTGCGAAAGGCCTGTGAAGCGCTCGGCGCCTTGTAGTTCGCGCATCCCAGCCCGTGATCTGCGCGCATCACCGCGGATCACGGGCTGGGGTCGCACCGGCCAAGCAGTCGCTCCCGTCGTCGCGCCTATCGGACCGCGTTCGGCACCGCACCCTCACCGGAGACCGGGCCGCGTCCGTCAGCGGCCCCCCGCGGCACCGTGAAGGTGGCGGCGACGCACAGAATCGCAATCGCGAAGCAGGCGATGGTGTACCAGAGATTTCCGATGGGATCGCCGTTGCTCGTGACGCCGTCGACGGCGCCGAAGTAGCTGGGCAACGCGGTCACCCACAGAATGCCCACCACACCGAGGTACACCACACTGTAGACACGGACGAAATCGTTCGAGTAGGCGGGAACGTCCGACGTCCCCCGTCGAAGCCGTGACCACTGCCGGACCAGGATCGGAATCGCGACGAGCACGATGACGATCAGTTCGGCCGCGTAGAGAATTCCCCGGACCGTGGTGCTCTCCATTCCGAGGACCGTCGCCGGGATCGGGAGGATGAACGTGCCCGCCGACGCCAGGAGACCGATCACGATCGTGCGCCACACCAGTTCGAGTCCGGTGAAGTCCCGGCCCCGGTCGGCGTAGCGGCCCACGAAGAACTGAACGCACAGGGCCAGCGACATGGGCCACAGGGCCGCGAACACCACCACGCTCGGCAGTGGGACCGAGTCGAACATGGGCTGGTTGACCGGGTTGGTGGTCGACCATTCCCACCACCTCAGCTGCGGTCCGAGCTGGTCGAAGATCTCGTAGAACGCGTGGTGCACGAAGCCCACACAGACCGCGCCGACGAGTACCCCGTACTTCCGGAAGACGCCGAGCATCCGGACGAGCTCGAAGGCAAGCGTGGCCATCAGCGGATAAATCGCGATGATGTACAGCGGTAGCCGGCCCCACAGGAAGTCCACGGTGAACACGTTGTGCGCGAACATCGTGTCCACGTGCTCTTCGATCCCGAAGGCCGCCGGAAAGTACAGCGGTGGCTCGATGACGAACAGGTACGCCGTGGCGCCGAACCAGAGCACCAGGTTGGTCGGATCGCCGTTGCGGCGCCAGCGCAGGATCGCGAATACGAGCGCGAGCACCGACCCGACCACGATGGTGAGCTCGAGAACCGGCAGGGTCCAGTTCTCCAGCGCCGACGGGCTACGGACCTCGACGAGTCCGCCGGCCTCGGCGCACGAGAAGCCGAGCGCTGCCGAGAGTTGGTCGAAGGTGGGTGAGCAGAGGTCGGCCATCAGTTGACCACCGCCGGGACGGGATCGGTCCGGCGTTCGCGTGAGTCCGCGGTGTACCACCGGGTGCAGTCGTAGCCTGCGTCGTATCGGGCGAACCACTCGTCGGCGAGCGCGGGCAGCTTTTCGTGGGTGGGGTCGTGTTTCGGCATCTGACTACGGACGATGCCGGCCAGTGCGGTGAGCTGTTCACCGCGCGGGAGGTCGTCGAACGCACGCGGCATGACGCCTTTGCTCAGGTAGGGCGCGAACGACGTGAGCAGTTTCTGCTTCGTGCGGTGCGTGGCGAACATCGACATCGAATCGACCTTCCGCTCCCTGATCGGCACGTGCTGATTGAAGCCGGCGCAGGCGATCCGCATCACCTTCATCACATGTGCGAAGATCGACGGCGCCATCCGCATCCGGTACAGCTCTTCCCCGACAAGGGAATTGAAGATGATCATCGCGGAACTCCGGTGTTCGACCTCTTCGACGAAATGCCAGATGAACAGGGACGCGACGCGGTCGTCTCCCGGTCGGAAGAGGGTCGCGTCGTTGTCGAGCATCAGTTTGAACACCGGCGTGAAGGTTGCCTCCAGATCCGCGGTGTAGGCGAGTCGGTAGTTCAGGGTCGTCGCCTCGGTGAGGAGGTCGTACTCGCCGATCACGGCGTCCAGGGTGTTCTGGAGCCCCGGGTATCGCTTGATCAGGGCTTTGACGTGCTGGCGATGCGCGGTCGAGTGGTGACCCTCCTGACGCATGAACGCCATGGCCTCTTCTGCGACCTCGGGGTCGGTCATCCGTGGTTTTGCCTGCATGATCGCCTTGACGATCATCTTCTCGAAGCCGACGGCCAGGAACGAGATCGCATTCGACATGTTCGACCAGGCCGGGTTGTCGGGGTTCCAGAGGAACGGGACGTCCTGTTCGTCGAACGCGAAATCCATCTTTCTGGGGTGCAGGTCGGTCATGTGGGATACCTCGTCTCGTGCGACATGAGTGGGCTGCAGCCTCTGGGCAGGTAGAGACCCGAGCGTTTAACAACATACACACATCGATGGGTTTGTATGATTAAGTTTCTCAAGCAACGGGTTACCGATCTGAACAATTCGGTTTTGCGCATGCCAACGAGCCTCGGTCGCGGCTCCATCAACGATGGGGTGCCGGTCACCGATCGCGATGCGGTCCCGCGCCTGTTCCGGAGACCTGGCGCTGTCGGTACTCACGGTTCGGTTGCCACCGAACCCGGAAGGAGGAGGGCGTTCGTCCCGCCTCCAGGCCCGGGTCAGTCGACGACAGCGCCGCCGGTGAGGTTGATCTCGGCCGCGGTCATCGTCGTGGCCCAGTCGGACGCGGCGAAGACGGCCGCGTTCGCGACATCGGCGTGGCTCGGGCGCCGTGGCAGCAGCAGATGGGTGGCGTCCGGGACGGGCTCGTCCGGTTTCGGGGAGCCCGGCGACAGTAGCCAGGCGACACGGACACCCTGCGGCCCGAGCTCGGCGGCCAGCTGTCGGCACAGTCCGGCGAGTGCGGCCCACGCGACGTGGGAGCCACCGAGGTTCGGGATAGCCTCCCGTCCGCCGGCCATGACGAGGATGACGCCGGTGCCGCGTCCCACCATGTGGCGTGCAGCGGCCGTGGCCACGGTGAAGCTCGTCGTGACCGCCTTGGCGACTGGCTGCATGACGTCGCCGACCCGCATGTCGACGAGCGGCGTGCCTTGGATGTCGTCGTTGAAGGTGGCGTTGAAGCAGACGTCGATGCCGCCGCTCTGGTCCGCCACCGCCGCGGCATGCCGTTCAACCGCGTCCCGGTCCACCGCATCGAGAACCGTGACGTGCGCAATCCCGCCCTCGTCCCTGATGCGGTGGGCGACATCCTCGAGCGTGGCGCGCGTGCGTCCGGTGAGGTGCACCTCTGCGCCTTCCCGCGCGTACGCCCGCGCGACCGCGGAGCCGATGGCGCCACTGCCTCCGTGGACGATCGTGGTGCGGTTCTGCAGCAGCATCACTCCTCCGCCTTCCGTCTCTCGCGTACCAGGGTAGGACCGCGAGAGGAAGGCCCGCGCGAGTTTCCGGACTTCATCGGCACGAGCTCGAGTGGCGTCGAGCTGCAGCTCGGGCGTCGTTCTCGGGGCCCCGGACCATCAGCTGCGCGGCATCCCAGTCCTGCGGTGAGACGTTCTGTGCTGGTGCTCTGCTCGCTTGTTGGTGCCGGTCGGTGGCGATGACATCGGCGTGCAGGTTCGGTGACGACAGCACCCGTACTCCGGCGTCGACGTAGTACGCGAGCGCGGCCGGGGAGGTCAGGTGTGCGCGCACCGCGGCGCGAGAGGCGTCGACGATGAGGACGTCCCCGGCCCGAAGCGGCAGCAGGGTGGGTGCGTCCTGGCCGAGGTGCGCGATCGCGGCACAGCGGGGCCCGCGCGTGCGGACGGCGCGGGTATGTGCGGCCACGGACTCGGTCCGTGGAAGGTCGTCCCCATATCCGGAAACGGTAGCGGGTGCGAACACCCGGGTGGGTGGATCCGGGATCGGTGGCTGTATGTTCAACGCCAGGATTCAGGCTACCCAGCTGCGAGGATGGCACCTCCAGTACCCTCACGGGACCGATTTGCAGAGCCCTCTATCTGTGGGAATGGACGTCGTCACGGGCACCCCGCGGTTGAATCCGGCTTGCTCTGTTTAGTTGGGTTCCTATAAGCGCCAACCTATCTCGCATAGCTGTGACGGATACGGTGCCGCTGCCCGGCGCCACACGCGCGCGCCGTGGCCTGCCATGAGAAACGCCCATATCGTCAGTACCCACGAATCGGCGACGCTCGCGGCGTGCGCAAGTGCGGCGGCGGTGGGCAACATGGCGTGTGCATATGCTGAGTGCGCTCAATTCGCTCCAGTACCGCTGAGCATGTTCGGTTTAATGGCGCACGGTTACTCAGTCGCGGGCTGACCTGCGTGGTGATCCCGTCGCTATGAGCGCGGTCGTGCGTCCGCCAACCCCGGGCAATTGCCGATGAAGGCAGGCTGCCCGGTCTGGCCCGTCGGCACTATTGCAACCACCATCTTCGGTGGTCCCCGTACGCCTCCCAAGCTCTGGCCCAGGCCAGCGGATGGCCGCTCGTAGCCAGCGTCGTAGAACACCGGTGTCACACGCAGAGAAGCACTGGCCACCCTGCGCGAAGGAAAGTAACGGCTGGCCATGTGGGGTTTCGGCTGTCGACTGGTCATCGAGGTCAGGCGAACTACCGACGCGACAGCCGGAAACCGACACGGAAACGCGGATGTCGATTGCCATTCGACCTGAGGCACGAACGTACAGTCCGGACCTGCTGTGCAGACGGGACTGAACAGCGGCACGAACTCCTGCCAGTCGAGCTCGAGGGCGTGTGCATCTTCGACATCGTCGTTGTCGGGATGTCGGACGTATGATCGACGGACCGTCGGGGGCGCCCACGCGGAAGGATGCCCAATGGACAATTGGTGGTTGTACTACAGTCCGTTTCCCCACCCTGTCCGGGAGTGGCTGTGGCTGATTGTGCAGCAGATCTGGTAGCCCGCTGACGATCCTGGACGTCCACCTCCTGCTGTCCTCTTGGCAATTCTGCGTCCATATCAGTTGTTGGTGACGACGAATCCTTTCCCGACGGGGTTGGGTTGGGCGTTGATGCCGTCGAGGACGGCAGCGAACTTGATGTACTCGAACGCGAACAGCGCTGTGTCGAATCCGCGGACCATGCCCACGATCTCGGTGTTGTTCTGAAGTACGGGTCCACCGGAGTCGCCTCCGCCTGATTGGGCGTTGCTGTAGAAGCGTGTCGTGTTCTGTGAGGCGATCGACCCGCAATGGACGCCGGTACCGGCCCCGTCCTTGCAATGGGGACCCGCCGGGTTGGGGGAGCCGATTCCGTCGACTCGGGAACTGGGACCATTCGATGTGAGTACCGCGTCAGCGTTGAGGTAGATGACCACCCAGTCGACGCCGGTCCCGCCGCCGGGACTGCGGTACGCGATGTTGCCGATGTGTTCCCGTGGTCCGGTCGGCGCATAGCGGTAGACGGGTGCACCGTCGGGTGTGCCGTCGACACAGTGGGCGGCGGAGATGCCGATCTTGTTGCCGAGCAAGTCGGTACCGACGACGCCCATCGTGCAGAACTCGATGATGCCGGGCGGGTGCGGCACCGGGTTCAGGTCGTCGGTCCATGCGATGCCGTTGGACACGACACCGGTGGCTGATGCCGCCGGCGCGTTGACAAGGAATGCGCCGAGGGTGACTGCGAGACACGCAACATACCCGTAAAGCCTTCTCAATTGTGTTCTCTCTTCCTCGCGGCAACGAGGGGCTATCTGTAAGCCGCTCTTCTTGGCGGCCGAGTTGCGCTCGGCTCGATGTTTTTCTTCACGGCTGACTGTCGGGGTCCGCAAGCAGCGGGACTCTGGCTGCCGGTCGCTGTTGGCTTCACGCTCGGCCGTCGACAAGGCCGTCGGGGCACAGGCTGGTTCGGAAGAACGGCGCGGTCGGCGGCAGTCCACACGGATCGGTGGTGGGATTGGCGACGACCTGGAACCGCACCAACAGCGGATACAGCTCGCCCGCAATCACCCGGTCACAGAGGACGCGGACCTTGCTCCCGGGCACCCGGTGCGAGGGAGTCGTCGACCCGGGCGTATGCCCGACGGTCCGAGCGCGACGAGCGCGGCGATCGCGCCCGTGAAAGGGGGCGAAGTCGGTGACCGTCCGACTGGGCGACAGCTCGATGACGGTCCACGACATGATCGTGTCGTTCCCGACGCGGGATTCTTGCCCGGTTCGGTGCTGCGGCACAACGAGCACGTGGACGCGTCGGCGGCGAGCATGGTGTGGCACTGATCGCAGCAGCGGATGGTGAAGACGTCGCGTGCGACGAGAGGGGAGCGGGGGAGCTGATCGCGGTGGAGCTGATCGTGCATCGGGGGCCTCGACTTGTAGAGTTCGGGGGTTGTGCGACTCCCACACTCCTCGCGAGATGACCATCCGACGACGGCAGAACGGCCGATAGGCATACCTGTTTTCGTGCCCGGGGCGTCCATAGGGTCGAGATCCGCATGGCCTGGGTCGTGGGTTTGACCGGGTCCGGGCGTCCCGGATCAACGCGGGGCATGGTCGTCCACGTGCGACCCCTCGGGGTATTTGCACACTCGTCGGTGGGTCGCCGCGATCCTCGCGGCGAACCCGGATGTCGATGGCGTGCAACATCGGCCGAGAACACCCTCGCCTGGATGTTGGCCGATGACACAGCCGCACACACCACCCCGCCGTCACCGCCGCCAGAGTGCGAATCGGAAATCGTCTGCCCAATTCGGGTGAAGGGGCGCCGAGAATGCGTGCATGGAAACAGGCGAACGAGACTGGGGCGAGGGGCGACTCGCTCCGAGGGTGACACGTGAGCCGAGGGCCACCGCGTCAAAGGTGCGAACAGCGGCGGTGACACGGTTGATGTGTTGTGGCGCAGCCAAGCGCAGCCCCCGCCAACGATGTAGATCAGCTGGCAGGGGCGCTACACGGACAATCTGCACGTAGTAGCGCGCAGCGCACGATTGATCTTCGTGAGCCGGCACAGGGAAGTCCAGGGAATGTGATCCATGCCATTGCAGTATTTACGCATCTCCGGACTACCGACCAGTAAGTGTGATTTCGACACGGCTTGCTGCGGTGCGTGCACGATCCGGATGGAGTTTCCGAGGGCGATCTGCGTGATCCTGCGACAAGGTGCGCTACCGGACCTGTTGTGTTTTGCTTCGCCGCAGCAGTACCGGCGGGCTTCGATAGCGAGTGATTGAGTGGCAGTTCCGTTTCATTCCCGATTGTTCTGTGCTGCAGCGTGTCCAGTCGCATGAGCAGCTGTTCTGCGCAATCGAGTATCTGTAGCGAGCCGGTCACCTACAGTTGTCGCCGACGACCAACGGCCCAACCGGATCACTACCTGCGGGCTGGCAGGCAACCCCGCACGAATTGTGCTGGCGACGCGAAATGCTTGGGCGACGTAGCCCAGGCGCCAAGGTTGTGACGTAGAACACAGCTGAATTTGTAGGAGAAGCCTGGCGCTCAGGGATGTTCGGTTGCAACCCTGAGCTGAGACCCAAACCTCCAGACCCAAATACGGGTATGGGTGTAGGTAGTTCGGCCAATGTGCAGGTGTCGAAGTCGGTCCAAGGTAGCTGGTATGCCGCCGTTCGACGTGGCTGCCGAAAATTTATCTGCACGTGAGAGAAGAGTTGTCATGGCACGAACTACCGAGAACCTGGGCGCAAGTCTGCTGAATACGTTGCGGGTCGGTGTGGTTAGCACCGTTCTGTACGCCGGACTGATCATGGGCGTAGTTGTGGTGGCGGTGTGGAAGTTCCCGATGCCCGGCGTATAGGCCCGCACCGACCCATGGCCCTGCGCCGATGCCGGCCAGTGAAACACTCGGTGGCAGTTCGGCGATAGAGCTGACAGGGGCGTCGTTGTGCCCGTGGCTCCGCGTGGCCGCTGATCAACGCGCGAAACCCATGGGGGGCCCTGTTGCTGTGGAAGGGACGATAATGTTCGGGACCGGCGTAGGCCTCGTGGTTGCTCTGCTAGCGGTGACGCTTCTGGTGGTCCCCGTCTCGCTCGGTGTAGCGACGAGAGCCGACGCGAAGGTCCGCCGCCTCTCAACGTCCCGAGCGTCCGCTCCGAACATGAGGGGATCGGTCGCGGACGTGCATGAGCGGTGCGATCAATGGCGGCAGCTGGCGACACGGGCGTGGCTGCTCTGCGGCGGCGCCTCGCTGGTCGCAGTGGCGGTCGTGGGTGTGCTGATCTGTGTCGGGTGAGGTCGGCGGCCGCCGGGAGTGCGCGGGGTGGTTACTTCTCGGCTGTCGGTGCGCGGCGGCTGAACCTGCGACATCCAGCCCGCGCCTGCAATATTACCGGAGTCTGAAACTATCTCGGCCCCAGCGCCATACGCGCCAGAGACGCAGTTACGCCCAGGTGAGCCGAAGCGACCCGGTCGGAGTGTAGTCCGCTCCGGCCGGGACTCGCCGGGACATGCAACAGGTACCCGCCGCGTGAGCCCTGACCGCGCTCCCCATGCAGTGCGCGTCGGGAGGGGGCGCGCTCCAGTCGAGAAGCGCGGTTCCGCGTTGGTGTACCTGGGTGGTTGGCGTCGCTGATGTCTCCTCGGATGTGCTGCGTGTGAAATTATCGCCCGGATCGACGGAACTCGGCGGAACGGTGTGTGCACCAATCGCTGCTAGCCAGTACAGGTTCGGCTTGCGCCGTATTGGTTTGGCGACCTGCTCCTTCATGTTCCGGTGCGAGGAAAGGGTAGACCCGCCGCCCGCCCCGATCGCTGAAATGTGACCCAGGCCACACGCCTTTCTCGGTGGTCCAACTTCGGCCGGCGGCCGTCGGTCCAAGCACGCCCACGTCGGTATCGCGCATCCGAATGCGGGGTGGGCTGTGGCGGGACGGATTTCGGTGCTGACCGATCGTCTCGCCTAGTAGCGAGCCTCCCGAAGTCCGCTCGTCCGGGCGCAGAGAGATCGTCGGCATGTGGTGCACAGCGCCCGGTGGCGGGTGCGGGTGTTCGAGACTTCCCGGTCTGTTCCTCGTGTGGTGCGGTTGAATGGGTGACATGGCGTCGTCGTCGGGTGAGCAGCTGTGGCAGACGTTGTCGGATTCCGGGTTGGCAATGGTGTGTATCCGCGGGCCGGAGTGCCGACGAGCGGATCTGCTCCTGCCCGGGAATGAATCGGTGGGGGAGCTGACCTGGCTGGCCCGGGACACCGAGGAGATCGCCGACGAGTACCGCGACCACCGATAGCGACACACAGCCGAACCGCGACGGCGCTGGCGCGGACCGGCGGCGCCCACCGAAGAAGCGGCACGGTGGTCTGTTTTCGTGTGAGCGGGTATCGGTGCACATGCAGGTGGACGCGGGATTTTCCGGAGGTGAGGCGCACCGGTGCCGGTGGTAGCGTCGCGCAGGCTGCAGGGGTGCGATCGAAAGTCCCCGGGGCGACGTCGCTCCCAATCTTGACCAAGGGCTGCAGCGGCGAAGGGCACGGAAGGTGCGGTAGATGGTGCAACAGCAACGGGCGGCGGTGACTCGGGCCCAGATCGTCCGCGGGGCAGCGGAAATGTTCGACAAGTCCGGGTTCGAGGGTGCCAGTCTCGTCGAGATCCTCGAGGCGGCGGGCATGACGAAGGGGGCCTTGTACTTTCACTTCCGGTCCAAGGAGGATTTGGCCCGGCACATCATCGCCGAGCAGCACCGGATCTCCATCTCCGCGGTGCAGGCGATCGCCGCGCAGGAGGCGTCGGCGATCGACCAGATCGTGATGCTCTGCCACGAGATGGCCCGGCAGATCGTGCAGGACCCGATCGTGCGGGCCGGGATCCGCATCACCCTCGAGCTCAGCGCCGACGATCGTGGCCCCGCGGGCCCATACCTGGATTGGATCGCCGCCTGTCAAACGTTGGCGGCCCGTGCGGTCGCCGAGGGCGACCTTGTCGACACCATCGACCCGCCGACGTTCGCACGGTTCGTCATCGGCGCGTTCACCGGAGTCCAGACCGTGTCCCAGGTCCTGGCCCATCGCGTGGACCTCGAGCAGCGGGTCGACGAGATGTGGGGATTCCTACTGCCGGGGATCATGCCGACCACCCGGCGTCCCGGCATGATGCGGATCCGGGCGGCCCGCACCGACGTTCCCGTCACCGGATCGCCCGACCGTCAGGATTAGTCCGCTCAGGCTGCCAACACGACCTGTACATGCTCCCCGCAGACCGATAAGTTCACCATCCGGACGTCGCCGACGACCGCAAGGTCACGACGGCGGATGTGTACGGCCGGTGACCGGATCTGCTTCACGCGCACCGGTGCGGGTGTGTGAGCCTCGGTGTCGTCGGGGTCAGAATGGCCGGTGCCGGGCAGCGTCCGGGTGTCGTTCCCGCCAGGAGGCTGCTGCGCCGCGGCGATGGGGTGGAGTTGGTCTCGATGTGCGCGCCGCCGAGGCTGGCGTAGATCGGCCGTGTGTGGGGCCGCAGAACTGCGTGCTTGCGTACGTATCGCGGGATGTGCCATTGCTCCCACGTGTGTGCCGGGAACACTGCTGCGTCACCGACTCTGAGTGTGAGAGGAGGCTGATCTGCCGGAATCCGCCGTGGTATGGAACTCCACCATTTCGATCGTGTGTGCGGGTGCACCTCGTTCACCGGGTCAGCGGATCGGTGTATTCGAGCTCTGGTCCGAAGTGACTACGAGCCGGGGTGCCGGGTTCGCCCCTGACTGCGCTCTTCCGGTGGGTGCTGATGTCACTCGTTGCTGGTTGACCGCAATGTGCCGTTGCGGAATTGTTATCGGGCCGGTATAAATATTCACATCGTGTGCCGTGTGTCACGATTCTCTGAACAATCGAACTGGAGTTACAAATGGACCTCGCTTTCTTGGCCGACTTCTTCTCGAACGTCTCCACCCTTCTCGGCGCACTCGACTTCTTGTCGGGTTCTGCTGGGTCACTCAGCGGCTAGTAACGCTGCCAGAGGCTTGAATTGGCTCTTTGGCGAAGGAAATGGGTTCGTAGGTCGCCTGCGGGGCTCTTTTCGCTGTACCGGATCTTCCTCGTGTCTCCGCCGCGTCGCTTCCTCGCGGGAAATTCCATGAGTGTCATTCTTTCGCGTGGATGAGCCGACCATTCAAGATCATTTACGGTCTGGATCCCGACCTATCTCGATTCGGTAACTCGAAACTCGCGATCCGAATTATGTGTGTCGTCGAGTTGGAAAGACAAGGGCAGCCCTCAGTGAGAGGTGCATGTCGCCGCGTGGGTGCTCGCTCACGCCCCACACAGCGGCCCGCGCCCTCATGGCCGCTGAGGCACTCGCTGTCACGGTCGACGAGCTCCCCGAACTCGACCGCGCCTCGCAGGCAGCCAGTGCCTACGTCCGGGCGCCTACGCGATGCGCATCGGCACCCGCACCCAGGAATGCTCGTGTCGTCCGCGCGTGCCGTCGCCGGAGATTCGGCGGCACTGCTTCGGCGGGCCCGCGGCGATCGTCTCGTCCGCCCGGCCGCTGCGCCCGTCCGGGTGAACACGTCGTCGCCCCGGCCGTAGCCAGCATGTACGACGCACCTCGTTTCCTCGAGCCAGACCCGCAGGGAATTAATCTGCCTGTAGGCCTCGTCCGCGGTGAGCCACGCGAACCGCACCTCCGCGTCGAGCGCGCGTTCGATCATGCTCTGCGCTAACACGGTTTTGGTCGCGAGCTCGGCATCGTCACCGATGCCGACGGCGTGGAACCGGTCCCGATCGGCGGTCCACGATTCGGGAGATAGAGCTCCCGATCGAGTCCTGAATGCGGTGCTGGTGTGTCTGGTCGTGGGCGCCGCGGTGCTTGTGGTGTGGGCGTTCGCGTTTGCGACCGTACTCGCCCGAGCCGCCGCGCCCGCTGCCCGATAGCCGGTCATGGTCTACGGCCGACCGGCGACGTGCAGTGAACTCTTCGGGCAGCGCGGTGAATTCGGGTTTACAGTCCGCCTGCAACCGGTGGGGGGCAGGCCTCGCTCCGTTCGTCAATTCCGGGGTCCGGGGCCCGAACGCCGAGTGGATCGGTTCGTGGTATCGGCACAATTCTGATCGCCGGCCGCTCGTGGCAGGATGAGACCGTGAGCGCGCGGACTGCAGCCGACCTCGAGCGTGAACCGCCAAGGCATGCGGATACCTGGGCGAATCCCCGTCGCTTGAGGCTATCTCGGTGGTCTGTCGAACTGTTTCCACTCCTGTGCCCAGCGCTGCAGCCGGTTTCGGTGGAACAGTCTGTGGGCGAGTGCCGTCAAGAAGAGGACGGTGCCGGTGGTGAGTGCCCAGACTCCGCAGGCGGCGGTCACCGCGAGGACGGTGTTTTCCCGACTGTTGGGGATGGGGCCGGTGAGATTGCCGTCGGCGTCGGCGTCGACGCTGATGGTGATAGTCTGGCCGGCCTTCGCGGGGGTGTCGGTGGGCACGGCGGCGGTGCGTTCCCCGTGGGGTGTGGTCCAGCGGGCGCGGGCGGTGTTCTGCCGGCGGGACGACTCGTGTACTCGGGGATATCGGGGGCGAGGTAGGTGACCTCGAGCACGACCGCGGGGACGTGGTGGACGCCGGCGCGCAGCGTG
The DNA here is from genome assembly GCF_030058635.1 of Rhodococcus sp. IEGM 1305. NCBI lineage: Bacteria > Bacillati > Actinomycetota > Actinomycetes > Mycobacteriales > Nocardiaceae > Rhodococcus > Rhodococcus sp. IEGM 1305. The sequence continues at coordinate 456,142 of NZ_JASHKX010000003.1, forward strand.
TGGGTTTGCTGTTCGGGCCGGGGTATGGGTCGCGGTGCCGAACGCGGCGGCGACGGGAATCAGCAGCAGAACCACGGCCGCGGTGAGCAGAACCATGGTGGCTTCAATGCGGTCGCTGGGGCGCATCAGGTGGTTGCGACTCCACGGGCGCACCCGCAACCACCGGGTCGGTGCGGCCACCGGTAGCGGTGCCGGTTCCTCCGCACCCCGAACCGCAGGCGTCAACCACGACGCCGGCGGGCGAGTGGTGTTGCCCGGCTTCGTCGAACCACACCTCCATCTGGACAAGGCTTTTCTGGGAACACCCGCCTCCGGTGGGTCGCTACGCGAGGCGATCGCACACACTGCAGCGGCGAAGGCACTGTTCACCGATCAAGACGTGCGCACACGCGCCATGCGCGCTCTCGCTCGGGCCGTCGCCCACGGAACCACCTCGATACGCGCGGACACCGAGATCGACCCCGACATAGGTCTGCTGTCGGTCCGAGTAATCGATGGCTTGGCACGTCAACTCGCTGACGTCGTCGACGTTCAGGTGGCGTCATTCCCCGCAGGAGGGACTGTTCTGCCGTCCCGGCGCGATGCCCCTGCTGCGAGAGGCCCTCGAAATCACCGGAACCGTCGTCGGTGGATGCCCTTATGCCGAGGATTCGCTACGGGACGCCCAACGACACGTCGACGCGATTCTGGACCTCGCAGTCGAGTTCGAGATCCCGGCAGACCTGCACCTCGACCTGGCGAACGACGACTCCGACGCACGCTTCACGCTCGCCGAGTACGTCGCCCACCATACCGTGGCAAGGGGACTCGAAGGTCGCGTGGCCATCGGCCACGTCACCACCCTGGCGGCACTATCCCCTCGGCTCGAGGCCGAGTACTCGACGCTCTCGCCGCCGTGAGGATCACCGTTGTCGCCCTGCCGGCGACGGACCTCTACCTCATGGGTCGCGACGACGAGCGAAACGTCCGACGCGGCGTCGCTCCGATTCGCGAGTTGTGGTCGGCCGGTGTGCCGGCAGCGTTGTCGTCGAACAACATTCGGATCGAATTCACTCCCACAGGGAGAGCGGACCCGCGCGACATCGCCCTTCTCGCGGCCAGAATCTCGCACATTTTCTCGCCGGACCAGTTCGCGCGAATCGTTGACATGACGACCGCTGCGGCCGCCGCGGTCGTCCACCCGGGCGAGCCCCACGGCGTCACGGTTGGTGCTCGCGGCGATCTGGTCGTCCCCGACACGGACGATCCCACCACATTGCTATTCGATCAGCCGCCCAGAACTCTCGTACTGGCGGGCGGGCTCCCGGTCTACACCGAACGTCGCGAACGTGACTGGCACCGCCAGGCCCGACAACTCGAACTAGCGAAGTGGCAGTTCAGCCGGTGAAGAGTTCTGTGTCTCGAACTTTCTCACCGCGTGAACCTCTCACGTCTGCCACGGGCGTCTTCACATCAACGTCGGACCGTGACTGCGCTCCTTGCGTGCTGGTGCGACCGATCATCGAGTTCAGTGCAGGGGTAGAGCCGTCCAACGTCTCGCCATCGCCGCTGAATATCTGACACCGCAGAAGGGGGAACACTTCGGACCCTGGGTCGTCGAGATCCGCGCCGCACGGAGCACGAACTTGCTCCGGCGCGGGCATCGGCGCACTGGCCGACTGGTTCAGCGGGGGTCAGCTGCGGAAGCCCGCCGATACCAGGGCGCCGCTGGCCTCGGGCAGTCGCGGATCGACGGATGGACGGGCCGGGAAAATCACAGGCACGTAGGGCACTGCCGTACCCAGTCGAGCTCAGGAGAGCCCGTGGGAACTCCGGTCCGGACGCGCCGCCTGCGGGCACGGTTGCCGATCCGGGTCCGCTCAGGATGAACCCAACATGGCTTGCTGATTTCTGCAACGGTTGCGGGTGAGGTCCTCGACGGAGCGGTGGGCCACCTGTTTCGGTGCCCGCGTGCATTGCGGAGTGGGATCTGTCGAGACAGTAGGTGCCCACTCGGTCCTCTCGCGCCATTGTGGACCTGTACGGGACATGGTTCTGGACGCCGGTGTCAACGGACACGATGAAGCATGGGCGGGCGGTCAGAACACCGAGGGCGCTGTGGCTATCGAGACAATGAGGCACTAGGTCAGGCCACGGGGGGCGCTGCCACGCTTCCATTCGTGGCGGCTACCTCACGCAGTGCATCGGCAACACGCGCGAGATGACGGCGCATCGCCGCCTCGGCTCGCTCGGGATTACGTGCGCACACTTCGTCGATGATTTCGATGTGTTCGGGCAGCGATACGGCCATACGTCTTGGGTGCAGCGACAACTTGAACTGAAGGCGCACTGGCCGCCCGGTTAGTTGTCCAAGTATCTCACTAGCCGAACGCTGGGCGCTGATGTCCTGAATACGGCTGTGCAGCAGGTGGTTCAGTTTCGAGTATTCGAGAACGTCGCCGGTCGCAGCGGAGGACGTGAGCGCCCCGCGCAGTGCGGTCAATTCTTCGACCTCGGCATCGGTAATGTTCTTTGCTGCCTTCGCCGCGCATAGTCCCTCGACGACCATCCGCACCTCGGTGATCTCGACGGCCTCGTCAAGTGACACCGACCGAACCCGGGAACCGCGGTTCTGGATTCGCTCGATCAGTCCCTGGGCTGAGAGTTCCTGCAGTGCGGTCCGGACCGTGCTTCGGCTGGCATCGTATTGCGCACATAGGTCGGCCTCGACCAGTCGCTGGTTGGGAGCGAAGTCGCCATCAGCGATGGCCTGGCGAATTTGCGCGGTCACGATCGCCTGCTCGCGAATTGTCTTTGCCGGCATCAGGGTCATCTCCGATCGGATCGGCACAAGGTCGTCACCGATATGCGTAGTGGGCATCGCGGCTAGGTCCGCAGGTGTCGCGGGGTCTGCGAAGGCAGAGGGTGGCCGAATGGACCGTGACACATCATTGGCGGACGACCGACTGATCCGCGCCTCGTCAACGGCCCGGGCACGCGGAAGTGCCTTTGCCTAGGCCGTGGTCGGGCGGACAACTCGGGTTGGTGCATGGGTTTTCCTAGGACGATGCTGTACGGGCAAGCGCAGCCGGAAGGTTCCGCTGGAACGGGGTTTCGTTCTGTAGTCATTGTTGCAGGGGACGGCTCAAGACACGAGCAGTTCAAACTGACTAGTTAGTTGTTATGATGGGCGGTATGGCACGGGACGCAGAAGCAACGAAGAAACGAATTCTGGACGCGGCCACGACTGAGTTTTCGAAGTTCGGGATCGCGGGAGCACGTGTCGACAGGATTGCTGCCGTAGCGCAGGCTAACAAGTCGCTGATCTATGCGTACTACGGGAACAAGGACGGCCTCTTCGACTCGGTCTTCAGCAGTCAGGTGGTGGCGTTCACCGACTCTGTCCAGTTCGATGCCACGGACCTGGCAGGTTACGTCGGACGGGCTTTCGATCTTTATGAGGACAACCCGTCGACGCTGAGGCTGGCAACCTGGTATCAGCTCGAGCGGCCCGACGGGGAGCCGCTGCAGTCCATCGCGGCATCGAATCAGTCCAAGCTCGAAAAGATCGCTCAGGCACAGCAGGAAGGGCATTTGCCGACTCAGTACACGGCCCACGAGATTCTTACTATTGTTCGCGCACTTGCCATGTCCTGGCATATCCAGACACCCGAGCTCGGCGCGGTCGCACCCCGGGACAGAGCGCGCCGACGCCAGGTCGTCGTCAGCGCGGTCGAGAACCTCCTCTCGGCCTGCGAGTGAACATCTCGGACTGCGCGCGTTCCGGTGCCTGGAGCCGCCGGTGAGAATTCCGGGAGTGGTGTGGTGGTCACTCGCAGCCCAGGAGGGCGTCCTGCCGGACTGGGTCTGCCGGCTTCGGGATATCCGGAGTCACCGCTGTGGTGCTCAACGACGACGAGGGGTCGTGCCAGAGCCGAACTACGCCATCACGTTGTCCAAACGTGGTCCTAGATATTTTGGCTGTCTGTACTCGCGACGTCGTTGCGATGAAATTTCGTTGCCAGGAAGGTGGTGGCGGAAGTCTCGATATCGCCTTTGCCCTGCAACGACAGGATGTCGAAGGCCAAGCGTCGTGTCGGAACGGATGGATTGTTCGGTCCGACACGACGCCCGGAGCTAGAGGGAGTTGGGCGTCAGCCGACGGGGTCGACTGCGGGCTGGACCGGGCGCTCTCTGGCGGTGTTACGCGCGCTCAGGCTCTTGCCGCTCGATTCCACCGTTGTCCAGACCATGGTTGCCCCGAGAACGGCAACGATCGCGACCATCACAGCGACCCACTGTGCGCCACCGTCCGCGGCGGTGATCAGAGAGGTTGCGATGACCGGGGCGAGGCCGCCGAGGATGGCGCTTCCCTGGTACGAGATCGATACCGCCGTGTAGCGAGACTCGGTCGGGAACATCTCGGTAAGTAGAGCTGCAATCACGGCCTGCATACCGATGGCGACCACTGCGAACACGACGATGAAGGCGAGGAACAGTAGAGCCGTGTTCATGGAGTTGATGGCCCAGAAGAATGGGTAGGCGATCACCACGAGTGTGAGTGCAGCACTGATGTATACGGTGCGACGCCCGACCCGATCGGACAGCGAACCGTAGAGGGGCATGGTCACAGTGGATAGAGCCCATCCGACTGCGAGTGCGGTAAGCACGATGGAGCGGCTGTGGCCGGCGCCTACCGCATAGGAGACCGCGAAGCTGCCGAACAGCGAGGACGACATTGTCGAGGGCAAGCTGGCGAAGAGTCCGCGCAGCAGTGCGCCTCGGTTATCGAGGAGTGATCGGCTCAACTTCACGGATTCGCCTCGTTCGGCGTATGCCACGAACAGGGGACTTTCGGTCACCTTCAGTCGCATGTAAAGACCCACGATGAGGAGTCCGAAGCTCAGCAGGAATGGTACGCGCCAGCCCCACGAGAACAGCTGCTCATCCGGGAGCTGGGTTGTGAGCGCCATGACGAGGGTCGATGCCACACCTCCCGAAGCCATTCCGGCCTGGCCGATCGCTGTGTAGAGGCCGCGGCGACCGTCCGGCGCGTGCTCGGCAGTCATCAGAGCAGCACCGCCCCATTCTCCGCCGACCGAAAAGCCCTGCAGAATACGAAGAAGAACGAGAAGGATCGGTGCGATTGCTCCTACCTGGTCGTATGTCGGAAGAAATCCGATCAGGCCACTGCCGACCCCCATGATGGTCATAGTCATGAGAAGGGTGGACTTACGCCCATAGCGGTCGCCGAGGTACCCGAAGACGACGCCGCCAAGGGGCCGCGCAACATAGCCAGTGGCAAGGATGGCGAAGGATGCCATGGTCCCGAGGGCGGGACTGAGGTTCGAGAAGAACAGGGGGCCGAACACCAAGGCGGCAGCCGAGGCGAAAAGTGTGTGGTCGTAGTACTCGATCGTGTTGCCGAGGTAACTGGAGATGGTTACGCGACGCACTTCCTGTTGGGAGACAACGGTGTTGCCGTGTGCCTGGTCCAGGGGAAGATCGGATGGGTCTCCACTCATTGCTGAATTCCTCTGATGGTTGGTATGCCGTGTGTCTGAAGCAGGTGAGCAGACAGGCGGCCTCGTATCCCGGGGTGTGAGGTTGGTCCTATGATTACCCTCCATGTGACGTGCGTCAATACCTAATGTCGTACCCATTCCAATGGCGGAGTCTGGACCGACAAATGGCGGGTAGCGGGCAGCGATTCGCTCACAAATGGCGGCTGAACTGCGACGAGGTATCGAATAGAGTGGTCGGCATCACACGTTTGCGCCGCCGTGGAACCGCTGAGAAAGTGTGAAATATGTGGCACGTATCGAATAATCATTGAACCAAGGGTTTACCGTAGGGGCACCCGCATGGCTCCACCCCGAATCTTGCTTCTGATCCTGTTGGCGATTGCGAGCGCGACTGCGAGAAAACGAGTTACGGGTGCGATCAGCCGCTGAGCGACTTCGTTGTGCAAGCAGCACAGTGACGTAAAGGTCTTCGGTGGGTGAGCGGCCGGTGATAGCGGACATATCCCATCGATCTGATGCAGACAGGAAACGCGACCCGATGACTCGAATCGACAGAGCCAGCTTTCGACGCCGTCTCGAAGGCAAGGACCCGATTATCGTGCCGTACACGCCGGACGCGCTCACCGCGCGGTTGTGTACGCGCCTGGGCTTCGAGGCGGGCTATCTCGGCGGCGGGGGCCTGGGGTATTCGCTGGCGGTGTCCGAGGCGTTGCTGACCCTTACCGAGCTGGCCACCGCAGTGGCTGCGGTGCGGCGTCGGTCCGCCCTGCCGCTCATTGTGGACGGGGGAGTTGGATTCGGTGATGCCGTTCACCTGACCCGCACCGTGGCGGAACTGGAGCGGGCGGGAGCGCACGCGATCGAGATCGAAGACCAGGTCGCGCCGAAGCGGGTGAGTCATCACCGCCATATCGAGCACCTCATTCCGGCCGAGGAGATGGTCAAGAAGGTACGGTTCGCCGTGCAGGCGCGCGAGGATCCTGACCTGCTGATCATCGCGCGAACCGGGGCGATCCAGAATGAGGGTTTCGATAGCGCCATCGAACGCTGCAGGGTGTATCGCGATGCCGGCGCGGACGCTGTGATGTTGCTTCCGGAGGGGTCCGAACAGCGGGCCCTGATTCCGGAGAAGCTCGACTGTCCGGTCGCCACGTTGACGTCATTGGATCTGCACACCCCCGACGAGTGGGCGGACATGGGTTACGCCCTGGTGATCGACCCCGTCACCGGCCAAACCGCCGCCTGGGCGGCGGTCACAGAGGTGTATCAGCGGCACGCGGAGGGCCGGTCCAGTGGCCGAAATCCCGCGGACGCCTTCCGGATCTGGGAGGAGTTCCAGGATATTGCGGGGCTCGAGGAGTTGTATGCGATCGAGCGCGAAACCACGGAGCCGGGAACGTAAGTTCCGCCGAAATCTATTTGCTCTACCCTCTTGCTAGGAGGTTGGTCCTATGATTAGCCTAATTGATGAAACAACGTCCGTTTCGGAAAGTGCGAGGTCCTGATGCTTCAACCTGAACTCAACGAACGACTCAGCCGCGTCGGCAAGGGAACTCCCGCTGGAGAGCTCTACCGGCGGTATTGGCTGCCGGTCGCCGCCGCGACAGAGCTCGACGAGAACCCGGTCAAGCCGGTGCGCATCCTCGGTGAAGACCTGGTGCTCTTCCGTTCGGAGGCGGGAGAATTGGGTTTGGTCACACGGAAGTGTCCGCACCGGGGTGCGTCGTTGGCGTACGGTTTCCCGGACGGGCCAGGACTGCGATGTGCTTACCACGGGTGGCTCTTCGACGGCACGGGTAGTTGCCTCGAACAACCCAATCAGGAACCGGCCTCGCCGCGCCTGCGAGAGCGCGCCTCGATCACCGGCTATCCGGTGCGTGAGCTCGCCGGCCTGATTTTCGCCTACCTCGGTGAAGGGCCCACCCCGGCGCTGCCCCTGCTCGATCTGTTCACGCTCGAGGAAAACGACACGCAGTTTCGGGACATCGGATCGGCGATCATCCCCTGCAACTGGCTCCAGATCATGGAGAACTCGTTCGATCCCACCCACGTCGAGTGGTTGCACGGCAAGTACTTCAACTACACCCTCGAACGTGCCGGCGAGGAGCCGACCGAACTGGCCGGTCACCACATCAAGATCGGCTTCGATCTCGTCGACTACGGCATCATCAAGCGTCGTCTTCGTGAAGGCCAGACCGAGGAGTCCGAGGACTGGCGGACCGGACACCCGGTGTACTTCCCCCACATTCTCAAGGTGGGCGGATACGGACTGCAGTCGCTGCAAATTCGTGTTCCCGTCGACGACACGAACACCCTGCACTTCTGGTACTGCTGGTTCGACGTGGAGGAGAAGTTCTCCCATCTGGTCCAGCAGGTCCGACAGCTTCCTGACATCTACGACGTCAAGTTGCAGAACGACGACGGAACCTTCCGTATGGACACCATCGACTCGCAGGACGCGATGGTGTGGGTGACGCAAGGACCGATTGCGAGCCGCCACGACGAGAACCTCAGCTCCTCGGATCAGGGCATCGCTCTATTCCGGACCCTGCTCCGCAAACAGCTCGACTCGAACGAGGCGGGCGAACCAGTGATGAACGTGTACGACCCGGCCACCGAAGGCGATGTCATCGAGCTTCCCATGGAGCGTAAGGAACTCGGCTTCGGCGGCGCTTCCAAGGGCAACCCCGTCTCGGCGTTCCTGCGGACCCAGAGCCTGTACAGTCCTCGACTGACCGCGCTCTCGAAACTGATCGATGCCGAGGCGGAGCAAGCGAGCCGAGTCCCTTCATGAGAACCGATCTCATCGAGTTCGCCAGGAATTCCAATCCGAACCGCCAACCCTGCGAACACCCAGGGCACGTGAAAACCGGCAGTATCTGCGCGGTCTGCGGAGAGTGGCTCCCGACCGCAGTGTGCCGGGAACGCGATTGTGGGTGGATCGTGGCCATCGGTGAGGACACCATCATCGCGGCCGTCGAGCACTACCAACAGACCCGCCACCCGGTTCGGGTGTACACCGAATAGCCCCCGCCGGCAATCCCGCTACCTATTTCCTTCATCTCACAAACTCTTCAAACCAAGGAGCATTGTTCATGCCTCGCAAGGTAATTGACGTACACGGCCACATCGTGGCCCCGTCGGAGCTCTACAGCTTCCGTGAGTTCCTCATCGGCACCCGCGGTCACTACGGCCGCCGTCTCAAGGGCTTCTCCGAGGCGCGCGAGGGTATGAGCCACGGCCGGACCGGAGTCATCCCCCCGGAGGAGCTCGAGCACTTCGCCCGCGAGCACATCTCCTGGCTCGACCACGTAGGCACAGACGTGCAGCTGGTGTCGGCCCGCCCGTACAGCCTCATGCACTCGGAGAAGCCGGCTCGCATCGTCCACTGGTGGGCACAGACGGTCAACGACGCCATCGCCACCCAGTCCGCCTTCTTCCCGGATCGCCTGCAGGGAATGGCCAACCTCCCGCTGGCATGGGGCGCCCCGATCGAAGACTGCTTCGACGAACTCGACCGTTGCATGAACGACCTGGGCTTCGTTGGTGTGCTCCTCAACCCCGATCCGAGCGAAGGCCGTGCACCGCAGGAGGTTCCGGGCTTGGGTGACGAGTACTGGTACCCGCTGTACGAGAAGCTCGTCGAGTACGAGGCGCCACTCCTCGTGCACTCCGCCGGCTGTGTGTCGCTGCGTGAGAACCAGAGCCTGCACTTCATCTCCGAAGAGAGTGTGGCGGTGATGTCGCTCGTCCAGTCCGAGGCTTTCGAGCTGTTCCCTGACCTCAAGGTCGTCGTCCCCCACGGGGGCGGCGCGATTCCCTACCAGCTCGGACGCTTCCGCGGCACCTACTGGGAGGGCACCGGCCGCACCGGCACCTTCGACGAGGCAGTCCGCAACTGCTACTACGACACCTCGCTCTACACCGAGGAGGCGCTGGACCTGCTCGTCAAGGCCATCGGCGCCGACCGGATCGTCCTGGGCACCGAGCGTCCCGGCGACGGCTCGCACAAGAAGACCACCACCGAAGGCTGGGCCGACGACATCGCGGCCGTGCTGCGGGGGCTGCCCGGCGCCGAGGAGAAGGGCCTGGATCAGATGCTCGGCGACACCGCCCTCGAAATCTTCCCGCGCCTGCGTAAGAATCTGGAAGCGGCAGGAGCGCTGTGACCAGCATCCTCGAACCGTCCGTCGACACCGCCGAACGCGACTCACTGATTCAGTTGGTCCGTGATTTCGCGCGCAGCGAGGTCGCCCCTCGGGTCCAGGCGTACGACGAGGCGGAGTCGATTCCCCTCGACCTTCTCCAGCAGATGGCGAGCCTCGGCTTCTTCGGTGGGGTGGTCCCCGTCGAATGGGGCGGTATGGGTCTCGATCACCTGACCTTCTCGATGATCATCGAGGAGATCTCGCGGGTCGATCACTGCCTGGGTGTCTTCATGAGCATGCCGTCCGCCCTCGTCGGCGGCGGCCTGCTCGCCTTCGGCACCGACGAGCAGAAGGAGCAGTGGCTGCGCCCACTCGCCGAGGGCCAGATCTTCGGCGGCGCCGGCGTGACCGAACCGCGCTCGGGCAGTGACGTCGCCGGTACCGAGACGCGGTACAAGCGGACCGGGGACGGCTTCGTACTCAATGGTGCGAAGGCATGGATCACCAACCTCGACAAAGCCTCCTTCTTCGTGACCTTCGCGACCAACGATCCCTCACTGGGTAAGAAGGGGCTCTCGGCGTTCATCGTTCCCGCCGACACGCCGGGTGTCATCAAGAACCCGATGCGCAACAAACTCGGATTCCGGCCGCTGTGCAGCGGTGACCTGGTGCTCGACAATGTCCAACTCGGTCCCGACGCCCTCCTCGGCGAGGAAGGCGACGGCTTCACGGTCGCGATGACCGCCGTCGAGCGCGGCAGACTTGCCGTCGCCTCACGTGCGGTGGGACTCGCCCAGTCCTGCCTGGACGCATCGGTGCAATACGCGAAGGAACGCATCGTCTTCGGAAAGCCGATCAGCAGCTTTCAGATGACCCAGCAGAAGATCGCCAACATGGCGGTCTCGATCGAGGCGGCCCGGCTGCTGACGAACAAGTGCGCAACCGAGATGGAGACCGGAAGCCGCGCGCGGATCGAAGCCAGCATGGCGAAGATGTTTGCGAGCGACGCCGCACAGGCGGCGGCCACCGATGCGGTTCAGATCCACGGTGCCTACGGTGTCTCCGAGGAATATGGGGTCGCCCGGGCCTATCGCGATGCGAAGGTATTCCAAATCGTCGAGGGCACCAACGACATCCACCGTCTTCTCATCTCCCGTGATGCGATCAGCAGGGGAGGTCTGTGACCGTGACCGCAACAGTTCCCCGGACCGGTACGTGGGGTGAATCGAGTACACGCGACCTTCTCGCACCGCTCGAATTGCCCTTCGTCACCAGCGTGCGGGTCACCCACAGCGACGAAGCGATCGAGACGGCTCTGCGTCTCGGCGGGACAGTCGTGCTCAAAGCTGTGTCCGACGAGGTGGTCCACAAGACGGACGCCGGGCTGGTGGAACTGAAACTATCCACCTCGGACGAGGTTCGTGCGGCGTACGAGCGTCTGGACCAGAAGATCTCGGCGCTCGGTCTCGCCGACGCCGGCATCGTGGTCCAGGAGATGGCGCCGGAGGGCACCGATCTGTTCGTCGGATGGAACCGGGACGCCACCTTCGGCCCAATTCTCATCGTCGGGCTCGGCGGAGTCACGGTCGAGTTGTTCCGAGACGTGGCCCGTCACCCGGCGCCGGTCACGGCCGAGCAAGCAGCAACGATGTTGGACTCCCTGGTGTCCTCGCGACTACTTCAGGGGTTTCGCGGGGCGCCGGAGGTCGACACCGCACAATTCTGCGGAATCGTCGCGCGAGTGAGCAGGCTCGCGGTCGAGGCTCCGGAGATCGCGGAACTGGATCTTAACCCGGTTCGAATCCTTCCGGACGGCCGGTGCCTGGTCCTCGACGCCAGCGCAGTCGTCTTGCCTGTGCAGGACTCCACCACTCCCGCCGCCCCCGGACCAGACCTGACCACGCTGTTCCGGCCCCGATCGATCGCCGTGGTCGGTGCCTCTCGGGCACCGGATCGTCCGGGAGGGAAAGTGATTCGGGCACTGCGGCGCAACGGTTTCCGCGGACCGCTGTACCCAGTCAACCCGGCCGGCGGAGAGATCGACGGGCTCCCTGTGGTGCGGGGTATCGACGAACTCGTCAATACCCCGGAGCTGGTGTGCATCGCGCTCCCGGCCTCAGCCAGCATCGCCGCGGTCCGCGAGTGCGTCGCACGAGGCGTTCGCGCCGTGATGGTGTTCGCCTCCGGATTCGGGGAAGTGGGGGCGGAAGGTGCCGCCCTCGACGCCGAACTGCGTGACGCCGTCGAAGGCTCCGAGACGCTCCTGTGCGGCCCGAACACCATCGGGATCGTCAGTGCGCACCACAAGATGGCGGCGACGTTCTCGCAAGCAATCGACAGGTTCCCCGACACCCCGTCGGGGGTCTGCCTCGTCGCCCAGAGCGGCGCCGTCGCCGGCAGCCTCGTCTCACGCGAGATCTCCGACGGCTACAGCATCGGCGACTGGGTCACCGTAGGCAACCAAACCGATCTCGATGTGGCGGACTACATCAGCTACCTCGCAGGTCTCGACACCACGCGATCCATCGCGGTCTTCCTCGAGGGGGTCTCCGACGGTGCCGCCTTCCGCCGGGCACTGCACACCGCACGAGATGCCGGCATCCCAGTCACCGTCTTCAAGACCGGCGTCACCGCTGCCGGCCAACGCGCAGTCGCCTCACACTCCGGTGCTTTGGCCGGCAGTCAAGACGCCTACCGAGCCGTATTGGAGGAGGCGGGCGCCATCCAGGTCGAGGAAATGAGCCAGCTCCTCGAAGTCGCCTCCACTCTCGCGGACTACCCGACTCCACGGGGCCGGCGGGCCGCGGTCATCACGACATCCGGAGGCGCGGGCAGCGCCACCGCGGATCTGCTGACATTGAACGATCTGGACACAGCAGAATTCACCGACGGCACCGCCCAAGCCCTCGCTGGTCTTCTGCCCAAGTTCGCCAGCGTCGCCAATCCTCTCGACATCACCGCCGAGGGAGCCTTCACACCCGGCCTGTTCACCGAGGTCATCGACGTCGTCGCCGTCGATCCGCACGTGGACGCGGTCTGCATCGTCCTCACTAGCATCACCGGCAACGACGCCGTACGGGTCGCCAACGAAATCGCAGCGGCGAGGTCACGTTCGGATGTACCGATCCTCGTGACCTGGCTCGTTGCCCGCCCACTGGCGGAGGCGGGGATGACCACTCTGGCGTCGTCCGGAATCCGGGTCTTCATCGAGCCCGCCCGGATGGCCGCCGCGCTCCGCCACCTGACGAAAGGAACCTCACGTGTCTGACTCCGCCGATATCCGAGCCCTGCGGGAATCCGTTGCGCTGTCCTGCCGGATCCTCGCGGCGACTGGCTGCGTGCGGGAGATCACCGGGCACGTAAGCATGCGTGTCCCCGACAGCGACATGTTCCTCGTCCGGTGCCGCCCACCACACGATCCCGGCGTCCAGTTCACCATCGCCGATGACATCCACATCGTCGATCTGGAATCGACGAACGCTGACCTCCCGGGCGGCTATGCGTTGCCAGGCGAGTGGCCCATCCACACCGAGATCTACCGCAAACGGCCCGATGTGGGTGCGGTCGTCCACGGCCACCCACGGTCGTCCCTGCTCGTCGGAATACTGGGATTGCCGCTGACTCCGACCATCGGGGCTTACGATCCCGGCGCAATGGAACTTGCGGTTCGCGGCGTGCCGATCTACGAACGGGCAGTCTTGATCGACCGCCCGGAGCGTGGCGGGGAGTTGGCCGCCGCGATGGACGACAAGGACGTGTGTCTTCTGCGAGGCCATGGCGTGGTCTCGGTCGGAGCGACCCTGCAGGAAGCCACAGTGCGGGCGATCAAGCTCGAAACCCTTGCCGACCTGACGCTCTCGACCTACGCGATACCCGGCGCCGAACCGGCCGTGCTGACCCAAGCCGACGCCGAAGACGTTTCCGGCTTCGTCAACAGCCGTAAAGCCGCTCTGACCTACGCGGAGTGGACATGGGATTACTACCGTCACTCGCTCGGATCCGCCGCCGACGTGAGTGTCCGGCTGTAAGCCGGACAAATCAACCAGATTAGAAGGGATTACACATGGCGTACATTGTCGGCGGCGCGGGAGTGTCACACAGCCCGCAGCTGTCAATCGAACCCGGCGGGTGGCGCGCACACGGTGACCTCGAGCAGCCGCATCTGAAGGAACTCAATCTTCCGTCGTCACCACGCACACCCGAAGAACTCGCGCGGGAGATCGAGTTTCGACAGATGGAGGCCCGCCACCAGGCATGCCAGGAAGCGCTCGAGCGCACGCGCGATGAACTGCTCGAGATGAAACCCGATGTCCTCCTGGTCGTTGGTGACGATCAGCGCGAGCTCTTCCTCGACGACATCATGCCGGCGGTCGCGATCTTCCGTGGCGAGTCCCTCGACGATCGTCCCCCGGGAATGGAGGTCTATCCGAAAACCATGGAATCGGCGTATGAGTACTACCACGCCGGTGAGGAAGAGACCTACCGCACCGTTCCCGAATTGGGCCAGCATCTCGTCGAGCACCTCGTCGAAAACGGATTCGACATCGCCCAGTTCAGCGAGCAGCCCACCGGCCGCAGCCTCGGACACGCATTCACCTTCATCTACCGCCGGCTCTTCGAGGGATTGCCCCGCCTGCCGCTGGCCCCGATCATGCTCAACACCTACTATCCCCCGAACCAGCCCACACCGCGGCGGTGCGTCGAACTCGGGCAGGGACTCCGCGCCGCCATCGAAAGCTGGGACTCCGACCTGCGCGTCGCTCTCATTGCATCCGGTGGACTCACGCACCCCATCATCGACGAGGGCCTCGACCGGGGTCTTCTCAGCGCCCTCGAACGCCACGACCACGAGGCACTGGCGCAGATCCCGGTCGCAGGCCTGACCGAGGGAAGCTCTGAGATCCGTAACTGGATCGTCGTCGGTGCAGCGCTCGAGGACGCCACCGCCAAGGTCGTCGACTACATCCCCGCCTACCGGTCCACAGTTGGATCCGGCTGCGGCATGGGATTTTTGACGTGGACGAGATCGCTGTGAACAGCTACCGTGATCGCCTACTCGACCTCGACGCATGCGTAGTGTCCGATGCCCTCGACACGCTCGGGCTGACCGGTGGGGTCGCAGGGTTACGCCCGGTCTGGGAGGGCAGCCGCACGGCGGGCCGAGTCGTCACGATGCGCACGGTCCCCGCCGACGGACGAACGAGTAGTCGGCATCTAGGTACCGCGGCGATCGAGCGGGCCGACGCCGGCGATGTCATCGTCGTTCAGCAAGAGCACGGAGGCACACCCACCGCCGGCTCGTGGGGCGGGCTGCTCGCCCAAGCCGCCGTCATCAAAGGCGTCGGCGGGGTCATCGTCGACGGCGCCTGCCGCGACGTAGACGAGATCCGCGAACTGAGACTGCCGGTGTCCGCGCTCACCACCGTGCCGTTCACCGCGCGTGGACGCTTCGTCGAGGACAGCGTCGGTGACCCGGTACAGATCCACGGCGTCACCGTCACCGACGGCGACTACGTCATCGCCGACGGCAGCGGCGTCACCTTTGTCGCCGCGTCGGACATCGACAGGGTCCTCACGACGGCCGAACGGCTGGTGGCAAAGGAACGCCTCATGACCGAGGACCTGAGGCAAGGCCTGTTGCCATCACAGGTCATGGGACGCAACTACGAGGAGATGCTCAATGCCGGCTGACGAAACAACCACTTCGACCCTGCCCGACGTCACACTGCTCACCCGGGTCGGTGCAATGAGCACCTCGACCCTGTCGGATGCGTTGGACAAGCTCGGCCTGCCGGGTGCCGTCCCAGGCATCCAGCCGTTCGACCCGAGCTTCCGGCTCTGCGGGCCGGCGTTCACCGGACAGTACGAACCGGTCGACGAGAATGGTGGCACTGTCGGCGACTTCATCGATGACGTCGCCCCCGGCGAGGTCGTCGTGCTCAACAACGAAGGCCGGCTCGACTGCACCGTCTGGGGAGACATCATGACCTACGTCGCCTCCTCCCGCGGAATCGCCGGAACGGTCATCGACGGTGTCTGCCGCGACGTCGCACCGAGCCTGGAACTGAAGTACCCGGTCTTCACCAGAGGCCGGAACATGCAGACCGGCAAGGACAGGGTGCGGCTGTCGGCAACCGGGGTACCGGTCGCCCTCGGAAACGTCATCGTGCACCCCGGTGACCTCGTCGTCGCGGACGCCGACGGTGTGGTCGTGTTGGCGACGGCCGAGGTCGAACGCGTCCTCACCGTCGCCGAGGCCATCGAGAATGCCGAAGAACGCATCCGCCTTGCAGTCGCTGGCGGAGCGCGCCTCGACCACGCCCGCGCGCAGGCGGGCTATCACCACCTGCAAACCGCCAACGAGGAAACGCGATGACCACTCTGTCTCCGGCCCTGCGGGAACTCGGTGCCGCCTCACTCCACGAGTCCGGCGCCACCCCGCTGCCCCCGCGGATCCGACCGCTCGATCCGGCATGGCGGATCTGCGGCCGCGCCTTCACTGTCGACCTCACACCGGGGCACAACATCTGGCTCCACCGCGCACTCTATGCCGCCCAGCCGGGAGACGTACTCGTCGCCGCTGCCGACACCGACATCGAGTACGGCTACTGGGGCGACATCCTGGCCCATGCCGCGGCTGAACGTGGAATTGCCGGCTTGGTGATCGACGGTTCGGTCCGAGACTCGATCGACCTCAAATCCATCGGGTTCCCGGTGTTCGCACGGGGACTGTGCGTGCGAGGAACCGGCAAAGATGCCACGTCGGGGGGCTTCGACGTCTCGATCCAGCTCGGCTCGACGACAGTGCATCCGGGCGACATCATCGTCGGTGACGCCGACGGTGTGGTTGCCATCGATGCCGGCCAGGTCAAAGCCGTCGTCGAGCGGGCACTGCAGCGGGAACGGTCCGAGGAGCAGATCCGTACCCGGATCACGGCGGGCGAGACCACACTCGACATCTACGGGCTGAGCTGACCGACATGCGTTTCCACGCCCCTCGCAGACTCGGAATCATCGGTGCCGGCGTTGCCGGCGAGTTGATGTCCCATGCTGTCCTACGCAGCAACCGGTTCGTGCTCACCGGCCTCGCGGACCCCGATCCGGATGTTCGAAACCGAGTGTCGGCCGAATGGGGCTGCCCGACCTTCACCGATGCCACCGAACTGGTCGCCTCCGGAACAGTGGACGTGGTGTACGTCGCGACGCCGACAGCGCACCACCTGGGCGCCGTCTCCGCCGCGGCCGCGGCCGGTGTGCACATCATCTGCGAGAAACCGTTGGCGACCACCGCCGCTGACGCACGTGAGGCTGTGGATTGCGCACGCCGTGCCGGGGTGAGCCTGCTCGTGGGCCCCACTCTGAGCTATGACACCCGCTATCGGGTGCTGCAGCAGATCGTGACCGCCCGTCGGCTCGGTGACCTGCTGTCGGTGCAGGCGACCTCGTTTACCGATTGGCATCGCCGCCGGACTCGTACGGCGCACGACCTCGATGCAGCAGTGGGCAACGGTCTGCTGCTTCGGCAAGGGGCGCATCAGATCGACATTGTGCGACTGATCTGCGGTGGAGACGTGCGCGCGGTTTCCGGAGCCCTCCACGGCGGTGTGGGAGGCGCCGAACAGGGATTCTCGGCGCAGCTGAGTTTCGCCAACGGAGTACAGGCCAGCGCCTACTACGACGGTTCCGGAGCTGTACCCGAGGCGGACGAGCTGTTCGCCACTTTCACCGGTGGTGGCGTTCGAGTCCACCCCGGTGGTCTGCACCTGCACGCCGACGGACAACTGACCGACCTGCCCGTCGACCCCGCAACCTCGGTCTGGGATCAGGCGCTTGTCGAGATGGACCAGACGCTCGACGGCCGGATCCCGATCCACGACGGGGAGTGGGGGCTGGGAACCCTTGCCGCGTGTCTGGCCATCTATGAAGCGGCGGCGGCCCACTCCATTGTTTTCACCCACCAATCGCTCTACCAGGAGAAGTCATGATCATCGACTCCCACGCCCACTTGAACGCGCCGCCGGAGCTGTACGCGTACCAGGCCGCGTTGCTATCCTCCCGAGGAGGCCAGGGCCGCAACGGATCCGGTGTTACCGATGCGCAGCTCAAGGAGTACGGCGACCGCACGCTGGCGGTGATGGACAGCGTCGGCACCGACGTCCAACTCATCTCACCGCGTCCATTCCAGGCATCACATTCGGCGACCCCGTCCAAGGTCGTGCACTGGTGGACGGCGGAGGTGAACGAGGCGATCGCGCGCCAAGTCCAGCAGTTCCCCGGCCGCCTCGCCGGCGTCGCCGGACTGCCCCAGGCCTACGGGGAAACACCCGAGAAGTGGGCGGGTGAACTGGAAAAGGCGATCAAAGATCTGGGGATGGTCGGCTGCCTGCTCAACCCGGACCCGTCCGAGGGAAGCGGCTACGTGCCCCCGTTGGGCGATCCGTGGTGGTACCCGCTGTACGAAAAGATGGTCGAACTCGATGTGCCGGCACTCATCCATTCCGCGAGCTGCCAGAACGGTCGTGAATCGTACAGCGAGCACTTCATCACCGAGGAAAGCATCGCTGTGCTCTCCCTGCTCAATTCGGAGGTGTTCCTACGCTTCCCGACGTTGAAGATTGTCGTCTCACACGGCGGCGGCTCGGTCCCCTACCAGATCGGGCGCTGGCGGGCGGCTCGTCTGCACCCCAAGTTGCGGACCGGACAGGTGCTGCAGGAGTCGTTCGACGAAAGTTTGCGGCGTCTCTGGTTCGACACCGTGTTGCATGCGCCGCTGGCGCTGGAACTGCTGGTGCGGACCGTAGGAGCGGACCGGTGTTTGTTCGGTACCGAAAAGCCAGGAAGCGGTAGTGCTCCGGATCCCACGACCGGTCGCGACCTCGACGATCTGAAGCCGGTCATCGAGGGCTTTGACTTCCTCGACACGGCCGAGAAGGAAGCCATCTTCTACGGCAACGCTCTCTCGCTCTACTCTCTTCCGGCATTGGATGCCGCTGTCGGTTCTGCTCGCTAAAGGCAGTCAGCAATGACTGCCGTCGTGGCGGCCTGACCAGGCCGCCACGACGGCGCACTTGTTATCACTGGTCGTCCTCGGGCCCAACAACCAAGGAGGTGGCGGAACTTGAGCAACAATCGTGGCAAGAGAAGGATCGAGTCCCGTCCGGACCACATCACCGAGATGATCGAACTCGCTGCGAAGTGGGTGGCCTTCGGCGACATCCCCACGGAAGAGATCTGGGTACGTTTCGGCATCGACCGTGTCACCTTCGGCTTCCGCCTCCTTCGTGCTCTGGGTTCCAGCTTCGTCCGCTACCCGGATCGGTCGCGCATCGTCGCCTTGGCTATACGTCTCGCCCGCCTCGACGACCGCCAATACGAAACCGCCGGACGGCGGGAATGAGCGGGCAATTTGCGCACCAGTGGCGGGCGACACCCCGCCGAGTGGCGAATAGAGTGGCATAGATCACTATCGCTGGAGGTAGCGCGGATGTTCACTATCGACAACCGAAACCCATACGCCGCCGAGCCCCTGTTCCGCACGTCGTCCCGCCGGTGGGCGGAACCGACCGGAACGGTCGACGGCGGGATCGCGTGAGCGGCGATAAGGCCGACACCGCGGAGCCACGCGCGGAAGTCGGCCGGATGCGTGAGTTGCTCGGCCGGGTTGATGGTATCGACACTGACCTCAACGAGACGTTACGCATCATCACGCAATTCGATGGGCTGATTCGGAGACGAGTCGGCATTTCGGCGCTCATGCGCGCGGCAGCGAATCTCACCGGTTGCGCTGTGGGAGCGGTGTATCCCGCACATCGGTTGGTGCGCCGCGTGGATTCACGCGGCACCCCGATCACGCAGATGCCCAGTGCCGAAGAACTGGCGTTGTGGACACGGCGCCCATTGGGCGACCTAGACGGGGGCGTGGTGTGGGTGGAGCGGAACACCGAGACCAATATCAACGACGAGACCGTTCTCGATCGGCTGGCCTCGTCGATTCAGATCACGATCGACCGCACCATGGGCACAGTCCCAGACCACGCCGGAGCACTCGAAGCGCTCCTCGACCGCGAAGCGGCTCTGGGAACCAAGTTGGCGATCGCCCGCCGCCTCGGCCTGGAGGCCGGCTCGAAAATCTATCTGATCGTAATGCCAGTCATCTCTACCGATCCGCCGCCGACCGGGGTGACCCACATCGATGCGGTGGTCGGCACCCGGTTCGGAGGTGTCCGCGCGATCGTCGCGGGAGCGGACTGTCCGCAGCCAGTCACCGGAACCTGCGGAATCGGTGAGACCGTCACCGTCGAGAGACTCGCCGACTCCTTTGACCAGGCACTTGTCGCACTCCGGCTTTCGCGTGCGGGTGAGGCGGTGACTTATCGGGACCTCGGTGCCCTCTCGCTACTGGTGCGAGCTCACGACGCGAGCCCTGTGCCACACCCCGACGCGATCGCGATCGGCACAGCGACCGCGTCCTCGACCATCGCTCGCAGGGTGCTCGAGGCGATGGAGCTGAACACGACGGTGCGGGCGGCCGCGCACGAGCTGGGACTGCATCATTCGACCGTGCAGGCTCACTGCGATCGTCTGGAGAAAGAACTCGGCTACTCATTCCGAACTGCTCAGGGGCGGACCCGCTTGGCCCTCGGCCTTGCGTTGCACCGGCTGGGACGTGATGTCTTCGATGTCGAAACGTCCCCAGACGGCAGTGAAAGACGAGGACGGAGCGATGACGTGTAACGCCAGGTGGCTCACGGCGGCGAGGAGCTCGACTCGGAGTCCACCCTAGTGGCAAACCGGATCGACTACGGCGATGCTGGTTTGGTCCTTAGAGCCCCATTGTTTCCGCGGTCCTGCAGCGGTCTGCGCCGTCGGTTGACCCCCAACACGATCGCGGCCACCACGATCGCCCCGACGCCGCCGACCGTCATGGCCGCGGTCGGTCCGAAGAGGTCGGCGAGGGCTCCTACAAGGACGCCACTGACCCCTTGCATTCCGATGAAGAAGGCGGAAAACAGCGACATCACCCTCACCCGGTAGCGCGGATCCGACTGAATTTGCAATGTCGCGTTAGCTGTTGAGGAGAAGACCTGATCCGCAGCACCGAGCAAGACCAAGAGCATTGCCAGGACGGCCATACCTGAGGTGAAAGATGTAGCAGCGACCACGATTCCGTAACAGAGCGCGGAGACTGCCACCACCCGCGTCCCCGTCGGCGCCAAGGTCGCCACCGTCAGTGCGGAGAGCAGGCTGCCCGCGCTCAGTGCGCTGAACAACAAACCAGCTGAGGACGCTCCCGTGCTCATGCGTTCGTGTGCGAGCAGGGGCAGCAGAACAGAATAGTTCTGCAACAGCAGTGAGACCACCGCCGTCAGTACCAGCGGCCACCGAATCCCGGGGTCGCGTAGAGCGTAGCGGAACCCGTCCAGCGCGGACGCGTGTGACGACGTCTCGGTTGTTTGTGTTCCGGTGACGGTTCGCTCGGTGTGCAGGTCCCGGGTTCGCATCAGGGCAAGTGCGCCGAGAATTACGAGGTAGGAGAGTGCGTTGGCGAGGAAGCACCAGGACAGGCCCACCGTGGAGGCCAGCAGCCCCGCGATCGCCGGGCCGACCAGCCGCGACGTCGTCATCAGCGTCGAATTGAGCGCAACTGCATTTGCCACTCGTTCGCGGCCAACCATCTCGAACACGAAGCTTCGCCGGGCAGGGTTGTCTACTGGCTGTACGAGCCCGACGCAGGCAGCCACGGTCAACGCCAACGGAACTGTCAGAGTGCCGATCGCGGACATCGACCACAAGATCGCCGCCAGTGCCGCTTGTACCGCCTGGGAAACGAGCAATACATTGCGGAGCGGCAACCGCTCGAGCGCTGCACCGATCCAGGGAGCCACCACCAGTAGCGGCAGATACATCAGTAAGGTCACCATGCCGAGCGCGACACCGCTGCCGGATTCGTCGAGGACGAACAGGGCCAGTGCGAGGGTCTGCATCCACTGTCCGGTCGCGGAGACGAGTTGGCCCACGAAGAACAGCCGGAAGTTGCGTACCCGCAGTGACGTGAACGGGCGCCGGGCACCCGTTCGTAGGGTGTCAGTTGGCAATGTCGCGCCACCTCACGGGTTGCCGATAGATGTCGGGAAAATGGGTCCTGACGTACTTGTGGAACTCTCTGATGTGCTGGCGCATGGCCCAGCGGGCACCCTCCGCGTCGTGTGTACCAATGGCGTCGGCCACGGCCGAGTGCGCACGCAACACCGCTTCTCGGCGCTCGATGGGGTAGCTGATGCCGAGGGGCATCCCGTCGGTGATCGCGTGCAGCGACGAGACCAACAACGCGAACATCTCGTTGTCGGCCGCAGCGGCGACGATGTCGTGGAAGCGGTCGTTCTCGGCGATGAAATTCTCCTCGTCGGCAAGGAACGCTTCCATGCCCCGCACCGAATCGACGATTTCCTGTATGACATCCTCGGTTGCGAATTCCGCTGCTCGACCGGCCAGTTCGGGCTCGAGCAGCTCGCGTGCGTCGACCAGTGCGCTGAACGGCATGGACCGAAGCGGAAGAACAACCCGAGCATGCTGGCGAGGTCGTGGGCATCCGGCTCCGCGACGATGGGACCGCCCTGTGGTCCGGCCTTGACCATGATCACGCCACTCATCTCCAGGAAGCGCAGCGCCTCGCGCAGCGTACCGCGGCCCACGTTGAAGCGAACCAACATTTCGCGCTCACGGTCGAGGCGGGTACCCGGGCGCAACCTGCCGGTGGTGATGTCGTCGACGATGTGCTGAGCGATGGACAGGGCAGCCTTGTACGCGCGCCGTGCCGTCGGCCGCCTCCGTGGCTGCCGCTCTGTTTCGGGCGGACTATCCAGTCCGTGGTCGTTCACTTCGGTGATCATGGCCACTCCATTCTCCACGACGGTCCTATCATTATGCTAATTGGTTTCAGGCGGGCGCGTGGGTCGCGTCCGGTGGCTGTCCCACTCCCGCTGCGCGCATCGGCTGGTGTGACGGCGATAGAGCCTGTGACCTTTGGATTTGGTTCTTTGGTGTACCGCGAGTCGCCCCCGCGCCAAGCTGCGGTGTCGACCGGCGGTTATCCGTCGCTTTGGCGATTGACCCCCTCGTATCCCATTATTAGGCTATTCATGAGACCAACGTGATGCCAACCACAGAGGACACCATTCGTTACCTCCGGCACACGGCGGCTCGTCACCACGTTCGACCAGGAGGTCCAGGTGCTTATGGCAGGCGCTGCGACGGCTGAGCTCTACTTGGCCAGAGTGATTCAGGTTCGTTGGGAAGCCGAGAAAGTCATTTCCCTGCAGTTGGTTCGCGACGACGGATCAGATCTGCCGGAATGGGCGCCGGGGGCGCACATCGAGGTCACGCTACCGTCGGGGCTGATTCGCCAGTACTCGCTGTGCGGCGACCCGTCGGATCGCAGTCAATACACCATCGCGGTGCTCCGCGAGGAGAGCGGCCGAGGCGGATCTGCCGAGATCCACGACTCGGTCATGGTGGGGCAGAAGCTGTGGATCCGGGGGCCTCGGAATCATTTTCCGCTCGAGCCTGCCGAGTCGTACGTCTTCATCGCCGGCGGCATCGGCGTAACACCGATATTGAGCATGGTGCGGGAGGTTGCCGGCGGGCAGGTGCCCTGGTCCCTTCATTATGGCGGCAGGTCCTCGGAGACCATGGCGTTCACCCGAGAGCTGACCACGCTCGGCGCTCGGGTGGATTCGGCGGTCCACGTGGTCCCTGAGGTCGATTCGGGACTTCTTCCCCTGCGGGCGATCCTCGAAGGCGTCGGCGTCGGTGGCGCGGTGTACAGCTGCGGGCCGACGGCCCTGCTCGATGCGCTTCGTGCCCTTGCGGCCGAGATTAGGCCGGACGTGTCCGTTCGCTTCGAGCTGTTCGGGGCTCCCGCCTCCGGAAGCGATGAGGACGTCGACGCGGCCCGGCACGATCGCCCCTTCCGGGTCTGGCTGGCGCGCAGCGATCGCACCGTGGAGGTCGAGGACGGCACGACGCTGCTCCAAGCCGTTCAGGCTGTCCGACCGGAGGTCCCGTACTCCTGCGAGGAGGGATTCTGCGGAACGTGCATCACCAAGGTGTGCGGTGGTGCGCCCGTACACCGAGACACCGTGCTGACCGAGCAGGAGCGTGCTGCGGGCGAGACGATGATCATCTGCGTCGGCAGCTGCGCATCAGACGAACTCGTCCTCGACCTATGAACGGCTCTGTAAAACGTTGTGTCGCAACAAAATAGTGGAATGTGACGATTGACACAGTGAGTGTGTGCCCGTAGCGTTCGCTGCAGACGACCACCTCGGCCCACCACGTCTCGGCCGAGACATTTCGTCAGCATCTCGAAGCATCCAGGCCGTGCCGCCGGACGCGTTTCGCCTCACCATCTCTCGACCCGCAACGGTCGCCGACGAAAGACGAAATCATGACCACAACCCGTGCGGACTCCCTCCGGGAAGCCGGCAACCCCGTCTACAGCGACCGCAAGCTGCGGCTGGGCACGTTCTCGACGAACCTCCAGGGCGGCTGCGCCATCTCGACCATCGACGGGGTACTGCAAGCCGAATGGCCCAATACCATCGAACTTGCGAAGCTGGCCGATGGCATGAATTTCGAGGCGGTCGTGCCGGTCGGAAGGTGGCGCGGATTCGGTGGTCCGTCCAACTTCAACGGGGCCGGTTTCGAATGCTTCACCTGGGCTGCGGGTGTAGGTACCGTTACCGAACGCACCGGTGTCTTCGCCACTTCTCACGTCTCCACCATCCATCCGGTGATGGCGGCGAAGCAGGCGGCCACGATCGATCACATCACCAATGGGCGTTTCGCGCTAAATATCGTCACCGGGTGGAACACGCCCGAGATCGAGATGTTCGGCGCCCCGCTGCTCGAGCACGACAGGCGATACGACCTGGCTGCCGAGTGGTTCCAGATCGTCAAAGCCCTGTGGACCAGCGAGGACCCGGTCAATTTCGACGGCAAGTACTTCCGTGTGGTCGATGCATCGATCGCCCCTCATCCCATCCAGAAGCCGCACCCGGTGGTCATGAACGCCGGTGGTTCGGCTGCGGGACGTCACTTTGGCGCCAAGTATTGCGATGTCGTGTTCATCGCACCCAAATATGACATGGAGGAAATGGCAGAAGAGGTCGCCGCGTTCAAGCGGCTGGCACGTGAAGAGTACGGCCGCGAGATCATGGTGTGGACCAACTCATACGTGGTCCAAGACGAAACCGAGAAGGCTGCCCACGCATTTCACGACTACTACGTCGATGTGAAGGGTGATTGGGAAGCGGCCGAGAACCTGGTGTCAACATTGGGTTTGAATTCACAATCCATCCCACCGCAGGCTCTCGAGAAGATCAAGCGCCAGTTCATCGGAGGCTGGGCCGGATTCCCGATTATCGGTACCAGCGAACAGGTCGTGGACACTCTCGGCAAGCTGACCGACTGCGGATTGGATGGTGTATTGATGTCCTTCCCGCGATACATCGAAGACATGACGCGATTCCGAAACGAGACCTATCCGCTCCTCGTCGAGGCCGGTCTGCGCGGATAACGTGCTGTATGAATGGCGATAGGGAGATCGAGATGAGCACTACTGCCGTCGAGAAGCCGATCGACGAAAACCTCTTCCGGGAAGCGATGGGAAACATCTGCACCCCCGTTGCGGTGGTCACCACCCGTGACTCCGCAGGTGAACCGTACGGGACCACCGTCAGCGCCTTCTGCTCCTTGTCCATGGCCCCGCCGATGATCCTGATCGCCCTCGACCGGGCATCCGGCCTCCTCGCAGCGGTGCGGGAGCTCGGCGCGTTCGGCGTGAACATCCTGTTGACCGATGCCGAGGATGCCGGAAAGAAGTTCGCCAGGAAGGGCAAGGGAGACTTCACCTCCACCGACTGGCACTGGCACGACGGTGTTCCGCGGCTAGCGTCGAGCACCTTCTTTCGGTGCACTACGGCCGATCTTCTCGATGGGGGTGACCATCTCATCGTCACCGGACTGGTCCATGCAGTCGGGCTGGGGGAGGGCGCCCCCCTGACCTACCACCGACGTACCTTCGGCACGCATGCCACGGTCAGCGGAACGTTGGGCCGATGACCCGGCTCCGGGTTGCTGGCCAGCGCCCTATCGACGATCCGGCGACTTGGCTGGCCTGCGGTGGAGCGGTCGTCGCTCTCGATTCTCGCCGAAACGAGGGATTGATGGTGTTCGGGGCGGCATACGCCACCACCGACCTGATGGCGTTCGCTGTTCGGCACGGCACCGGGTATCTGCGAGTCGCGATTTCACCGGACGTTGCGGACCGACTGAACCTGCCGCCCATGCACAACAGCTTCCGCCAGTCAGGTCAGGGTGGTTTCACAGTGTCCGTCGACGCGAGATATGCTGTAGGCACCGGTATTTCGGCGCACGACCGAGCCTGCACCGCACGTCTGATCGCGGACCCGAACGCGCAGCCCGATGATTTCACGCGACCGGGGCACCTCCTGCCGGTGGTAGCGGGACCGCGGGACGGTGACGGTGAGTCGGCGGTCGCTTGTCAGGCGCTCGCACTCGTGGACGCGGCGGGGCTGACCGCCGCCGCGGTTTACAGCGAGCTCGTCTCTGTGCAGGATCCGACCACGATCATGGCCGCCGACGAGGCCGGGGCGTTTGCGCGCTCCGTGGGTATCCCGGCCATTTGGATGCCGAATACTGACCCGCAACACTCGCGATCGAGGAATGGACGTAACACGATGAACGATCGCCATGTCGGCGAAAACCCGGCACCGGTCTTCCCGCGGACTCCGTCGGGCGGCCAGCAGCCCGCCCACCTCGCGGCCGTGGTGCCGATCCTCTCGTGATGTCCAACCCCAGCACCGATCCCGCCGGCCACGGAGCGACCGATGGCGCCATCGGGCGATCACCATCCAACCAAGACGTCCCGTCAGACCCTTCCCGATCAGGCGAAGACCTGACCCCGAGGTTCGGCTTTTTCACACCGATCGTCCAGCCGATCAACCTCCAGTCTTGGGAGGACACGGCGGAACCGCAAGACCTTGCCAGAATAGTGACAGGGGCCGAATCGCTCGGCTACAACTATGTGACAGTCGGGGATCATGCCGCCGTCGCCACCACGGAATCGGCCCTCTACGGGAGCCCACGCTTCTTCGATCCGATCGGCACCATCGGCTACCTCGCCGCGCTGACCAGCCGTATCCGATTCGCCACACACGTCTATCAGATTCCACTGCGCAGCCCACTGATCACCGCCAAGGCCTTCGCGACACTCGACGTCCTCTCCCACGGCAGGATCATCGCGGGCTTCGGAGTAGGTCGGCGTGAGTACGAATCCCACGCCGCTCGCGTTCCATTCGGGCATCGTGGCAGCATTGCCGACGATTACCTCAGGGCAGTCCTCGCGTTGTGGGATGGCGAACCCACCTCCCAACACAGTCAATTCGTCGACATGGATGACCTGGTCTGTCTACCGAGACCCGCGCAGAAACCACGTCCGCCAGTGTGGATCGGCGGCGATCGCCTCGTCGGTCTGCGCCGTGCGGTGCGGTTCGGCGATGCCTGGACACCGTGGGCCCTCACACCCGACCAGGTCACCGCAATGGTGGCGCGGCTAGCCGATGCCCACGAAGCGCAACTGCCGCCGGGATTCCGAATCATCGTTCCATTGGCTCCCCTCGGAGGCCGCGCGCCTCGAGGGCAACCGCCGGCCCCCAGCATCGAACACGGTCGTGAAGCTACTGAGAAGTGCATCGAGCAAATGGCGGGATGGCGCGAGGCCGGCGCCACCGAGTTCCTGATCGATCTCCCCAGCCCGAGCCTCGAAGCGCTCGAAGACGCGATGTCTTGGTTCGCCGCCGAGTTTATCGACCATCCAGCCGGAGTACCGGCAACGTAACAACGAAAGCAGGAAGATTGTGAGCACAGATGGACCACTCGTCGGAAGAGTGGCAATTGTGACCGGCGCCGGCCGCGGCGTCGGGCGAAGTGAAGCATTGGCTCTGGCAGCGGCGGGTGCCAAGGTAGTCGTCAATGACGTCGGCGTCGACAGCGACGGTGTCGGGTCCGCGCACGGCCCCGCCGACGAAGTGGTCGACGCCATCCGCAGCGCCGGTGGCGAGGCGGTGGCCAGTTACGAATCGGTCGCCGACTGGGCCGGAGCGGGCCGGGTGGTCGACACCGCGGTCGATCAGTTCGGCAGGCTCGACATCGTGGTGAACAACGCCGGCATCGTTCGGCAACAGATGATCGAAGACATCACCGAAGAAGACTTCGACGCGACCATCGCAGTCAACCTCAAGGGCACGTTCGCCATCTGCCGCCACGCTATTCCCGTTCTGCGACGAGCCGGGTACGGGCGCATCATCAACACCACGTCGAACCAGTGGGCGGCCCCGCTGGGGAACGCACACTACGCAGCCTCCAAGGGCGGAGTCACCAGCCTCACCTACGACCTGGCCTGGGAACTTCAGCACGACAAGATCACGGTCAATGCCATCGCGCCGTTTGCGGCCACTCGTATGACACAGGATGCGAGCGATCGTGACGCCGCCCTCATCCAGCAGGGAGTGATGAGCGCCAAGCGAGCCAAAGCGAAAGAGGCCCGTACTGATCCGGAACTGACCACTCCCATCGTCCTCTACCTAGCCTCCGAGGCTGCGTCCGAAGTAACCGGCTGCGTCTTCCGCACCGGTGGCGGCAAGGTGGGTCTGTACACCCATCCGGTCGAGTCACGGACGATCTTCCGTGACGAGAACACGGGCCCTTGGCCGTATGACGACCTCGTGGATTTGCTGCCCCGGAGCGTCCTGTCCGCAGGCTCGAAGGCTCCGCACATTCAGTGATCGCCTGAAACATCGATGGGCGGTACCGCAAACGCGGTACCGCCCATCAGATTTGCTCTACTCACTCGGAAGGGGCGAGCTGCCCAGGCGACGTAGGCCCGTCGCGGTGAGCACCGCAAGCACGAGCGCGAGCGCGATAAGGGCGACGACAATCGAATGCAAACCAGCGTCCGTGGCGTTGTCACCGAACGAGACACTGATCAAACCGGACGACAAGATCGCACCGAGGTACATGAACGTGCGCATCAGACCGGCGGCAACCCCGACGTTTTCGGCCGGAGCCTGACGGTACAAGGCGGCCTGATTGCCGATCATGCCCAGTCCAGACATGATGCCGAAGATCGTGGGAACGACGACCAGTACCCACATCGGTGTATTCGTCGTGAAGGCCAGCAGACTCGTCGTACCCACTATCGCCGCGGCCGCAGTCACGACCAGTGACGACCTGATCATGTTCCGCCGTGCGAATGGCATCGAGATCACGATCGCGATCACCGACATCGGCAGCATCACAAGTCCGGTCTGTCCCGCCGACAGCGCCCGGCTTTCCACAAGCCACTGGGTCAGTCCGAACAGGATCGTGTAGTTCAGCAAAAACGTCACCGCCACCCGGACGTATGTACCGCTCAGGGCGCGATTACGCACGATCAACCGGACGTCGATGAACGGTTTGCCGACCCACATTTCCCACACGACGAAGCAGATGAGCAACACACCACACAGGCCGACGGCAACCCAGTTCGGGTGCTCGAGGTTGCCGAGGACGTACAGCAAGCTGGCGATCGTTCCGGCGAACAGGATCAACCCACCCAGATCGAGATCCCGAACGACCGACGACCATCGCGCCCTCTCCGTTCTCGGATCCCGCGGCACCCACACAAGGGTCAAGATCAACCCGATGACCGCCAACGGCAGGTTCATCACGTACGTCACCCGCCAACCGCCGATGGCAATGAGAAGCCCTCCCAGCGGCAGTCCCACCGCCGCGGTCACCTGACCTGCGATAGCCAGGGCGCCGAGAGCACCTCCTGTCCGGCCGGCCGGACGTTCCAGCGACCACGCCCGGATGATCATCATCGCGGTGGGGTACCCGGCGGAGGTGCCGACTCCGAGCACCACACGGGCGGCAACGAGCATCGGCATGTTCACCGCGACCGTACCGAGCAACCCGCCCAGCGCGACAAGCACGAGCCCACCGAGAAACACCCGTCGCGGTCCGAACACTTCGGCGAGTTTGCCCATGGCAGGTTGGCCGATTGCGCTCGCAAGATAGAGCGCCGCAACCAAACTCGCCGTAGCAGCCGACCCGACGCCGAAAGCGCGTCCCACCGCCACGAGTGTGGTCGCGATGACCGAACTGTTGATCGGATTCAACGCCGAGCCCAACAGCAACGGAGTGATCAAGCGCCAACTCGGGGTCTCCGTCTGCACGGGTTTGGGCTGCTCGGTGTGCACTGCCGGGCTCACAGTGCAGCCACCCTGGAGCGGCCGGCGCGGCGAGCGACCGGTGGGACCTCACAGTCGGCGAGCCGATTGAGGACGTCGACCAGCACCGGCAGTACGTCGTACTCTTCCGGGCGTAACACATGATCCACGGCGGCGGTCAACCACGCATTGCGCAGTTCGAGCACTGACTGCAGCACCTCTCGGCCCATTTCGGTAGCTGCGATCAGCATTCGGCGGCCGTCCTGGGGGTCCCGGTGCCGGACCAGGAGTCCCTCCTGCTCCATCGGGCCCAGTACCGCGGCCATCGATTGCGGACGCATGGACTCGGCCGCGGCGAGATCACTGGCGGTGCTCGGCGGTCCGTGCACAATCCGGTCCAGGGCGGACAGCTGGCTCCGACTCCACGGAGAGTTGTCGAGCCCGGACTCGGACCGAATGCGGCCGCGTAGTCGCTGGATGGCTAGATCGAGATCAACGGCCGCTGACGAGCGACCCGAACCAGAGTTCATAAGCAAAACTATACAGTTAACCTGAGCAAATTTACGAGACAGATTTGTCACAGCAGCCCCCTGTGGATCCGCCTTGAACGGATTCGACTCTGCTGAATTATCTGCTGAACAACAAGATTGAGCTCCGAACCCGAATGGGGTTCTCCGAACCCGAATGGGGGAGGGGGCAGCGGGATCAGCGCGTAGATGCTCCAGCATCCACAGCCCATAAAATCGCAGGCTTCAGATTCTCAGTCGGAGTCCGCTTCGGGAGGAGGTTCGAAGCAGGCCGTGAGGCTGATCGCTGAAGGTGTGCGACGGCCTGGTCGGCGAATCTCGAGCGGGCATCGCCGTTGGTTCATGGACTGACTGATCAGTTCTCCACGGAAGGGGAGAGGGCGACCACCAGTAGCGCTTCGAGCCGGTGGGTGAGCTCCACCGGATCGGCGAGAACGAGTGCCGTGCTGCCCAACATCTTCCGCATGAGCCAGAAGCCGGCAATGACCGAATGCGCCAGCATTGCACGCTCGTCCGCATCCGGACCTCCAAGTAACTCGCTCAAGTACCGTCCGGCATGTCTCTCGACCCCCGCTCGCACGATTTCCGCCGCCCGTGGGTTCGAGGCCGATCGCAGCATCAGCAGGAATGGATCCAGATGCTCTGATTCTGGTGCCGTGCGATCGACCAGACGGGCGGCCACATCGCCGGCAAGTGTTGCTGGGTTGTCCGACAACACCGTTCGCGGGGCGAAAGCGGTATCGACTGCTTCGGTGAAGAGCTGTTCCTTCGAGCCGAAATAGCGGTTGACCAACATGGCAGTGACCCCGGCCGACTGTGCAATCTCGCGCACACCCACGCCGTCGTATCCGTGCCGCGTGAAAGCGATCACCGCCGAGTGCAATATCGCCTCCCGGGTAGCGGCGGCGTTGCGTACTCGCTTGGGTGGGGTGCTGCTTTGGGCGAGGTCTGCCCCGTCATGGCTCATGTGGACAGTCTACCGCTGAAGTATACGAATGTAGACATTCCGCTCAGGTAAGTATACAGTTGTAGATATCGAGTCGTTCAGGCGCTGCCTCAAGAAAGACCACCGAAAATGGAACTGAATCTCACCGGTAAACGCGCTTTGGTGACCGGATCAAGTACGGGTCTGGGGGAGGCTACCGCGAAACTGCTCGCCGCCGAAGGCGCTAACGTCGTGATCCACGGCCGCAACGAATCTCGTGCGCATGCGGTTGCGGAAGAAATTCGCTCGGCCGACGGCGAGGCGAGTGTCGCGGTCGGAGATCTTGCCACCGACGACGGAGCCGACGCGGTCGCTGCCGCCGCACTCGCCGGCGGATCGATCGACATCCTTGTCAACAATGCCGGGGCCTATGACCAGGTCGGCTGGGCGGACGCCACCCCGGCGATCTGGGCGCAGACCTACAACGTCAACGTGCTATCGGGGGTCCGCATGATCCAGAGGCTCGTTCCTGGAATGCGCGAACGAAGATGGGGCAGGGTCGTCCAGATCGGCGGCGGTCTGGCCCTCCAGCCGATGGCCGTGCAACCCCACTACAACGCCACACTTGCGGCCCGGCACAACATGGCCGTATCTCTGGCGCGCGACCTCAAAGGCACTGGAGTCACCTCGAACACAGTGGCACCCGGAGCCATCCTCGTGGACACGGTGCAGGAACTCGTCACCAGCATTGCCCCCGCACACGGATGGAGCGGATCGTGGGACGAGATCGAACGCGCCGCGGCAAACGAATGGGTGCCGAACGACCTCGGCCGCTTCGGGCGCCCCGACGAGATTGCCGCGGCGGTCGCCTACCTCTGCAGTGACTTCGCCGAATACATCAGCGGTGCCACCATCCGAGTCGACGGGGGCACGATCCGATCGGCGTTCTGACTCGTCGAGTGGGGCGGGCGCGTAGTGTGCGTCGCCCGGAACGACGCAGCGCCCGCGCCCGAATATCAGCACTCGGGGTGTCGACCGGCGCAGCGAGTGTGCTTCGCCTCAATCGCTTGCCGTCATCGCACGTCGACCTTGTCGGCATTCCTGCGGCGGGCGAGCCATGATCCCGGTCCGATGTCCGGTCGAACACTCGCGTCCCGGACATCGGACCGTACCCACCTCTCGTTTCTGTCACCCGGCAGACGCGCCGGTTTTCGCGAAGACCAGGCTTCCGCCGAAGGGGCGACGGCTGGCCGGGAGAAGGCCGGCGGGCTCAGCCGGGCGAGTGCGTGCGAGTTGCCAACAGCCGACTCGCGTATTGGGCGCAGCGCACTCTTGCAACTAAACGGTTAGTTGACAGAGTCGATGAGCGGGTGTGTGATGGAGGACGTAACCAACTAGTCAGTTATTAACTGGGATGGAGTAGAAGGCCATGGCGAAGACTTGGCTCATCACCGGAACTTCACGCGGATTCGGGCGCGACCTCGCGAAGGCTGTCCTCGCCCGAGGAGACAACCTCGTCGCAACAGCGCGCCGCCCGGCGGATTTGTCCTTTGTGGGTGACAACGACCGTGGACGTGTCTTCCAGCTCGACGTCACCGATGCCACCGCGGCACGCTCTGCCGTCCAGTTCGCTGTCGCCGAGTTCGGCGCGCTCGACGTGGTGGTCAACAACGCGGGATACGCCAACAGCGCGCCCATCGAAGAGATGAGTGACACGGATTTTCGGAACCAGATCGAAACCAACTTCTTCGGTCTGGTCAACGTCACCCGCGCCGCACTTCCGGTCCTACGGCAGCAGCGTGGCGGTGTCTTCGTGCAGTTCTCGTCCGTTGGCGGACGTGTTGGTGGCACTCCCGGTCTGGGCGCGTACCAATCTGCGAAGTTTGCCGTGGAAGGATTCTCCGAGGTACTGGCCAACGAAGTGCAGCCATTCGGTGTCAAGGTTCTGATCGTCGAACCAGGTGCGTTTCGTACCGACTGGCAGGGCTCGTCCATGCAGTTGCCCTCTGTCGGAGCCGATTACGAGCACACAGTGGGCGCGGTCAACCGGTACCGGCGTGAGAACGATGGAACCCAACCCGGCGATCCAGCACGAGCAGCGAACGTGATCATCGATGTCGTCGAATCCGACGATCCCCCGAGAAGGCTGCTGCTCGGAGCCGGCGCCGTCGAGATGGCACACAAGTCGTCCGTCGAGCGCGCCGCAGAGGCCGACAAGTGGGCAACGACGAGCCGGGCAGCAGACTTCCCCGCTGGTCTGTAGCCGTCACCTTGCACCTCCGCTTCATTCGCACCGATCACCGGGTGATGGATCCGTCATCGCCGAGCACCGACACTTCGAGGACTAACCCCACGCGCCACCTTCCCGGTCGGCGCGCCGATTACGACCCACCCAACAGGAGGAAATCATGGAACTGAATCTCACCGGAAAGCGCGCCCTGGTGACCGGCTCGAGCGCCGGCTTAGGAGAGGCGACCGCCAAGCTTCTGGCAGCAGAGGGCGCGACCGTCATCGTTCACGGTCGTGACGAGGCTCGCACCAACAAGGTCGTCGACGCAATTCGTGACGCCGGCGGCACTGCGGCGGTAGCGCTCGGTGATCTCGCCACCGACGCCGGTGCGGACGACGTCGCACGGGGGGCTCTCGCCGCCGGTCCGGTCGACATCCTGGTCAACAACGCGGGCTTCTACCGGCACCTGTCGTGGACGGATGCAACACCGGACGAATGGGCGTTCACCTACAACACCAACGTCATCTCCGGTGTGCGGATGATCCAGCGTCTCGTGCCGCAGATGCGTGAACAGAACTGGGGACGCGTCATCACGATCGGCGGTGGTCTCGCCCTGCAGCCGATGAACACGCACCCGCAGTACAACGCGACGCTCGCAGCCCGGCACAACCTGGCAGTCTCACTCGCACGTGAACTCAAGGACACCCGGGTCACATCCAACATCGTCTCCCCCGGTGCGATCCTGGTCGAGGCAACCAAGGAATTAGTGACCAGCATCGGACCTGCTCGCGACTGGGGGCAGACATGGGAAGAAATCGAACCCAACGCGGTCAACTCACTCATCCCCAACGATCGGGGTCGTTTCGGTTACCCCGACGAGATCGCCGGTGCGGTTGCCTACCTCTGCAGCGACTACGCCGAGTACGTCAGCGGCGCCACGATCCGCGTCGACGGTGGCCTGATCAAGGGTGCCTTCTAGGGACACCGACCAATCAACGGTCGAGCATGTAGGCGCGCACGCTCCGGGCAGAGGGCCGGCCTCGGGGAAGCAACCCCGGCTATTGGCCGCCAAGGGAGCAGCTGTGTCACGGCCGCAACGAACTCGCGCATGCCAGGTCGCTGACTTTAATGTGGCCGGGAGCGGCCCGGTGAGTGTCGCCGTAGACGACTCCGCAGTGACACCGAAGTGAGATCTCGTACGCGCGAGGCCGTGGAGAATAGCGCCCAATCACCCCCGGCCTGCGCGATTTGTGCCGCAACTTCGATACCGGCCTCGGTGGCAGCCGCGGGACGACCGCAGCTGAAGTGCCCGTCGGCGTTCGGCGAGGTGGTGTTCGACGGGTCGCACCCGAACGGGGGAGCCTGCACCAGCGTCACTCGCGTTGGTCGGCGGAATATCAAGTCCACCCAGAACGGGCATCGCGACCCGGACCACCGGACGCGAGGTGCGGGTGTCGGCTCCACCCTTCGGGGAGCTGTTCGGAACTATGCTGACTGGCAAGAGGTGACGACATGGCTACACAGACGGGCACGATTCAGGTTCGCGCCGAGGACAACGATGGCTGGCTCAGAACCACTCGCGACGACGCAGCGTGACCCGATCCCTGGAATCGTCGCCGAACTTGCTGCGGTCGGGCTCGCGGATGCCACGGAAATCGGGCGCGGGGGATTTGGCATCGTGTACCGCTGCCAGCAGCCGGCGCTCCACCGCACCGTCGCAGTCAAGGTTCTGACCGCCGACTTCTGCGCCGCGGATCGCGAGCGGTTCGTCCGTGAACAACTCGCCATGGGCCAACTATCCGGTCACCCGCACATCGTCGATATCCACGAGGTCGGGACGACAGCGAGTGATCGCCCCTACTTGGTCATGCAGTACCGGGCGCTCGGCTCCTTGGACACACGAATTCGGCGCGGCGGCCCCCTCGGATGGGCGCAGACGCTGCGCCTCGGCGTCAAGCTCGCCGGGGCGCTCGAAACGGGACACCGCCTCGGCGTGCTGCACCGTGACGTCAAACCCGGAAATGTTCTGCTCACCGACTACAACGAGCCGCAGCTCACCGATTTCGGCATCGCGCGGATCAGCGGTGGATTCCAGACCGCGGCCGGCACCATCACCGGGTCGCCAGCCTTCACCGCCCCCGAGGTGCTGCACGGACAATCACCGTCTCCGGTCTCAGATCTGTACAGCCTCGGCGCGAGCCTTTTCTGCGCCATCACCGGCCACGCCGCTTTCGAACGGCGTAGCGGCGAACAACTCGTCGCACAATTCCTGCGAATCACCACTCAGCCCGTCCCGGATCTGCGCGGGGGAGGAATACCGGACGACGTGAGCAGTGCCATCGAACGCGCGATGGCCGGTGACCCTGATCAGCGCCCCCCGAGTGCGTCGACCTTCGGAAACGAGTTGCGGGAAATCCAGGACCGACACCACCTCCCCGTCGACGAAATGGCTCTGCCGACTCATCTCCTCACACCCGACGAACTACCCGCCGGACCCGGCGACCGGGAAGCGCGGGCCGCTTTCACCCACCTGACTCCACCAACCCCGGCAACCCGGTTCCGCCCGCCCAGTACGCCCCACGAGTTGGTCTCACGCACCCGACTCATCGACACCCTGCGCGCCGGCCAACCGCGACGACTGACCGTCATTCATGCACCCACGGGATTCGGCAAGAGCACCCTCGCCTCACAATGGAGCGAAAATCTGGCCGACGACGGCGTGGCTGTCGCATGGTTGACCGTCAACCGGGATGACAACAACGTGGTGTGGTTCCTCTCCCATCTCATCGAGGCGATACGGCGAGTGCGGCCGGCTCTCGCCCGCGAGATGGGTTTGACTCTGGAGGAACACGGAGACCAGGCAGAACATTATATTCTCACTTCCTTGATCAACGAGATTCACCTGACCGGTGGGCACATCGCCCTGGTCATCGACGATTGGCACAGGGTCACGAACCCAGACACCGTCGCGGCCCTGGCCTTCCTGATCGACAACGGTTGCCACCACCTGCAGATCATCGTGACCACCCGAACCCAGATCGGGCTTCCACTCAGCCGCATGCGTGTGCTGGATGAATTGACCGAGATAGATGCCAGCCAATTGCGTTTCAACCCCGACGAGTCGAGAGCCTTTCTCTCCGAATCCGGATTGCAGCTCCCTGATACGGCGATCACCGAACTATCGATGAACACCGAAGGGTGGGCGGCCGCACTCCAATTGGCCTCGCTCTCGCTGCGAAAGAGCACCGATCCGGGCCAGCTGATCGGACACCTTTCCGGCCGGCATCACTCCATCGGAGAGTTCCTCGCAGACAACGTGCTCGACACTCTCGAACCGCAGACGCTCGACCACCTGATGGCGACCTCGGTCACCGAGCGGATCAGTGGCTCGCTGGCGTCCGTCCTGACCCGATCCCACCGGGGCCAAGCGATCCTCGAAGACATCGAGGAGCGGGACCTCTTCCTGCACAGGCTCGACGATGAAGGACAGTGGTTCCGATACCACCACATGTTCGCGGAATTTCTCCGGAAAAGGCTCGAACGAGATCAACCCGATCGAGTCGTCACCCTGCATGAAATCGCCGCCGAATGGTTCGGAGCCCGCGGGCTACTCAGTGAGGCGGTTGATCATGCATTGGCGGCCGGAAGCCAAACCACGGCCGTCCAACTACTCGAACGCGACGGCATGTCCCTGCTCGAACACGCCCAGATGGCGAGCTTCCTCGCATTGATCGCCAAACTGCCCCCGCGGTTGGTCGAGCACAGTCCTCGACTGCAACTGACCACCGCCTGGGCCGAGTGCATCATGGTCCAGCACCAACGTGCACACGCAGCACTCGCCCGCGTCTACCGGTTGCTCGAGACCAACCAGGGCACCGACCACGACACAGTCGATCTGCGCGCCGAAGCCGACGTCGTTCAGGGGCACATCGCGATCGAATCGGACCGCATAGACGGCGTCGGCGACCTGATGTCCCGATGCTTGACCGATCCGGGAAGGCTGCCCCCATGGGTCGTCTCCGCCGCCGCCGACATCGCGACCTTCGTCGACATACATCAGTTCCGATTCGACACCGCGATCGCGCGGCAAGCCTGGGCGGGCCCATACCACGACCGCACCACGGGTCCCTTCAGCGTGATGTTCGGGCACTGCTTCGCCGGCCTCGCGCACCGTCAAAAACTCGCCCTCACCGAAGCGGAGGCCGACTTCCGCGAAGCGCTTCGACTGGGGGTCACTCTGGGCGGGAGCCAATCCCGTGCCGCCCGCCTTGCCAGCGCGCTCCTCGCCGAACTGCTCTACGAAAAAGGTCACGACACCGAAGCCGAACAGCTGCTTCACGAGAACACCGAACTCCGCGACCAAGGTGGGGTCGTGGAGTTCATGCTGGCGCGCTATGCCACCGGCGCACGGATCAAGGCCTTGCGCAATGACAGCGAAGGCGCGAAACAGTACCTCGACGAAGGCACACGCATCGCGAGCACCCGAGGTCTCCCACGACTGCGGGCACGGATGGACTACGAACGAACCCTTCTCTATCCGAACGCCGGAGAACAACTCGAGGGCATCGTGGCCACGCCCTATTCCCATCGCCGAACTCCCGTCGACAGCCTCGACGAAACCACCGTCCAACTCGAGGAAGCAACCGCCATTCATCTCCTCCTCCTCGAGCCGATCGCGACTCCGCAGACGCTCGCACTGGCATGCAGTTGGGCCAGCCAATGGGTGCACGCGCTCGAGGGTCGAGACCGTCCCCGGGCCACACTCGACGCGCAGCGCCTTCTCGTGGAGGCCTGCGCCGCTGCCGGACGCACCGGGCAAGCCAAACACCTCCTGACAGCGGTCATGGCGCAATGTGCCGGAATTGGCATGAGGCGGTACCTGCTCGACGGAGGACCACACATCCTCCCACTCGTCCGTGAGCTGAGACAAGACATGGAACACGGTCACTGGCAAAGCAACTGGGAATCGGTGCCGCCCGCCTTCCTTGATGACATCCTTGCCAGCTCCGCACAGCCCGCACCGGCACCCCACCAGGATCCCGGCTCCTCCGGCTAACCGCGAGGTCCACATTTGACTCCACTCCGGCACCGGGCATCCGAGGCTCCTAGTACCGGTCGGTGAACGTGACGGGTGGTGTGCGAAACTCCACAACCGGTAACTAACCAGTTGGTTGACAATACTGCTAGTGTGACAAACAACCAGTTAGTTAGAAACGTTGCGGGACGCCTGCGCCCTCTGAGACCGAACTCGGTCAGTCAGCCGCCCTGGGCCTTCATCGCAGATCCGAGGTAACCATGCCCTCTCCCTCAACCACGGCACCCGCACAGAACTCTGCCAAACACGCTGCCGGAACAGCGCCATCGGTGGGTCTCGCCATGAGCGCACTCATCATGGCAGTGCTGCTCGCAGCCCTCGACCAAACGATCGTCTCAACCGCGCTGCCCGCGATCGCCTCCGACGTGGGCGGGTTCGAGTACATCGCCTGGGTCAGCGCCTCCTACCTCCTCGCGACAACAGCATCGACGCCCCTGTGGGGAAAGCTCGGCGACATGTTCGGCCGCAAGCGCCTATATCTGGGTGCCATGGCCATGTTCCTCGTCGCCTCCGGATTGTGCGGACTTGCCCAGGACATGAGCCAGCTCGTCGCGGCACGCTCCTTACAGGGCTTGGGCGGCGGCGGGATGCTGGTCCTCACATTCGCGCTGGTGGGCGATGTAGCCGGTCCGGAGGACCGGAGCCGGTACCAAGGCATGTTCGGTGGCGTCTACGGCGTAGCCAGCATTCTCGGCCCTGTGCTGGGAGGCGTATTCACCGACCAACTCTCCTGGCGCTGGGCCTTTTTGATCAACCTCCCCATCGGCCTGGTCGGTTTGCTACTCGCGTCGCGGAACCTACCCGCAGGCGCCAAGCGCCGGACCGGTCCCATCGACTACCTCGGAGCCACGATTCTCGCCGCCCTGTCGGTCTGCCTTGTGCTGATCGTCTCCTTCGGTGACGACTGGGGCTGGAGCTCCATCCGCACCGTCGCCCTTGCTGCGGCAGCCGTAGTCTTGCTTCTCGTCCTCCTCCCGGCCGAGCGCCGGGCACCCGAACCGGTATTGCCGCTGCCCATGCTCAGGACCCCAACGGTATCCATAGCCTCCCTCGTCGGTTTCATCGCCAACTTCGCGATGTTCTGTGTGCTCGTCTACCTGCCCACCTACCTGCAGGTAGTGCACGGCGTTTCCGCAACACTCTCGGGCCTGCACATGCTCCCGCTTGTCCTCGGGCTCGTCATCAGCCAAGCACTCGCCGGCCGCTGGAGCGGGCGTACCGGTAAATGGCAGCTCTGTCTCGTTGCGGGCATGGCACTGAACATCGTCGGACTACTTCTACTGGCCACCCTCAGCGCCCACACCAGCGTCTGGGTACTGGGCCTCTACTTCGCTGTCGTCGGCATCGGCATCGGCATGGTGCCAATGGTCATAATGGCCGCCGTGCAAAACGCCGTCGACCCCGACGACCTGGGCGCGGCCAGCGCCATGGTCACATACTCCCGCTCGATGGGAGCAGCTTTTGGTGTCGCCGCATTCGGGGCCGTGTTCAACCACGTCTTCACCCCGCGACTGACCACTGCGCTGAACCATTCGGCCCTGCCCGCCCAGTTCGATCCCACCAAGACCGACACCATCGCTTCGCTGCCGTCGGCGGTGAAAATCCCGGTCTTGGAGGCATTCTCGGATACCGTGGCTAGCACCTTCCTCCTGACCGTCCCGCTGCTCGTCCTCGGTTTCGTACTCACCCTCTTCCTCGCGACGAGACGCAGCGCGGCCACCGCCGCGCGGAGGTGAAACGAGCCGGGCGATACCGCTGAGATCGTTAGGGGAGAAGGGGGTCAATTTGCTGCCCGTGGCCGACCGCAGACGGCCGTCGCATCGCCTCCCTCGCGGGGAAACAGGTCAAGGCGTCAATTGGACTCGAACGGTGGCAGATCTGCCTCCCTCAAGGACGTCGACCCGGCTGCCGTAACCGTAACGAGGAGCTCGCGTCATTCGCAACGCCGAGAATCGCAGGTGCACAACCGGATCACGCCAGTTCGTGTTGCGTCAGCGAGATCCCATCGTTCTACTGCGCAACATCACGCCACTTCACTGGGCGCTCGTAGGCCTCCGGGTACCGCCGCTTAACGAACTCATGAAACTCGCG
Organism: Rhodococcus sp. IEGM 1305; assembly: GCF_030058635.1. Taxonomy (NCBI): domain Bacteria; kingdom Bacillati; phylum Actinomycetota; class Actinomycetes; order Mycobacteriales; family Nocardiaceae; genus Rhodococcus; species Rhodococcus sp. IEGM 1305. Next base: position 496,953 of record NZ_JASHKX010000003.1, read on the forward strand.
CATGTGCCGGCGCATCGCCCACCGGGCACCTTCGGGATCGCCAGCACGGATCGCGTCCGCGATAGTGATGTGTGCCTTGAGGACGGCGGCGCGATTCTCGATCGAGTAGCTGACACCCAATGGCATGCCATCAGTGATCTGGTGAAGGGACACGATGAGGAGGGTGAAGAGATCATTTCCCGCCGCGGTAGCCACCGCAGCGTGGAAGCGGTCGTTCTCCGCGCGAAAGTTCTCGTCGTTGTCGAGGAAGGCTTCCATCCCAGCTATGGAGTCCGCGATGAGATCTCGGATTTCCTCTGTCGCACCTACGGCGGCGCGCCCTGCCAACTCGGGTTCGAGAATCTCGCGGGCTGCGATAATCTGGCTGAAGGGGACGGCTCGAAGCTGCAAGAACAGGCCCAGTGAGCCGGCGAGATCGTGGGCATCAGGATCCGCGACGAAAGGGCCGCCTTGGGGACCAGCCTTCATTGTCAGAACGCCGCTCATCTCCAAGAATCGCAGCGACTCACGGAGCGTTCCGCGACCGACCTCGAAACGGGCGACCATGTCTCGTTCACTTTGCAACCGTGTCCCCGGCGCTAGTCGGTCATCGGTAATGTCATCGACGATGAGCTGGGCGATCTCGACTGCGGCCTTGTGGGATCGCCGACCCTTGGTACGCCGACGAGGGACTCGGTCTTCGTGAACAGCCTTACGGGCAGGCGTGCCCTGTGAATCGTCGGCGTTAGCGGGCATGGCGTCGCCTTCGGGGGTGCACACCGATGCCACCTGACTGTCCAATCATAGTATTAATGGTACCGCAGGCCCATCGTGGGTCGGGTAGCAGTCCAGGGTGCTGTGCCATACACCGCCTCCCTACGGACCGCGGGACGTGCGGGTACCTTCGGGCAAGTAGCGGGGATGTCGCAACCTACTGGGTGGAGACGTTCGCTGACGAATGCAGCACTGCCCCACTTCGACCTCCAGGGTGGTGCTGAACACGACGTTGTAGTTGGCCCAACGAACGATCGCGTCAAACTTTGATTCGTGGTCTAGCAGTGATTGCCCGGGAACGACTGACTTCGAAGCGAATCCTCTGAATCGACGGTGGCCCTCTCTGCTACCGGCGGTCGGCGGAATACTGACTGTCAGCAACGGAAGTGGGCGAACGGCAACTTCGTCGACCTGGCGTGCATGCTGGCGATTTCGCGCTGCCTCTGTTCCAGGACTGACCCATAGTCTGGATGCCCTCGTCAAGGCGGCTGCGTTCTACCAACCGGAGGGGGAAACATACAGGTACGTCCGCTACGCGCCGGCGCAGGGGCGGTTGGAATACTGACAGATTCAGAGCGAATCCCAGGACGAACGAGGTCGACGCGCCACACGGGGTCGCGCATCACCCGACCGATGATGTACGCGGGCCGATCCACACTAGAGCCAACCGGCACCCTTGGGGACAATCCGACGCGCAGGACGGAGATGTCCAGCGAAGTCAATCAGAGACTGTAATTCCGGCGGGAACAGTCCGACAACCCATGCCAGGTGAAGGGGCCAACGGGTACCGTTGTGTGAAGAATCTCGACGAGAGTGACGATGGGATGGCAGCCGGCGTTCGGAGCAATTTAGGAAACTTGCCCCTAGAACTGACTAGTTTCGTCGGTCGTCGTCATGAAGTAGCAGAGGCAAGACGGTTGCTGTCCTCCTCCCGCCTGTTAACACTGACAGGAGTTGGAGGCGTCGGTAAAACAAGGTTGGCTTTGCGGGTTGCGGCCGAGGTGAAGCGCGCATTCCGTGACGGAGTCTGGCTGGTAGGACTCGGCGACCTGCGAGACCCGGTTCTCGTACCGGACACCATCGCTTCCGGTCTAGGACTCAGAGAACAATCAATTCGCCCGACCTTGACAATGCTGGCTGAGTATCTCAGGGACCGACAACTTCTGTTAGTCCTGGACAATTGTGAGCACCTCGTTGGCGAGGTCGCGAAGTCCGTCGAAACACTGCTCACATCCTGTTCGGATCTGCATATCCTGGCGACGAGCCGGGAACCCCTCGTTATCGGCGGCGAATCCGCAATGAGAGTTCCACCGCTGGCGGTACCGGATCCGTGCCGTTCAGTTTCCTTACGAGGTCTTCCGCGATACGAATCCGTGACCCTGTTCGCCGAGCGGGCTGCAGCCGCACTCCCAGGTTTCGAGCTTACTGAGGACAACCAGCTGGCGGTCGCCCAAATATGCTCCCGCTTGGAAGGCCTCCCGCTACCAATCGAGCTGGCGGCGGCGCGGTTACGAGCGATGTCGGTAACACAGATCTTGCAGCGTCTAACGGACCGATTCACATTGCTAACAGGTGGCAGCAGGGTCGCGCCAGGCCGTCAGCAGACTCTGCGCCTTTCGATGGACTGGAGCTTCGAACTTTGCACCACACATGAGCGACAACTATGGGCCCGATTGTCAGTGTTCGCGGGAGGATTCGAACTCGATGCTGCGGAGGAAATTTGCGCAGACGAACTGACCTCCGAACAATTGCTCGACCACGTAGTTTCGCTCGTCGACAAATCAATTCTCATCCGTGAGGAGCCCGGCAAGGTCGTGCGGTACCGGCTTCTAGAGACATTGCGCGAGTACGGACGCGAGAAGTTGCAGGAGGCAGGGGAGGACTCGCAGCTTAGGCGTCGCCACCGCGACTGGTACGAAAAGATGGCGCTGCGGGCGGAGGTGGAATGGATAAGCCCGTCGCAAGTGGAGCTGATAACGAGATTGCAGCGAGAGCAAACGAATCTTCGGGAGGCACTCGAATTTTCAATGACAGATCCGACTGAATCGGAGTCGGGCGTGGAGATGGCCGCTGCCCTCTATCCGTTCTGGCGTTTTCGTAGTCCTTTGGGTGAGGGAAGACATTGGCTCGACCTCGCTCTCACTAGTCAGGGCGGCCAACCAAGTACCGGACGAGTCAAAGCGCTCTGCGCCGACAGCATGTTAGCCGGAGTGCAGGGGGACCTGCGCGCAGCTGCGGCTCGCATCGAAGAGGCGCGCGTCGTCGCAACCAAAATCGGTGATGACGAGATGGGGGCGCTCGTCACCTCCGACGAAGGGCGCCTGTCGCTGTACGACGGGAATCTCACTCATGCCGTCGCCTGTTTCGAGTCCGCCATCAACTTCTTCCGCAAGAGCGACAACATTCACAAAGTGATAGGCGATCTGCTCGGACTCGGACTGGCTTGCGGACTGAACGGGGACATTGAACGAGCGGTCGCATGTCACGAGGAGGTGCTTTCACTCGCCGAGCCTCGCGGCGAATCTGTGTACCGATCATATGCACTGTGGATCCTTGGAATGCTGGTTGCGCAGCAAGGTGACCCTGTCCGCGCCACCGCACTGCTCGAACAAGGCCTGCAACTCACGCGAGTCGTAGATGATCCTCTTACCTCTGCATGGTGCTTGGAAGCGCTGGCTTGGATCGCCGCAGGTGATCAAAGGGCACAACGCGCCGCCATATTGCTGGGAAGCGCCGAGTCACTCGGGAAGAAGGTCGGCGGCCGCACCGCCATTGTTCCGAATCTTCGTCGTTACCACGAGGAGTGCGAACGCCGCACACGTCGAGTGCTCGGTGACCGGGCATTCCAGTCGGCCTACGCGCAAGGGGAGGCTTTCGGCTACGAGGAAGCCCTTGCGTATGCGCTCGACGAGCAGTCCCCCACAGCATCGCCAACTTCAACCTCAGATTCGACGACACTGACCAAACGGGAGCTGGAAGTAGCTACTCTCGTCGCACAGGGACTCACAAACAGAGCAGTCGCCACGAAACTCGTGATATCCCAACGCACAGCGCAAGGGCACGTCGAGCATGTCCTTGCGAAACTCGGATTCACCTCGAGGGCGCAGATAGCGGCGTGGATGGTCGAGCAAACGCATGACGAGCAGAACTCCTAGTTCTTCCCCGAAGGGATGGTCCCACCGGGTAAGGAGTACCCCCGACGACCACCAGAATTACACCCGGGCACTCACCCAGATCGAAGGCGCCGTGCAGGTGCTGCGCGATGCCGCAGACACCGTGGCCGACCTGGACGGTGACGAGGTAAACCGCTACCGCCGCGCCCGTACGGGCAGTAGCTGACCGAACATCGAACTCTGACCGGTCCTCGACCGGATGTCCTTACCACCCCTGTTCCCAGCGCCGCAACCGGTTTCGGGTGGACAGTCTGTGTGCGAGTGCCGTGGAGAGGAGGACGGCGCCAGCCGAGAGTGCCCAGAGCCCGCATGCGGCGGTCACGGCCAGTACGGTTTTTTCACGGCTGTCAGGGATGGGGCCGCTAAGGGGGCCGTCGGCGTCGGCGCTGATGGTGATGGCCTCACCGGTCTTCGCGGGAGCGGCGGTGGGCACGGCTGCGGTGCGCTCCCCGTGGGGTGTGGACCAGCGGGCCCGGGCGGTGTTCTGGTCGCCGGCAGGGTGAAGCGCGTACTCGGGGGGTCTCGGGCGCGAGGTAGGTGTCCTTGAGCAGCACTGCCGGTTCATGCTGCACGCCGGCGCGCAGCGCCTGGGTTTGCTGTTCCAGCCGGGTGTGCGTCGCGGTTCCAAACGGCGTCGACGGGATCAACAGCAGGACCACGGCCGCGATGGCAGCATGAGGGTAGCCTCGTAGCGGTCGCTATGGCCGTTCCGCCCCGGACCCGGATCCGGCTGTGCGGACACTCGGCAGACATCGGAGAGACTGATCGGCGGCAGACAGCGCGCCTGCGGTGCGTCGGAGGGGTTTCGGGAGGTGGGGACCCGAACCAGAACTCCCACGGTGCGGTGGTCTGCTCGACCAGGCGCACAGCGAAAGCGCGGGCGAAATCTGCGCCGAGCTGTTGGGGCAGGTCGAGATGAATCCTGGAGGGAAGTCGTGGCTGCCGGCAGAGCTGTCGTCTGAGTTCATCGAGATGCTCGCCGAGTTGGCTGTCGTGTGACCGCAGCGCCTTGATTACGTCCCATACCGGTTTGAATACCGAGTTGTCGAGGGCGACCGCCGGGTCTTCGTCGGTGTCGACGAAGACCGGAATGACGATGGTGCCGATGGTCTTGTCGGGGGCGAGCCTGATGGCGCGGCCGACGGCCCGGACGATGTCGACCTCGGAGCGGCGCGGGTCGATGAAGGCCACGCTGTCGAGGGTGGGGACGTCGACGCCTTCGGCGAGGCAGCGCGCGTTGGCGAGTAGTCCCCTTGGGCCGTGCTCGAGCCGGCCGAGGTGGTGCAGGAGCGCATGGCGCTGCCCTGCGGGCATCTCGCCGGATGCGTAGTCGGACCATACCTGACCCAATGGTTGCTGTTCGGCGGGTATCCAGAAGATCACCTCGGGGAGGGACTGGGCGCGCGTGACCCGTGAGTGGAAGGTGATCGTGCGGTGCAGGTCGTAGCGGCGCATCGCCTGGGCGAGGCCGATTTGTCCGGCGAGAGTGCGGGCGTCGGTCACCTCGGTGCCATTGGTGGTGACGAATCGGCCGCGCTGGGCCCAGTCCCGGTAGGTGGCCGTCATCGACTGCGACGACGGCCACCTGGTAGTCGGTCAGTAGTTCACGTTCGATCGCCTCCGCGAATCCGAGCCGGTGGAATACCGGCCCGAACACCTCCTCGTCGTCCATCGAGTCGACCTCGAAGTCGGCTTCCTTCGCTTGCCGCACGACCCGGCCGGTGAAATAGCGTGGGCTTCGGGGCGGAGGGTCAAGCGTTCGCGGTAACCTCTGAGTCCGGTGGGGCGGTGCGCCGACAGCCCTTGCATGCCGTTCGGGCCCAACGGCGCGTTGTGAGAGGTAGGGAAAGACAGTGGCTGGCAGGCGTGGGTGGGGTAGTAGTCCGCCTGGAAGTGACGAGGAAGCGTCCCGGCGAATCGTCACCGCCGCAGTCGAACTCATCAGTCGGAAAGATACGGCGATCAGCATCGCCGACGTTGCGGAATCCCTCGGCGTCATCCGTCAGACGGTGTACCGATACTTTCCCAGCACCGACGCCCTCCTACGAGCCGCAGCCATCGCCGCCGTCGCCGGATTCCTCGACCGCCTCACAGAACACCTCGTGGGCATCGAAGACCCCGCTGAAGCTGTGGTCGAGGCCGTGATCTACACACTCAACGAAGCGCCCCGCATTCCGCAGCTCGGCATCATGCTGTCCGGTTCTCATTCCCACACCGAGGGGATCACGTCCGACGAGGCCCTCACCTTCGGAATGACGATGATCAGACGCTTCGACGTCGACTGGGAGCGGCACGGCTACGACGAGCCCGCCCTGCGTGAGCTCGTCGAATATCAGCTGCGGACGATGCAGTCGTTCTTCATCTCGCCCGGAAACCCGCCGCGGAGCCAGGACGAACTGCGTGCGTACCTGCGACGGTGGGTGGGGTCAACGGTCGCCGTCCCGCGCAATCCAGCCTAGAGACCGGGCGGCGATCTGCCGCAGGAGTATGGGTACGCAGCCGCTGCGACGACCCCGGCGCGCCGACAGCCGACGGACCGCGCAGGTCACGGGCGTATCTGCGTCGCGAGGTGGGGATGGTTTCGCCCGTGCAGGCTGGCCATGCGCTGCGACGGCCGGTGGGGCCCCGAAGGAGGCTGTCCGCGGAGTCCTTCCCACTCGGGGAACGTGCCCGGACGGCGACTGGTGAGGTGCCGGGTGTTGCTGGTGAGGTCGATCAGGCACCGGGCGGCACCCTGCACGGAGAGGTGGTGCCGTCGTGCCACGTCGAGCAGTTCGTCGAACGCCTGCGCATCGCTGTAGCCCCGGCTGGTGATCAGCACCGCCTTCGCGGTGGTCAACAGTTCACGGTCGGAGGGCCCGCGGCGCCGGTCCAGGAAGCTTCGGGTGGGTCGCACGGGGTTCGGGTTCTCGGATTTCAACATCTGGCACCGTCCTTTTGTGTACGAGATTCCCCCAGGTCGCGATCTCGTAAACGCGCGTACCCGAGTGGGTCATGTGGGCATGCGGGTGGTTGGAACCCGATCCCCGGGGCGGCCCGTCTGCGCCACGGTGATGACGACGTTGCCACTCTTGTGTCCGGTATCGACATACCGATGCGCCTCGACGATGCGTTCCAGGGGATAGCTGCGGTCGATGACGATCCGCAGTTTGCCCGCTTCGATGAGCTGCTTGATGTACGCCAATGCGTCGTTCTTGCGGACGGACATACCGGTGACGACTTTCCTTCCGCCTCGGATCGAGGTCCAGAGTTGCAGCAGGTTGTTGTTCAGCCCGGATGTGGGAACGTAGCACCCGTGCTCGGTGAGCGAGCCCTTGCACCGAGCGAACGAATTCCTGCCGACGGCGTCGAAGACGACGTCGTATTCCTCGGCGTTGTCGGTGAAATCCTCTGTGGTGTAATCGATGACCTTGTCGGCGCCCAGGGACTTCACCAACTCCGTGTTGTGCGGACCGCACACTCCGGTGACCTCCGCGCCGAACGACTTGGCGAGTTGCACTGCGTAGGTGCCGACGCTGCCGGAGGCGCCGTTGACGAGAACCTTCTGTCCGGTTCGCACCTTAGCCTTGTCCCGAAGGAAGAACAGCGCGGTGGTGGCACCGTCGACGGCGGCGGCGGCCTCTTCGTAGGTCTTGTCGACCGGCTTGAGTGCGAGCGAGGCGGCTTCCGGCAGGCACTTGTACTCGGCGTAGGCGCCGATATCGAAACCGGTGAACCCGAATACCTGATCGCCCGGCTGGAACCGGTACACGTCCTTGCCGACGGCCTCGATCTCTCCGGCAAGCTCGAGGCCCAGGGTCCGCAGGTTCCTTCGTGGCCTTCGCAGCCCGAGGATCAACCGGCCCCAGAGCGGCTCGCCGCGGCGCATCTTGCATTCCGCTGTTGTCACCGTTGTCGCGTGGACTTTCACCAGGACTTCGCCGTCCTTGGGTGTCGGCTTCGGAACCTGCGCGAGTTCGAGTACTTCGGGTCCGCCGAACCGAGTGTGGATGATCGCCTTCATCGCGGACCTCCTCGGCGGCGCTCCAGGTCATCGCGCCTCGAACACGCTCACGGCCAAGCATAGTTCTCCGGCATCCTCGTCGTGGGGTTGTGCCGACGGTGCAGGGTGCCCACACCACACACCTAGGGTGTGTTTTCGCGCAAGGCGATCCGCGGGACCGTAGTGGCGTCGGTATATCCGGCTGCCCCTGCCCACAAGGACCGAGCGTCCCGCCGTCGATCCAGCGGCGCAAGCACCCCGGTTGGTGATTTGATGGAACACGCTGCGCGAGCGAACTACCGAGAGCATCGAACCGATCCGTTCCCGCTGTCCGCGGCGCAGCACGGGCTGTGGTTTGCGCAGCAACTCGCCCCGGACGTCCCGATCTGCATCGCGCAGTACGTCGACATCCACGGGCAGCTGGACGTCGATCTGTTCCGTGAGGTAGCGCTCGTTGCCGGCCACGAATACGAGTCGGTGTTCCTGCGCCTGGTCGACGTCGATGGTGAGCCGCATCAGGTGGTCGATCCGCCTGCCGACGCGGCCATGGGAATCGTCGACTTCCGCAGTGCATCCGACCCGATGGCCGCCGCGGAGGCGTGGATGCAGGAGAACTACACGGCACGAGTCGATTTCGAGCACGACTATCTGTGCGAATCGTCACTGTTGCGGGTCGGTGACGAGCGGCACCTGTGGTACAGCAGGATCCACCACGTCGCCCTCGACGGATACGCGGCGATGACGATGGTCAACCGTGTCGCCGCCCTGTACACCGCGGCGGTCCACGGTCTCGAGCTCGAACCGAACCGTGCAGCCGACCTGCACACCCTGCACCGCCTCGAAGGCGACTACCGGGCGTCCCACCGGTTCTCGTCCGACCGTGACTACTGGGCCGAACGTCTCCACACACGCACGAACGGCGCCTCCCTGACCGACATCGAGGCTCCACCCGCCGCCCACAGCCTGACCGTGCGCGCGGCGCTGTCGACCGATACCGTCGCACGGCTCGAGGACACCGACGGCCGGCCGGGCGCGACGGCAGCAGCCGCGTTGATCGCCGCCTTCGCCTGCTACCTCTCGCGGCGGACGGGACGGCAGGACGTGCTCGTGGACATTCCGCTGTCCGCGCGCACCACCGCTGTACTGCGCCGTTCCGGCGGCATGCTCGCCAACGTTGCGCCATTGCGGGTGCAGGTCCGATCCGACGACACCGTCGGCGACCTCGTGACCCGGGTCCAGCACGAACTGATGGGGGCAATGCGGCACCAGCGCGGCAACGTCGAGGACATTCTGCGTGACCTGGGTGTGTCCGCCGAGGCCCGCAGGATCTCGGGACCGATGATCAACGTGATGCTCTTCGATCAGGATCTCACCTTCGGGTCGCTGACCGGTGACTTCCGGATCCTCACCACCGGTCCTGTCCCAGACCTGTCCGTGAACGTGTACCGGAGTGGCACGCCGACGTCGACGATCGTCGAGTTCGAGGCCAACCCGTACCGCTACCGCGACGACGACCTGCGGTCGCATCACGCCGGCGTCGTCGAACTGATCGACGAACTGCTCGCCGCCGACCCCGGCACACCGCTCGCCGTGATCGGTGTGGCGGAGTTGGAGTGCTTGACTCCGGTGGTGGGTGGGGTGTCGGTGTCGGAGGTGTCGTTGCCGGAGTTGTTGGCGGCGTCGGTGGTTGCGGATCCGGGTGCGGTGGCGGTGGTGTGTGGGGATCGTCGGTTGACGTATCGGGAGTTGGATGAGGCGTCGAATCGGTTGGCGCGGGTGTTGTTGGGGGCGGGGGTGGGTGCGGAGTCGGTGGTGGCTGTGGCGGTGGCGCGGTCGGTCGAGTCGGTGTTGTCGGTGTGGGCGGTGGCGAAGACGGGGGCGGCGTTTTTGCCGGTGGATCCGCAGTATCCGGTGGGGCGTGTGGAGCACATGCTGACGGATTCGGGTGTGGTGGTGGGGGTGACGGTCTCGGAGGTGCGGGATCGGTTGCCGGGTTCGGTGCGGTGGGTGGTGCTCGATGATGTGGCGGTTGTGTCGCGGTTGTCGTCGGTGTCGGCGGGGGTGGTGACGGATGTGGATCGGGGTGCGCGGGTGCGGGTGGGGCAGGCGGCGTATGTGATTTATACGTCGGGGTCGACGGGTGTGCCGAAGGGGGTGGTGGTGACGCATCGGGGGTTGGCGAATGTGGTGGCTGCGCAGCGTTCGGGTTTCGGGGTGTGTGCGGGTGCTCGGGTGTTGCATTGTGCGTCACCGAGTTTCGATGCGTCGGTGTTCGAGTTGGTGTGGGCGTTGGGGTTGGGTGCGCGGTTGGTGGTGGTTCCGCCGACGGTTTACGGTGGGGAGGAGTTGGCGCGGATTCTGGTGGGGGAGTCGGTGACGCATGCGGTGTTGACGCCGACGGCGTTGTCGTCGGTTGATCCGGTGGGGTTGGGGGCGTTGGGTGCGCTGGTGGTGGCGGGTGAGGCGTGCCCGCCGGAGTTGGTTGCGCGGTGGGCTGCGGGTCGGCGGATGTTCAATGCGTATGGGCCGACGGAGGCGACGATCATGTCGAATGTCAGTGGTGGGTTGGTGGTGGGGGAGTCGGTGACGGTGGGTGGTCCGGTTCGTGGGTTCGGTGAGTTGGTGTTGGATGGGCGGTTGCGGCCGGTGCCGTTCGGGGCGGCGGGGGAGTTGTATTTGTCGGGTCCGGCGCTGGCGCGGGGGTATCGGAATCGGTCGGGGTTGACGGCGGGGCGGTTCGTTGCGGATCCGTTCGGTGGGCCGGGGGATCGGATGTATCGGACGGGGGATGTGGTGCGGTGGCGGCGTTCGGAGGGTGGGCCGGTGCTCGAGTATGTGGGTCGCTCGGATTTTCAGGTGAAGATTCGTGGTTTCCGGATCGAACTCGGCGAAATCGACGCCGCGCTGACACGGCATCCCTACGTCGGATTCGCCGTGACACTCGGTCGCACCGCCCCGTCCGGGGACACCGTCCTGGTGTCGTACGTCCTGCCGTCCGGTGACGACGAACCCGACGTCGCCGAACTGACCGACCATGTGCGCGGCTTCGTGCCCGCCCACATGGTGCCCGCGACCATCGTCATCCTCGACGAGCTGCCCCTCACTCCAGTGGGCAAGCTGGACCGGCAAGCATTGCCGGCCCCGGATTTCGCGATCGTCCGCACCGTGTTCCGCGCGTCGACCAGTACGGCCGAGCACACCGTGGCAGACGTCTTCGCCGAGGTGCTCGGGCTCGACCGGGCCGGGCTCGACGACAACTTCTTCGACCTGGGCGGAAACTCGCTGAGCGCGACCCGCGCCGTCGCCCGCATCAACTCCGCGCTCGGCATCGCCTTGGGGGTCCGGGAGCTGTTCGAGGCGCCGACGGTGGCGGAACTCGCCGCCCGGGCCGCTACCGCGGATCGCAGCACTGCGGCGCGTCCCGCCCTCACGGCGGCCCCGCGCCCGGACCGGGTGCCGCTGTCCCTCGCACAGCAGCGGATGTGGATCGTCAACCAGGTCGACACGACCTCGCCCGCCTACAACGTTCCGATCGCGCTGCGCCTGACCGGCGAACTCGACATCGATGCTCTGCGCGCCGCGTTCGGCGACGTCGTCGAACGGCACGAGCCGCTCCGCACCGTCTATCCCGGCTCTGCAGACGGGCCGCATCAGGTGGTGCTGCCCGCGGACCGGGTGACCCTCGACCTCACCCCGGTCACCGTGTCCGACGAGGCGGCGCTGCGCAGTGAGCTGGTGCCCCTCGCGTCAGCCGAGTTCAACGTGAGCCGCGACGTCCCGATGCGCATTGCGGTGCTGCAGATCGGTCCGGACGAACACGTGGTGGCTCTCGTGTTGCACCATATCGCGGCGGACGGATCGTCGATGGCGCCGCTCGCTCGCGACGTGATGGTTGCGTACACCGCGCGTACACACGGACGTCCCCCCGGGTGGGCGCCGATGCCGGTGCAGTACGCGGACTTCGCGCTGTGGCAACGCCGCACCCTGGGCAGCGACACCGACCCGGACTCGCTGCTTTCGGCGCAGCTGGACTACTGGCGCCGGACCCTCGACGGGATGCCCGAGCTGCTCGAGCTGCCGACCGACCGGCGGCGCCCGCTGCAGCGGTCCGCACACGGCGCCACCGTGCCGTTCGCGATCGGTGCGGACCTCCACAAGAAGCTGTCCGACCTCGCCCGGGACCACGATTCGACGCTGTTCATGGTCGCGCACGCCGCACTCGCCGTCCTGCTCGGCCGGCTGAGCGGCGAGACGGACCTCGCGGTGGGAACGCCCGTCGCCGGTCGCGGCGACGCGGCACTGGACGAGATGGTCGGCATGTTCGTCAACACCGTGGTGCTGCGGACCCGGGTCGCGCCCGAGAGCTCCTTCACCGACCTGGTGGCGCACGTCCGCGAGACCGACCTCGGGGCATTCGGGCACGCGGAGGTGCCGTTCGACCGGGTGGTGCAGGCGGTCGACCCGGTCCGTTCGACCGCGCACACCCCGCTGTTCCAGGTGCTGCTCGAGTTCCAGAACACCGAGAAGAGCCGCCTCGAACTGCCCGGGCTCATCGTCGAGGTCGTCGACGCCGGTGTCGAGGTCGCCAAATGCGATCTGTGCCTGACCCTGAGTGAGAACGTCGACGAAACCGGCGAACCTGCCGGAATGTCCGCCGCATTCGGTTTCGCCACCGACATCCTGGACGCGAGCACCGTGCGCGGGTTCGCGGACCAGTTCGTCCGCATCCTCGACGCGGTCACGGCGTCGCCCGACCGTCCGATCGGCGACATCGGTGTGGCGGAGTTGGAGTGCTTGACTCCGGTGGTGGGTGGGGTGTCGGTGTCGGAGGTGTCGTTGCCGGAGTTGTTGGCGGCGTCGGTGGTTGCGGATCCGGGTGCGGTGGCGGTGGTGTGTGGGGATCGTCGGTTGACGTATCGGGAGTTGGATGAGGCGTCGAATCGGTTGGCGCGGGTGTTGTTGGGGGCGGGGGTGGGTGCGGAGTCGGTGGTGGCTGTGGCGGTGGCGCGGTCGGTCGAGTCGGTGTTGTCGGTGTGGGCGGTGGCGAAGACGGGGGCGGCGTTTTTGCCGGTGGATCCGCAGTATCCGGTGGGGCGTGTGGAGCACATGCTGACGGATTCGGGTGTGGTGGTGGGGGTGACGGTCTCGGAGGTGCGGGATCGGTTGCCGGGTTCGGTGCGGTGGGTGGTGCTCGATGATGTGGCGGTTGTGTCGCGGTTGTCGTCGGTGTCGGCGGGGGTGGTGACGGATGTGGATCGGGGTGCGCGGGTGCGGGTGGGGCAGGCGGCGTATGTGATTTATACGTCGGGGTCGACGGGTGTGCCGAAGGGGGTGGTGGTGACGCATCGGGGGTTGGCGAATGTGGTGGCTGCGCAGCGTTCGGGTTTCGGGGTGTGTGCGGGTGCTCGGGTGTTGCATTGTGCGTCACCGAGTTTCGATGCGTCGGTGTTCGAGTTGGTGTGGGCGTTGGGGTTGGGTGCGCGGTTGGTGGTGGTTCCGCCGACGGTTTACGGTGGGGAGGAGTTGGCGCGGATTCTGGTGGGGGAGTCGGTGACGCATGCGGTGTTGACGCCGACGGCGTTGTCGTCGGTTGATCCGGTGGGGTTGGGGGCGTTGGGTGCGCTGGTGGTGGCGGGTGAGGCGTGCCCGCCGGAGTTGGTTGCGCGGTGGGCTGCGGGTCGGCGGATGTTCAATGCGTATGGGCCGACGGAGGCGACGATCATGTCGAATGTCAGTGGTGGGTTGGTGGTGGGGGAGTCGGTGACGGTGGGTGGTCCGGTTCGTGGGTTCGGTGAGTTGGTGTTGGATGGGCGGTTGCGGCCGGTGCCGTTCGGGGCGGCGGGGGAGTTGTATTTGTCGGGTCCGGCGCTGGCGCGGGGGTATCGGAATCGGTCGGGGTTGACGGCGGGGCGGTTCGTTGCGGATCCGTTCGGTGGGCCGGGGGATCGGATGTATCGGACGGGGGATGTGGTGCGGTGGCGGCGTTCGGAGGGTGGGCCGGTGCTCGAGTATGTGGGTCGCTCGGATTTTCAGGTGAAGATTCGTGGTTTCCGGATCGAACTCGGCGAAATCGAATCGGCCCTCCTCGGATACCCCGGTATCGATCGCGCCGTCGTGAACACCAGCGGCGACCGGTTGGCCGGCTACGTGGTCCCCGCTGCGGGTTCGCTGCTGGACACGTCCGCGGTCCTGGCGCACGCCCGTGCGCGGTTGGCCCCGCACATGGTCCCCGCGACCGTGACGGTCCTCGACGCCGTGCCGGTCACCGCGAACGGGAAACTCGACCGCGCCGCCCTGCCGGAGCCGGACTTCACCGCGGCGCGCGCCGCGTACCGGGCACCGCGCAACGCGACCGAGGAGGTGGTGGCCGCCGCGTTCGCCGAGGGGCTCGGGCTGGACCGGGCCGGGCTCGACGACAACTACTTCACCCTCGGCGGTACGTCGCTCACCGCGACGAGCGTGATCGCCCGGATTGCCGAATCGTCTCCGCGCGCCGTGCCGGTGCAGTGGATCTTCACCCATCCGACGCCGGAAGCCCTGGCGCACATGATCGCCACGGCGCCGGAGGACTCCCGGGCGGAGGATGCCGCCGACCCGTCGCTCGACGTGCTGCTGCCGCTGCGAACCACCGGAACCGGCAACCCGGTGTTCTGCATCCATCCCGCGATCGGGTTGGCCTGGTGCTTCACCGGGCTGGTGCAGTACCTCGGTGACCGCCCGGTGTACGGGCTGCAATCCCCTGCGCTGACCGACCCCGACCTGCAGGTCGACTCCTTGGAGGATCTCGCCGCCCGATACGTCCAGCGGATCCGCTCGGTGCAGCCGCACGGCCCGTATCACCTGGTCGGCTACTCGGTCGGTGGTCAGATCGCCCATGAGATGGCGGTGCAGCTCACGGAGGGCGGCGACGAGGTGGCCACCCTCGCGATGCTCGACACACACCTGACAGGAGGATACGGTCTCACAACGGAAAAGCCCACCGTGGCTGCACTTCTGGCGGAGTTCGGCGCGGTGGTCCCGGGTGACGCGGATGCGGCGGCGACCACGGATCGCGCGGTGGAGGTGCTGCGCCGCACCGGCGGACTGTTCGCCGCCGTGACCGCGGACGACCTCGACGCCGTCCACCGGGTATTCACCCAGACGGTCGACCTCGCCCTCGCGCACCGCCCGTCGACACCGATCGGCCTCGATCTGCTGTTCTTCGGTGCGGCGGACTCTGTGGATGCCCCCACCGGCGTCTCCGCGTGGAGGCCCCACATCAGCGGTGAGATTATCGAACACGCCGTTCCCGTATCGCACCAGCAGATGACGAGTCCGGAAGCGCTCGCCGGCATCGGCCCCGTCCTCGCACAGCACGTGACGCTCGCCGAGCGCCGGCTCGCCTTGTCCTAGGCGATCACGCCCAGGAGGCGCGCCGGGTGAACCCCTCCGGCCGTTCCGCCTGCAGACGCAGCAACTCCCCGCGGACCTCGGTGTCCAGTGCGATGTCGAGGACCGTCCACGCCAGCGCTGTCGCACCGTCGAGGATCGCGGCATCGGCGGCGGGACTGGCTGCGGCGTCGGCGAAGTCGGCGTTGTGCGGGATCGCGGTGCTGCCGAGCACCGCGATCGCGGGATGGATGGACGGCACGACCTGCGACACGTTGCCCATGTCGCTGGAGCCTCCGCCGAGTGAGGCGGACGTGAGTTCGCGACCGGTGGCCTGCAGGTTCTCGTCCCAGATCGCCGCGAGCACCGGGTTCTGGACCATCGGCGCGTAGGGCGGCTCCGTGGCCGCGTACGTCCACTCGCATCCGGTGGCGAGTGCGCCCGCTTCGAAGCAGGCGAGCACACGCTCTTTCACCTCGCGCCACTCACCGATCTCCGGTGCCCGCACCTCGACCTGCACCACCGTCCTGGCCGGAATGATGTTGGTGACGTCTCCTCCGTGCGATACGAACGCGTTGACGCGTGTCTTCGCCCGGAACTGCTGGCGGACCAGCCCGATGGCGTTCAGGGCGATCGTCGCCGCGGCACCGGCATTGATCCCGTGCTCGGGTGCGCCGGCGGCATGTGCGGCGCGGCCAGTGAACGTTACCTCGAATCGATCGACCGCCTGCATCCACAGCGAGGAGCAGGGCATGTCCGTCCCCGATGCACCGTGAACCATCAGCGACAGCGCCGCGTCCTCCCACGCACCGGCTTCGAGCATCGGGATCTTGCCGCCGCCGTGCTCCTCGGCGGGTGTGCCCAGCAGTTTGATCCGGAGACCGGCGTCGTCGGCGACCGCCGCGAGCGCGAGGGCCGCACCCACTCCGGCGGCCGCGATCATGTTGTGGCCGCAGGCGTGCCCGACTTCGGGCAGTGCGTCGTATTCGGCGCAGATCGCGACGGTGAGGTCGCCGGTCCCGTAGACCGCTTCGACGGCCGTGTCGAGCCCGTAGACGCCGACGGTGGTGTCGAAGCCCGCTTTCCGGAGTGCGTCCCCGACGAGGCCGGCGGCGCGGTGCTCCTCGAACGCGATCTCGGGGGTGTCGTGAATGCGGTGGCTGAGTTCGAGCAGCTCCTTCTCGCGATTCCGGACTACCTGCGCCGCAACATCCTTCAATGCTGCTGTGCGCGGCTCGGTGGTGTCGCCGACGGGGGTGGCGAGCGTCATGTGGGTGGTCCTTCCTGGTGGTTGCGAATGGGTGGTCAGACGGCGACGGCGGCGCCGCGCAGGGGCGGGGCGATGACCCCGTCGGGAAGCGGGGAGTCGTAGGGGGTCTCGGAGGTGCGGGAGGTGAACTCCTTGCGCGCCGAGGCCAGCAGTTCGGCGTCCGTCAGCAGGTCCGCCGCGGTCGCGGCCATGATCTTGGCGGCGTGGATCATCCCCTTGTGTGCGGCGGGAAGCTTGCCCTGGGCGACCATCTGCCACGAGTGGGCGGCAGTGCCGACGGCGACGCACGCCGTGGCGCACTGTACGAGGGGTGTCACCCGGCTGACGTCACCGAGGTCGCTGGACCCGGTCAGCGTCGGACGTGGCGTCCGCGCGTCGAACGTGATGATGTCGGTGTGCAGAGGGCTTCCGTCGCCCTCGAACTCACCGCCGAGGGTGCTCGCCGTGCGTCCCGACGTAGTCTCGGTGATGAACGCCGATGCGGACTCGAGGTCGCCGGCGTCGAAGGGAACCGGTCCGAGCTCGCGGAGCCGCTCCTGCATCGAATCCTCGAGGACGACATTCGGCAGGATGTCCGAGCATCCGCCGTCGATCTCGATCTCGACCGTGGTCTCGGTCATCAGCGCGGCGCCTTCGGCGATCTTCGTCACACGGGCGAACAGCTCGCGCATGCCGGCCACATCCGGCGACCGCACAAGGTAGTACGCCTCGGCGCTCGCCTGGACCACGTTGGGTGAGCGACCACCGGTGTCCAGGATCGCGTAATGGATCCGGCAGTCCGAGGGCATGTGCTCACGCAGGAAGTTCGTGCCGACGTTCATCAGCTCGAGCGCGTCGAGAGCGCTGCGGCCGCGCTCGGGGGACACGCCTGCGTGGGAGGCGATGCCGGTGAAGCGGACGTAGGCCTGGATGTAGGCGAGTGTGCGGATTCGTTGCACGGTGGTGGTGTCGCCGGGGTGCCACGACACGGCGGCGTCGACGTCGGCGAACGCACCCTCCTTCACCATGAACGTCTTTCCGGCGGCGGCCTCTTCGGCGGGGCATCCGTAGTAGCGGACGGTTCCCGGGAGGCCGTTCGCGTCGAGGTAGCGCTTGACGGCGGTCGCGGCCAGGAGCGAACCACCACCGAGAAGGTGATGTCCGCAGCCCTGCCCGTTGCCGGTTTCGTTGCCGGGCTCCGGTTCCGGCACGGCACTTCCCGACTTCTGACTGAGCCCGGCGAGGGCGTCGTATTCGCCGACGATCGCGATCACCGGCGTACCACTTCCGGCTTCGGCGCTGAACGCGGTCGGGATACCGGCCACCGCCCGGCTGACAATGAATCCCTCGGCCTCCGCGACGGCGATCTGCGCATCGACGGAAGCGTGTTCTTCCCATCGCAATTCGGGGTTGTTCCAGATGGCGTCGCTCAATGCGGTGTACTGCGGGCCGAGTTCGTCGATGGTGCCGAGGAGGTATGGATCGACAGACACTTCGATATCCTTTCGTTCGGTGTTCAGGAGAGATGTCAGGCGTGCACTTGCTGGTCGTCGGCAAGTGGGGCTGTGTCGTTCTCGGTGACGTCCGCCGGCGAGTGGAGTTTCAGTGCCAGGACAGCGGTGAGGGCGCACAGTGCCGCACACACTGCCCACACCACGTGATAGGCGCCCACCGAGGGGATCTGCTTGGCACCGGCGGTGAGTGCCGGGGTGATCATCGATGACATCACGAGGGCGAACACGGCCCCGGCTACGGCTCCCGCCGCGGTGCGGGATGTGTTGTAGAGGCCGGATGCGATACCGACCGAATCCGGTGGGGCCTGCTGCACGATGACGGTGGGCAGCACCCCGACCACGACGCCGCCGCCCATTCCCGCGACGACGAGCCACAGAGTGAACAGGGCGACGTTCCCCGGGACGACGATCATCAGGATGTAGGAGGCCGCCGCGAGGACCGCACCCAGTGCGAGCGATCCGGGCACGGTGGCGGAACGGGCGAGCCGGTCGCTCGTGGCCGCACCGACGAACATCGCGAGAGCGAACAGCGCCAGGATCAGGCCGGTCATCGACGCGGTGACGCCGAGCCCGTAACCGTTGGTCTCCGGCGTGGCGCGGAGGAAGAGGGCGCTGGGGGTCTGGACACCGAACAGTTGGGCGCCGAACAGCATTGCCATCAACATGGGCACCCGCATGCCTCGTCCGACCACGTCGAGGTCCACGAGCGGATGCCGGACCTGTCGTTCCACGAACACCCACACGACGAGAACCGCAGCCCCGACCCCGATGGCCGCCCACGTCAGGGTGCTCGTCCAGCCCCAGGTGTTGGCGTTGGAGACACCACCGAGCACCCCGAGCAGACCGACCGTCAGCAGGACCGCGCCGGTCCAGTCGACGGTGCCCGACTTGCGCACCGTCGTCTCCGGGACGAGGAAGTAGACCACCGCAAGGCAGATCGTCATGAGGATGGCGGGCACGAGCAACACAACACTCACGTCGCCGATCACCGAGTCGAGCAGGAAACCCGAGAGCAGGCCGCCGACGGCGGCACCCAGTGTCAGCGACCCCACCAGTCTGCCGATGCTCCGGCCCGCCGTGGCCGGGTTGCGGTCCCGCACGATCGCGAACTCGAGTGGCAGGAACGCCGCGAGCGGTGCCTGCAACGCCCGGCCGACGAGCAGCAGTTCGAACGACGGCGCGAACGCGACGAGGAACGAACCGAGCGCGACGGACGCGGTCGCGACGACGAGAAGCCGTTTGTGCCCGAAGAGGTCACCGAGTTTGGCGATCAGTGGGACGCAGGCGGCCGTCCCCAGCAGATACATTGCGCTCACCCAGTTCAAGGCGGCGGACGACGCGTCGAAACGTTCGCCGATGGCGGGCAGCAGCGGGGAGAACCACCCCTGCAGCAGGCCGCTGGCGAACTCCATGACCACGAGGAATCCGACCGCTGCCGTGGCAGCGTCGCTTCCCTGGAGGTGGCGCGAAGAACTCATGTGGACTCCAAGAGGATCAGCGGAAAGTGACTGGTGGAAGAGTGACCCGACGTGAATTCCGTCGTGTAAATTTGCAGCTTTCTCGGTACAAAAGGACCAATCATGCAGGATTACGAGCCAGATGATGTCGACTTCGGTCTCATACATGCATTGCAGATCGAGCCGCGGGCATCTTGGAAGGTGCTCGCGCCGATCCTGGCCGTTGACCCCGTGACGTTGTCGCGGCGGTATCAGCGGCTGCGCGACACCGGTCTGATCTGGGTCACCGGCTACGATGCCGGGACGCCGGGTCGTGGTGCTCTGGTTGAAATCGAATGCGCACCAGGACAGTCCGCCGCAACGGCAGAGGCCATGTCGGAAGATCCGGTGGTCGCCGGTATCGACTTCACGGCGGGCGGCCGCGACCTCCTACTCACGCTGATGGCGCAGGATTCGGCGGAGACGTCGCAGTTCCTGCTTCATCGGCTCGGGGAGTATCCGGAGATCCGGCGAGCCCGGACCCACCTCATCACCGAGGTGCTCTTCGAAGCCGGGAACTGGCGGCTGCGCACGCTGTCCGCGGCACAGGCCGCCCGGGTCCCCGGCCCCCGCCCGCCGCGCCCCCGCGCCGCACGGACCGTCTCACCCGACCTGAAACGCGTGATCCATCACGAACTCGGCATCGACGGCCGCGCGGCCACCACGGCGATCGCCGAACGCGCCGGCGTCAGCAATCAGCGCATCACCGACGCGATCGCGACGATGCGGCGAGACGGATCGCTCCTGCTGCGCACCGACATCGCCCGGACCTACTCCGAGTGGCCGATCTACGCCTGGTACTTCATGCAGGTTCCCGCGCCGCTGATCGAACGGTTGAGGACGTCGCTGGGCCGGATCGAGGAGGTGCGGTTGGCGGTACTCGTGGCCAGCGAATACAACCTGATCATGGCCGTCTGGTTGCGCACCCTGAACGACGTCCACCGGTTCGAACTGCTCCTCGAGAAGATTTTGCCTGGATCGCGGGTGGCGGACCGGTCGGTGGTCATGCAGATCGGGAAACACCTGGGACACATCCTGGACGAACAGGGGCGGGCCACAGGACCAGTAGTCCCTGTGACGCCACCGGGTAGGGCTTGAACACCCCGCTCTCTAGTGCCAACCCGTGGCCGGGCCGGCACCAGAGCGCGTTGTCTCAGTGCGAGGCTTGACGCTGATGCTTGCACCGCGGCTGGACAATTCAGATCCGAGCGATCCCTCGCACCGCCAGATGATGAGGCAGTTCGTCCTGCCTGCCTTCCTGCCGTAGTTCCAGCCGCCGTTCGCGGCGTCCCTCGCGGTCTCAGTTGCCGGCGGGCAGCAGGGAAGGGACGAGGAAGGCGCGTAGCTTCTCGCGGAACCGTTCCAATGAGCCGGTGCCGCCGTTGAGTTGGCTGATGCACATGATCTCGAGTTCGGAGATCCACTCGCAGAGCAGTGCCAGATCGACGTCGGCGCGGATGTCGCCGGCCTCCTGGGCGTCGCGCAGAATCGGCTCCCAGAGTTCGCTCGTGAGTTCGACGGCCTTGCCCGACGTGGTCAGCAGCGAGTTCGCCAGTGTCATCTCCGACGGCGAAACGAGCAGGTGAACCATGGGGTCCCGGAGACCGCTCTCGACGTTGTTGCAGATGCCCTCGACGAGGCGCTCCTCGATGGTGGGCCACTTCGCGATGAAGGCCCGGGCCGGCTTCATGTTCTTGCGCGCGCGCCGCGCGACCGACTCGATGATCAGACTCTCGCGGTCCGAGAAGTATCTGTAGACGGTCGCGCGGGACATATCCGCTGCGCGAGCGACGTCTTCCATGGTCGTCTTCGTGATTCCGAAGCGTTCGAAACACGTCTCCGCTGCGGTGAGGATCGTCGAGCGGACGTCGGTCGCGGGGTCGTTTCCAGTCCTTGCAGCCACCAGTAGACAGTACCGTCATCAATTTGGGTGAGACGCTAGACAAGCAATGTCTCATGTGCCACTCTCGGTGTATGGAGCGCGAAGACAAGATCACCCTCACCGAGCGACTGATCGCACATGTCGACAACAACAGCACCGACTACGCGGATGACCTGCTTCGGGTGCCGTTCTCGGCGTTCAACGACCCCGAACTCGCCGAACGCGAACGCAAGGTGGTCCGGCGACTGCCGCACATTGTCGCGCACGTCGACGAGCTGAAGAAGGCCGGCGACTTCGTCACGACCGAGCTGATCGGCACACCGCTGCTGGTAGTGCGGCAGACGGACGGCAGCGTCAAGGCCTTCTCCAACGTCTGCAGGCACCGGGGTGCAAAGGTGGAGTTCGAGGAATCGGGTTGCAAGCGCATCTTCAGCTGCCCGTATCACAACTGGGCGTACGGCCGCGGCGGCGATCTGCGGGGGATGCCGCACTCGGAAGGCTTCGAAGGCATGGACCGCGCGCAGTACGGGCTCGTGGAATTTCCCTGCGAGGTACGGCACGGCCTGGTCTGGGTGGTTCCGACGGTCGGGGCCGATCTCGACATCGCCGCGATCCTCGGCGCCAAGCACGACGCGGAGGTGACGGCGACCGGAATGGCCGAGTCGTTCCAGGTGCGCAAGGAGACCTGGAAACTCGACATGAACTGGAAGATCGCCGTCGACGGCGTGCAGGACTCGTACCACCTGTGCCAGTTGCACACCAAGACAGTGTGCAACTACCTGGAGGGGAACATCACGGCATACGACCTGGTGGACCGCTCATGGCGAATCGTCGTCGCGCGCAAGTCGATCACCGAGGTTCGCGGCGCCGATCCCGACTCGTTCGACGTCCGCAACTACTCCCTCGCGAACTACACGATCTATCCGGGCACCATGCTCGTGACGGAGCCCAATCACTTCGAGATCTGGACGATCGTTCCCGACACCGAAGATCCCAACGTGTCGTACTGCACCATCCGTCTGCTCTCCCCAAAGGAGCCGGAGACCCCGCGCGAGAAGCGGATTCTCGACAAGAACTGGGAACTCCTCATGGAGACCCTGCACGCCGAGGACTGGTTCGTCACGAAGACGATCACCGCCAACGCGGCGCACGGGCAGGTCGACGAGCTGATCTACGGACGGAACGAACTCCCCGGTCAGGTCTTCCACAAGATGATCACCCGGGATGCCGAGGAGGTCGCGCGTGAGGAGGCCGCGGTCGGCGGTGCGAAGTGACGTCGGACGACCTGCGTCGATCGTCCCCGGCTCCCGGGGTGTTGCAACTCGACCTAGCTCGCCCCGACGTGCACAACGCGATCTCGCTCGGTTTGCAACGTGAGCTCGACGCCGCGCTCACAGAGGCGGCACACGACCCGGACGTTCGGGTGGTGGTACTGGCGGGGGAGGGCGCAGCGGCGTTCTCCGCCGGATACGACCTGAAGGAACTCCGCGCGATGACCCCGGACGCCGGAGTCCTGAGCATGCTCGAACGAGAAGAGCTGCTGTGGCGGTACTTCACGTTCCCCAAACCGACGGTCGCCGCAGTCCACGGGATGGCCTACGGCGCGGGAACCCTGCTCGCGGTGTGTTCGGACCTGCGGGTGGGCGGCCCCGGCACCCGCATCACCGTCACCGCGGCGAAGTACGGCGGAGCCAACCTGACCTGGGTCCTCGACCAGCTGATCGGCGCCGGGCCGACCCGCGATCTACTGCTGACCTCACGAGCAGTGTCCGGCGAGGAGGCCTTCCGGATGGGGCTCGTCTCCCGGTACGCGGCTGACGGCGACGTTCTCGGTGCCGCACTCGAGGCGGCCGAACAGATCGCGGCTCAGCCTCCCGAGTCGATGCGCGAGATCAAAGCGCTGCTGCTCGACGGGCCGGGGCAGGGTCTGCGGAGCCGATACGACCGGGAAAACGTCGTGTCGCGCACGACCCTTCGACCCCGCCCGGTCGAGGAGATGTTCCGCTCGTACTTCGGAAGCCGCGCAGAGTGATTCGCAGTTCTTCCCGCCAGCGAAAGTGAGATCCGGATGGACGCCACCACTGTCTCGACTACCGACGACATCTGGAGTCCCAGCTGGGACGACCCGTTCGAACCGACTACCGACCGTGACGACGAGTTCGCGGAACTGACCGACGCCCTGCGCGCGGTGCAGGAGGCCGTCACCCGCAGCCGGCCCACCCCGGACGCGGCGGGCCGGACAGCGCGAACGCTCCGTGACCTCGCGGCCCGACTGGCAGCGTTCGAGGTCGGCGAGGACGAGCAGATCTCCGGGCGCCGCTGGGACCTTGCGGGGCGCGGGCAGACCCTCACACCGGCTCTCCATCTCGACGAGGTGACCGACAACCGGGCGCGCGGGCGCGTTCTCGTCGGCAGATTCCATTCCGGCCGATACGCGATGAACGGTGGCGTGACACCGCTGATCTTCGACGAGATCCTCGCGCGTCTCGCCAACAGCTGCGGCAGACCGTGGGCCCGCACGGCGTACCTGCACGTCAACTATCGGGCGCCCGCGCCACTCGACGTCGAATTGCGGGTGGAGGCGGAGTTCGCCGGCCAGGACGGCCGCAAGCGGTTCATGCGCGGTGCCATGCATCACGGAGACGTCCTCGTGGCCGATGTCGAGGGACTCTGGATCGAACTGAAACCCGAACAAACACAGAATGTCTCGCTGGCCGTGGGTCGGGGAGCGGAGGAGAATTCATGAGTGGGTACTCGCTGTTGGACGGCGTGCGGGTCCTCGAGGTCGCCCAGTTGGCCCCGGCGTCGCTGGGTGGGCACCTCGCGGACCTCGGTGCCGAGGTGATCAAGGTGGAGTCGGGGCCGCTCGGCGACCCGGTCCGCGTCGGTGGCAGCCGGGCGATCGGCGAACCTGACGGACCGGCGTTCATGCACCTGCGATGGAATCGCGGCAAGAAGTCCGTCGCGCTCGACCTGCGCAGCCCCGAAGGCAAGCAGGCCTTCCTCGACCTCGCCCGCTCGTGTGACGCCGTCGTCGAAGGTATGCGCGGCGGCTATCTGGACTGGCTCGGAGTCGGCTACGAGCAACTGCGCCAGGTGAATCCGAAGATCGTGCTGTGCACGGTGTCGGGTATGGGCACCGACGGCCCGTACCGGGCTCTGGGTACCGGCGGTCCGGTGTTCGACGCCTACGCCGGGCTGCGCGAGGTGAACACTCCCGCAAAGCCGCCGGCCGAGGGCATGGCCGGCTCCACCACGCCGCCGATCGCGATGTACGCCCTCGGCGCGTACGGGGCGATGGGGCTGCTCGCCGCACTGCACAAGGCCGGAGCCACCGGTGTCGGCTGCCACGTCGAGGTGTCGGGCATCGACGTCGCCGCCGCGTGGATGCCCGACCTGGTGGATGCGGAGCTGAACAGGGACCGCTCGATGCCGCGTCCGTCCTGGCTGCCGGACGGCCGGCTGCCCGACTGGCCGCGACTCGAGGCCTACCGCACCAGTGACGGTGAGGCGATCCTGTTCGGGTCGCACGTGGAGAAGTTCTGGCACAACTTCCTGGTCGCAATTGGGCGTCAGGACCTGATCGGCGTCGACCTCACCAGCACCGACGCGGGCGCCGCCGCCCGTGCGGACCTCGTGTGGCGTGCGCTGACGGAGATCTTCGCGCAGCGCACCCGCGCCGAGTGGGTGCAGCTGTTCCTCGAACACGGCATCGCGGGAGGTCCGGTCAACAGCGTGGCCGATATGCTCGCGGACCCGCATTTCCAGGCGCGGGAGAACACCTACCGGGTCGACTACCCGGGGGTCGGTGAACTCGAATTCGTGGTCAGCCCGGTGCGGGTCGCCGGGGAGAAGTTCGCGCCCGCGCTGCCACCGGTTGTCGGTGCCGACACCGCGGAGGTGCTGCGGTCGGTGGCCGGGTACGAGGATGCGCGGATCACCGCGGCGATCGACCCGAGAACGCCCCGACACGAGGCGCCACCCGCTGGCTGACCGGGCGTATCCCACAGGAGAACGACACCCACACGAAATATATTGTGTGGGTGTCGTTCTCGTGTGATGGTCCGGTTCTGAGGGGTGCCCGAAATTTCCGGATCGAGCATTGCGCCATTCGCCTATAACTGTTAGGTTTGCCGCACATGAAGTGAGGGTGGTCACACCCGGCTGACGAGCACGAGGAGCACAGATGAATCTCGCGGACCTGACCCGGTTCTGGGGTAAGACGCGTTCGCAGCAGCAGGCGATCGTGTTCGGGGACACATCGCAGACCTGGGCCGAGGTCGACGCGATCACCGACGCACTCGCCCGCGGGCTCGCGGCCCGCGGCGTCCTCAAGGGCGACCGGGTTGCCGTGATGATGCTCAATCGCCCCGAACTCGCGCACGTCATCCTGGCGACCCTCAAGCTCGGCGCGATCAGCGTCCCGCTCAACTTCCGGCTCACCGCCAAAGAGCTGGCACCGATGGTTGTCGACTCCGCGCCGCGCGTGGTGATCGTCGAAGACGGCTTCGCGCCGCTGCTCGAGGTCGCCACCGAACAGGCGGAGTTCGAGACCTACGCGATCGGGGGCAGTGCCTATCCGCCGTACGAGCGGCTGATCGACCCCGGAACCGCGCCCGTCGTCGCCATCGCCGCCGACGACCCCGGCTTCATCTGCTACACCTCGGGTACCACCGGCGTGCAGAAGGGCGCGCTGATCACCCACCGCAACGCGATGACTCCCGGCATCTCGCAGTCGATCACCTTCGGCTTCTCGCAGCAGGACCGGGTGTTGTGCTCAGCTCCGCTGGTGTACACCGGCTCGGTCCTGTCGATCTTCATGCAGCTCGTCGTCGTGCCCGGCGCGACGATGGTGCTGTTGCGCGAGTACGACCCGGAGATCGCCCTCGACACGTTCGAGCGCGAGCAGATCACGGCAACCACGACCGTCCCGGTGATCTGGGAACGGATGACGATGCTGCCCGACTTCGGCACCCGCAAACTCGCGAAGTTCACCTTCGCCGGCACGGGTGGCGCGCCGGTCAGCCTGGACTTGCTCGACTTCTACCGTTCACACGGCATCCCGCTCACCCAGTGCTACGGCCTGACCGAGGCGTCGGGCATGGTCTCGACCCTCGCCTACGAGGACGCCGTGTCGCGGCCCGGCTTTGCCGGGCTGCCGCTGGTCGGCACCCACATCCGGATCGGTGAACCGGGAGTCGACACCCCGGCCGGTGAGGTCGGCGAGATCCTGGTCCGGGGCGAGCACGTGCTGCGGGAGTACTGGAACAAGCCCGAGGCCACCGCGGCGACCGTCGGCGACGGGTGGCTGCGCACCGGCGACCTCGGCATGCAGGACGACGGCGGATTTCTCAAGATCGTCGATCGCAGCAAGGACATGCTGATCTCCGGCGGCCTCAACGTCTACCCCGCCGAGATCGAGAAGGCGCTGCACGGCATCGACGGGCTGGTCGATCTCGCCGTCATCGGCGTCAAGGACGACCGGTGGGGCGAGGTGCCGATGGTGGTGTTCCACAGCGAGCGTCCCGCCGCCGACATCGTCGCCGACATCGCCGAGGTCGCCGGCGAGAACCTGGCGAAGTTCAAGCGCCCCCAGCACGCCGTCGCCCTCGGCGAGCCGCTGCCGCGCACGTTCTCCGGTAAGCTCGCCAAACCGTCTCTGCGTCAACGTTTCCCCGAGGTTCCTGCCGACGCACTCGCGGTCGACGGCACCGTCACACCGGTCTGAAGCATGTCTTCGAGGCACGCCTTCGGCTTGCCCATCCAGCTCGAGGCTTCATCCCCCGCGGTTCCCCCACCCGAGAGGAATACACGTCGTGGCCCCCACTCGTGAAGTCGACATCTCCCAACTCATCGACACCGCACCGGTGTCGGCCCTCCAGAAGCGTGCCATCGCACTGTGCCTGGCGCTCGCGATCCTCGACGGCATGGACGCCCAGCTGATCGGATTCGCGATTCCCGCGTTGTCCGAGGACTGGGGCCTGTCCAAGGCCTCGTTCGGACTGCTGCTGGCGCTCAGCAGCGGCGCGATGGTCGTGGGCAGCCTGCTGTTCGGTCCGATCGCCGACCGGTGGGGCCGGCGCCGGGTGATCCTGCTGTGCACCGTGTTGTTCTCGGTATTCACGCTCGCGTCTGCCTTCGCGCCGTCGGTGGGTGTGCTGATCGTGCTGCGCATCCTCGCCGGCATCGGGCTCGGTGGCGTCACCCCGAACCTGATCGCACTGACCAGCGAGTACAGTCCCGCGCGCAGCCGCTCCACCATGGTCACCATCGTCGTTGCCGGCATGTCCCTCGGGGGATTCCTCGGCGGACTCGCTGCCGCTCAACTGATTCCGGCGTACGGGTGGCAGTCGATCTTCGTGGCCGGCGGCGTTCTCCCACTGTTCGTGGCGGCGCTGGCGTGGGCCGGGCTGCCGGAGTCGGGCAAGTTCCTCGCGGCCCGCGGTGATCACGTCGGCGCCGCGAAGATCCTCTCGGCGATCGCCCCGCAGGCCGGCATCAACGGTGCGGTGACGTTCACCGTGGACGCCGTGGTGGCCAACCGGTCGCCGATTCGGGAACTCTTCGCCGGTGGCCGGGCACTGGACACGATCCTGCTGTGGGTGGTGTTCGTCATCAACTTCCTCGTGATCTACTTCCTGTTCGGGTGGATGCCGTCGCTGTTCAGCCAGGCCGGGCAGAGCGCGTCCAATGCGATCCTCGCCGCGGCGCTGTTCAACCTCGGCGGTATGGCGGGCGCGCTGTCCATCGGGTGGATCACCGACCGGGTCGGCACCGCATGGGCGCGGTCCCGGGGCTCGGACGCCGCCTACGCGGTGGTGATGGCCGGATACACGCTCGGGGCACTGTTCATCGGCGCCGTCGCGATGTTCTTGGCGAACTCCACCCTGCTGCTCATCACGATCTGCATCGTCGGATTCGGGATGTCGGGAAGTTCGGCCGGCATCATCGCGATCGCCGCCTCGATCTACCCGGTTGCGGCACGCTCGACCGGGATCGGCTGGGCCATGGGGGTCGGGCGGATCGGATCCATCGCCGGGCCGACCCTCGGTGCCGCCCTGATTGCGGCCGGAATGGACGCCCGCACCATCTTCCTGCTCATGATCGTGCCCACCGCCGTCGCCGTCCTCACCCTCGGCGGGTTGTTCGTCCGAGAACGTCTGCGCGGACGCACCGGGGCGGGGGTCGCGGAACCGGCGGCCGCACCGGCCGAGGCGCACTGAACCGATGCCACCCGTCACGTCCCGGCGTACCTCGTTCTGCAGGCTGTGTGCCTCCTCGTGCGGAGTCCTGCTCGACCTCGAGGACGGGCGGATCACACGGGTCCTCGGAGACGCACAGCACCCGATCTCCGGTGGTTACACCTGCCCCAAGGGACGCCGCGGCGGCGATCTGGCCCACGGCCCGGACCGGCTGACCACCTCGATGCGCCGCACCGGCACCGGCACGCACGAGCCGGTGCCGGTGGCGCGGGCGACCGCCGACATCGCGGACCGGTTGCGCACCATCGTGGACCGCCACGGACCGGATGCGGTCGCACTGTTCATGGGAACGCAGCAGAACTTCGCCGCACTCACCCCGCCGATGGCCCGGGCCTGGTTCCGGGGGACCGGCTCACACAAGCTGTTCTCCACGATGACCATCGACCAATCCGCGAAATGGGTTGTCGCCGAACGGATGGGAACATATCTGGGCGGCAGGCAGCGGTTCGAGGACGCCGATGTGTGGTTGCTGGCCGGTACCAACCCGGTCGTGTCCGCCAACGGCGGCGACGGGGACGGCGCGGTGGTGCAGAACCCGTCCGTCACCCTGCGGGCCGCCCGGGAACGGGGACTGCGGCTGATCGTCGTCGACCCACGACACACCGAAACCGCGGCCTTGGCCGACGTGCACCTGGCGCCCCGGCCGGGAACGGACGCCGTCCTGTTCGCCGGCCTCCTCCACGTCGTCCTGACCGAACAGCTCCACGACACCGACTTCTGTCGCCGGTACACCGCCGATCTCCCGGGACTCGTCGACGCCGTAGCCGACGTGACTCCCACGGTCGTACACCGGATCTGCGGCGTCCCCGCCGACCGGGTCCGTGCCGCGGCCCAGGTATTCGCGGGCGGGAGCCGGGGGATGGCAACGAGCGGCACCGGGCTGTGCATGGGCCCGCATTCCAACCTCGCGGAGCACCTCGTCGCCGCTCTGAACGTGGTGTGCGGCCGGTACCTGCGCGAGGGGGAGCGGGCCGACGACCGCGCCGTCCTGACCCGGCACGCGCCCGCCCGCGCGGAGGTCGCCCCGCCCGCCCGGGCCTACGAGCACGGTTTCCGCAGCCGCATCGGTGGAGTGCGGGCGATGCGCGGTGAGCTGCCGTCCGGCATCCTCACCGACGAAATCCTCGAACCCGGCCCCGACCGGGTGCGGGCGCTGATCGTATCCGGCGGCAACCCGGCCGCGGCTCTCCCCGACCGAGCGAAAGCATTGCGCGCATTGCGATCGTTGGACCTGCTCGTGTGCATAGACCCGCGCATGTCGGACACCGCACGGCTCGCGCACTACGTTATCGCGCCGACCACGATGTACGAACGCGCCGATCACACCGCGATCATGGAACCGTTCTTCCCCCGCCCCTTCGCGCAGTTCACCCCCGCTGTCCTGCCGGCGCCGCCTGGCGTCGTCGACGACTGGCGGTTCTTCCTCGACCTTGCCGCCGCCTCCGGGCAGCCGGTCAAGTTCGCCGGCCGCATACTCGATCCCGACGCGCCGCCGACGTCCGAGCAGATGCTGGCGATGATGGCCGAACGGGGACGCGTCCCGTTCGCCGACGTGGTCACCGCCCCGCACGGACACCTCGCCGGGGCAAGTGGTGCAGTGGTGGGTCCGGCGACGGAGGACGGTGCCGGGCACCGCCTGATGTTGTTGCCCGCGGACGTGCGCGCAGAACTCGTCGCGGCGCTGACCGACCGAGTTGTCACAGAACAGTTTCCGCTACTCCTCACGGTCCGCCGGATACGCGAGGCCGTGAACTCCACCGGCACCCGCGTTCCGGGGCTCGTTCCGGGCGGCACCAACCCGGCAAGCCTGCACCCGGACGACCTGACCGCACTCGGGATCACAGACGGACAGGTAGTGACCGTGCGCTCGGCGGCAGGACGCCTGCGCGCGACCGCGCGGGCGGACCGCACCCTCGCCCGCGGCACCGTGTCGATGACGCACTGTTTCGGCAGCGTCGACCCGCGGGACGACGCCGGGGTGAACGTGAACGCGCTGACCGGAACCGGTGCCGGAGTGCAGGCGATCAACGCGATGCCGACCATGACCGCCGTGCCCGTCGCGGTCGGGGCGGTCGCACCCGAGGAGGAACTCTCATGACCATCGCCGAACCGAAAGCCGGACATCGCATCTGCCCACTGTGCGAGTCGACCTGCGGGCTACTCGTCGAGCTCGACCGGCGCACCATCGTGCGGGTCGCACCGAACCCCGACGACGTGCTGAGCGGCGGGCACAGCTGCGCGAAAGGCCTCGGCCTCGGCCGCATCGAGAACGACCCCGACCGGATCCGGACACCGCTCCTGCGCACCGCGGGCGGCGGATTCCGCGAGGCCACCTGGGACGAAGCGTTCGGCGAGATCGAGCGGCGACTGCCGGAGTTCGTCACCGGCGATCCGGGCAGCTGCGCGATCTACCACGGCAATCCGGCTGCCCACCACCTGGATTCGACGTTCTACCTCGGTGAGTTGATCGGCGCCGTCGGCACCCGGAACATCTACTCGCCGGCGAGCGTCGACACCTGGCCGAAGAACCTCGCGCACATGCTGCTGTACGGCACCGGGCTGGGGATGAGTCTGCCCGACCTCGACCGCACCGACTACCTGCTGATCCTCGGCTCGAATCCGATGGTGTCCAACGGCAGTACCGTCACCGCACCGGGAATCCACCACCGGCTGCAGGCGCTGCGCGAGCGGGGCGGCACCCTCGTCGTGGTGGACCCGGTACGCACCCGCACCGCCGAGGTCGCGGATCTGCACGTGCCGATCCGCCCCGGCACCGACGCCTTGTTTTTGCTCGGCGTGCTGTCCGTGATCGCGTCCGAGGGACTGTCCAGACCCGGGCGGGTGCCGGACGTGGTGGACGGCCTCGGCGCCGCCCTCGCGATGGCGGCGGAATTCGAGCCCGACGCCGTTGCCGCGGCGTGCGGGATCGACGCCGACGTGATCCGCTCAGTGGCTCGTGGGTTCGCGGGAGCAGCTGCGGCGGTGGCGCATTCGCGGATCGGTACCTGCATGCAGGAGTTCGGCACTCTCGCGAACTGGCTCGTCGAGGTGCTCACGATCGTCACCGGCAACCTGGACCGGCCCGGAGGGGCGATGTTCGCATTGCCGCCCGCGGGCGGGCAGAACACCTGGCCGGTGACCAGGACGCCGAAGTTGATGTTCGACCGGTGGCGGTCCCGGGTACGCGGCCTGCCGGAGGCGATGGGGGAGCTGCCCGCGGTATGTTTCGCCGAGGAGATCCTCACGCCCGGGCCGGGCCGCACCCGGGCGCTGATCACCCTCGCCGGGAACCCCGCCCGGTCCCTGCCCAACAGCGGCGCGATCGAGGACGCGCTCGGTGTGCTCGAGTTCATGGTGTCGGTGGACTGCTATCTCAACGAGACCACCCGCCATGCCGACGTGATTCTGCCCCCGCCCCCGGTAACAACCCGAGGCCACCACGACGTCACGCTCGCGCACTTCCAGATTCGGAACGTCGCCCGCTACACCCCACCCTTGCTGGACCTCGCCGACGGCGAGATGGCGGAGTGGCAGATCCTGCTGCGGCTGGCCGCGATCGCGAAGGGAACGCCGGACCGTCCGGTCGGCGAGATCGACGACGAGGTGGCCGCCGTCGCGGCCCGGCGCGCCGCGAACCTCGTCGGCTGCGAAACGGGACGGGTGATGGACGCCGTGGCCGGCCGCCGCGGCCCGCAGCGACTGCTGGACCTGCGTCTGCGCAGCGGACCCTACGGTGACCGGTTCGGGCTCGACCCGGACGGGTTGACTCTCGCACTGCTGGAGGACAACCCGGACGGCATCGACTACGGGCCGCTGGCGCCGCGTGTCCCGGAGGTGCTGCGCACACCGGATGGGCGGATCGACCTGATGCCGGACATGGTCGTCTCCGATCTGCCGCGGCTGCGAGCGAGCGTCACGAGGGCAGCACCGGATCTGCTGCTGATCAACCGGCGTCAGCGTCGCGGCATGAATTCGTGGCTGCACAACGCGCTGCCGCAGACGGACGGCGGCCAGTGTGCGCTGCTGATCAGCCCACCCGACGCGGCCGAGCAGGGTCTGGTGAACGGCGACCGGGTCGCGGTCACTTCCAAGGTCACCACCGTGACGGCCGAACTGCGGATCGACGACACGCTGCGCCCCGGTGTGGTGAGCATGCCGCACGGGTGGGGCCACGACGGGCCGGGCCTGCGGACCTCCCGGTCGGCCTCGGTCCCCGGCAGCAACTACAACGCCCTGGTGGACGACACCACCGACCTCGAGGCGCTCACGGCGTCCCCGATCTTCAACGGCGTCCCGGTCACGGTGACGCGCACGAGCGAGGAGCATCCCTGATGGCGTACGTGGTCACCCAGAACTGCTGTAACGACGCGACCTGTGTCGCGGTCTGCCCGGTCGACTGCATCCACCCGACCCCCGCGGAGCGGGAGTACCAGCGCACCGAGATGCTGTACATCGACCCGGGCGCCTGCATCGACTGCGGCGCCTGCTCCGACGTGTGCCCCGTGGATGCGATCGTCCCCGGCGACGCACCCGCCCCCGACATCGACCGGTACCGGGAAATCAATGCCGAGTACTTCCAGCGCAATCCACGCAGCATTGCGCCAGGCGCGCACGTGCAGCCGCTTCCGCTCGCCCTCGCGACCGCCGGCGTCGCCGACCCCCCGGCGATGCGAGTGGCGATCGTCGGATCCGGACCGTCCGCGTTCTACGCCGCCGAGGAGCTGCTGGCCCGTCGCGACATCGCCGCCGAGGTCACCATGTTCGAACGGCTGCCCGTGGCCGGCGGACTCGTGCGGTTCGGCGTCGCGCCCGACCACTGGCACACGAAGACGGTCGACCGGGTGTTCGGCCGCACCGCGCGTCGTGACGGCTTCACGTTCCATCTCGGCGTCGAGGTCGGGAAGGATGTGACGATCGACGAGGTGCTGGCCCACCACCACGCGGTGATCCACGCGTCCGGCGCAGCGGGTGACCGGCGCCTCGGCATTCCCGGCGAGGACCTGCCGGGCAGCTACGCCGCCAGGGAGTTCGTCGCCTGGTACAACGGTCACCCCGATCACGCCGATCGCGTCTTCGACCTCACCGCGTCCCGCGCCGTCGTGGTCGGCAACGGGAACGTCGCGCTCGACGTCGCCCGTATCCTCGTCTCCGACGTGGAGACCCTGCGCCGCACCGATATCGCCGATCACGCCCTGACCGCACTGTCCGACAGCCGGATCGAGGAGGTGGTGGTGCTCGGCCGACGGGGACCCGAGCACGCGGCCTGCACCACCCCGGAACTGCTCGCGCTCGGCTCGCTGCCCGGGATCGACGTCCTCGTCGACGGCCCGGTTCCGACAGGTCCGGACGCGCCGACCAAGCTGCGGATCCTGGCCGACTACTCCCGGCGGGAGCCGACACCGGGGAACAAGCGCATCGTGCTGCGCTTCGGCACCACTCCGCAGGAGGTGGTAGGGGACGGGCGTACCGCCGCCCTGATCGTGACCGGCACCGACGCAGGCACCGAGGACCGGATCGAGTGTGGTCTGGTACTGCGGGCGGTCGGGTACCGCGGACTGCCGATCGCCGGCCTCCCGTTCGACGAGGCCGCCGGAACCGTCGCGAATGTGTCGGGCCGCGTCACGCTGCCCGACACAGGGCAGGCCGTGGCCGGCCACTACGTGGCTGGCTGGATCAAGCGCGGCGCGACCGGGGTGATCGGCACCAATCGCTACTGCGCGGCGGAGACCGTCGAGGCCCTCCTCGCCGATCACCGTGCCGGACTGCTCCCCGCCCCGACCGGGACCTCCGCAGACCTGGCGGCGCTGGTGCGCGAACGCCGACCCGACGCGCTCGGCGGTGCGGACTGGCGCGCGATCGACCGCTTCGAGCGCGAGCGCGGCCGCGAGGCAGGCAGGCCCCGCATCAAGATCGTCGACGCCGGGCAGGCGGCTGTCGTCGCGGGAGTGGCAGTCCGATGACCCCGAAGGACACGACCCAACTGCACACGTTCTGCCGCATCTGCGAACCGGGATGCGGCCTGCTCGCCGACGTCCGGGACGGCGAGGTGGTCCGGTTGCAGCCGGACCGGGATCATCCCGTGCACCAAGGGTTCTCCTGCCACAAGGGCGTGCACTACCTGCAGGTCCACTCCGATCCGGACCGGCTCGACCGGCCGCTGAAGAGGACCAATCCGCGGAGCGAAGAACGCGGCGACTTCGAACCCGTCGACTGGGATGTCGCGGCGCGCGAGATCGCCGGCAGGCTCCAGGAAATACGGAAGAAGTACGGCCGCAACGCCCTCGCCGTCTATCAGGGCAACCCGTCGGCGTTCAACGGAGCCTATTACGCGAACGCCGCCACGCTCGCCCGCGGCTTCGACACCCGGATGCGCTTTAGTGCGGGAACGCAGGACACATCGGCCAAATATGCGGCGAGTGAGGCGATCTACGGCGCGTCGATGGCGCATCCGATTCCCGACCTGCTGCACACGGACTACTTCCTGTGCCTCGGCAGCAACCCGCAGGTCTCGCACATGACGCTGATCCACATCTCGGATCCGATGGCCAAGATCCGCGCTGTGAACAAGCGCGGCGGAACCGTGCTGTTCGTCAATCCGCGCCGCATCGAGTCGTCGTCACCGGAGACCGGTGAGGTGCTGCTGATCAAGCCGGATACCGACTTCTACTTCCTCGCCGGAGTTCTGCACGAGATCGTGTTCCGGATCGGGTACGACCGGGACGTCGTGGAACGTCACGCGCGACGCGTCGACGAACTGCTCGACTTCGTCCGGCAGTATCCCGTCGACCGGATCGCCGCGGTCACCGGTATCGACGCCGACACGATCCGGCAGGTCGCCACCGACTTCTGCGCGGCGCCGAGCGCGAGCATCTACATGGCGACCGGCGTGAACCAGGGCCGGCAGGGCACCCTGGCCTATTGGATGCTCACCATGGTGAGCCTGTTCTCCGGCAACCTCGGCAGACGCGGCGGCAATATCTACTCCCGCGGTGTCGCCGATGTCGTGCAGGGCTCGAAGCGCAAGCGGGAGGACCCCTTTTACGACGGTCCCTTCGGTGAGATGCGCACCGTCAGCGGGGACCTGCCCGCCGCGCTCCTCCCGGAGTTCATCGAGAACCCCGACGACCCGATCCGCGCACTGATCGTGGTGTCGGGCAACCCGCTGCTGTCGGTCGGCGGGGACGGCCGCCTGCGCCGTGCGTTCGAGCAGTTGGACCTGATCGTGACCGTCGATCTGTATCGCACGGTCACCGGCGAGATGGCGGACTATGTACTGCCCGCGACGGACTGGCTGGAACGGGAGGACATCAACTTCCTCAACACGATGGGCGTCGCGATGGAGCCCTATGTGCAGTACACGCCCGCCGTCGTGCCGGCGAAGGGGGAGCGCCGCGACGACTGGTGGATTCTGTCCCGCATCCAACAAGAGATGGGCGTCCCGACCCTGCTGGACGACCCGGACCCGAATCCGTTCGCCGCGGTCGACGCGATGATGCGGGACTCGGGTCTGAGTATCGACCTTCTCGCGACGATGCCCTGCCAGACCGCGGTGCTGCCGGAGGCCGATCCCGCGCACGTGTTCAGTATCGCGGTCCAGCACGACGACGGACTGATCGACTGCTGCCCCGCACTGTTTCAGCGCTCGTACGACACCGCCGAACGAATTCTCGAGGAGCTGGCCGCGGAACCCGCCGACCAACTCAAGCTGATCACCCGGCGCACCCACTACATGGTCAACAGCTGGCTGCACAACCTTCCGGTGTTCAAACAGGTTGTCCATCAGAGCAATCCGTTGTGGATGAACCCGGACGACGCGCGGTGCCGGGGCCTCGTAGAGGGCGACGACGTCACTGTGCGCAACCGTCACGGCGAAATCGAGGCGGTTCTGGTCTGCGACGACACCCTCCGGCCGGGTGTCGTGGCGATGACGCACGGCTGGGGGCAGGGCACGGCCCGAGGGCTGGACGTGGCGAGGCGCAACCCGGGTGTGAACGTCAACCGGCTCGCGCCCACCGGCACGGACGGTTACGACCCCCTCAGCAACCAGTCACAGCTCACCGGCATCAACGTCGAGGTGATCCGGGCCATGGGATCCCCTCGGGGAAGAATTGACGTTCAGGGCAGTGGCGCAACGCATGACAGCTGGGCGCGACGGCCGCCGCCGGCTCCAGGAGATTCCGGACGATACGCAGAGTGATGTCGTCATAGACCATGGTCCCGTGATTGGTCAGGTTCTCGGCGCAGGAATCTTGGACCACGACGTGGGAGACGTTCGGTCCGGGTGGTAGCTGAGACTCGCTCAGTTGCACGACAAGATCGGACCGGGAAGTGACAGTGGCGTATTCGACTTCCGGCCGGGTCATTCCGTCGACGCCGGTTTCTAAGACAAACGCCGAACCTGCGGTGCCGCCGTCGACCGCGGGAATCGCGCGTCCGACGAGATCTTTGGCCTGGGGGTGTCAGGCGAGGAGATTGCACGAGCCTGCCCTGCGAATGCCCGACGATGTCGATCCTGTCCGCGCCGGTGGCGGCGAGAACTTCCTCGACGTAGTTACCGAACTGTTGCGCGGACACGCGCATGTCCCCGGTCTGATTGAACGGTCCGGTGTTTGGTTCACCGTAGTTCAGGCCGAAGATGCAATAGCCGTCCGCTTTCAGCTGTGGTGAGTACATCGCCCAGTTGGCGTACAGCCAGGAGACTGCACACTGCCACCCCGCGCGCGACTACACCCATCTCGTCCCACTCCTCTTCCGCGACTGCGGGCAATCGGCTACTTATCTAAGGAGTCTAGGTTCTCGACGGGCGACAAGGGCGAGAGCGGCGAAACGGGTGCGGCCGAGAATCGTCAGCCGCACCCGTTTCGCCTGCCCGGATTCGATCAGGCCTTCATCAGATCGCGATGGATGATTTCCTTCATGATCTCGTTGGTACCGCCGTAGATCCGTTGGATTCGAGCGTCGATGTACGCCTTCGCGACGGGGTACTCCATCATGTAGCCGTAGCCGCCGTGGAATTGGACGCCGGCATCGATCACCCGGCCTTGCAGTTCGGTAGCCCAGAGCTTGGCCTTCGCGGCGTCGACGGCGGTGAGGGTGCCGGCGTTGTGTTCACGCACGCACCGATCGACGTACGCACGCGACACCTCGACGGCCGTCTGAAGTTCGGCGAGTGAGAAGCCCATGCCCTGGAAATCGCCGATACGCTTGCCGAAGGCGGTGCGTTCCTTGACGTAGTCGAGCGTCCAGCCGAGAACTGCCTCGGCCGAGACCTGTGCGGCGATGCCGATGCCGAGTCGTTCGAGGGGAAGACTCTGCATCAGATACGCGAAGCCGGAGCCCACCTCACCGAGCAGATTCTCCTTCGGGATACGTACGTCCTCGAAGAACAACTCGGCCGTGTCCTGCGCGTGCAGACCGAGCTTGTCCAGTTTGCGGCCTCGGCTGAATCCCGGCGTTCCGTCCTCGACGACGAAGAGGCTGAAGCCGCGGGAGCCGGCAGAGGGATCTGTCTTCGCGAATACGATCACAATGTCGGCGAGGATGCCGCTGGTGATGAAGGTTTTGGACCCGTTGATCACCCAGGTGTCGCCGTCGGCGACGGCAGTGGTCTGGATGGCACGCAGGTCGCTGCCCGCGGCAGGCTCACTCATGGCGATCGCACCGATGGTTTCACCGGTGACGAATCCCGGCAACCACCGTCGGCGCTGGTCTTCGTCGGCGTGACGGAGAAGGTAGTTGAGGACGATGTCGTCGTTCGTGGAGAACCCGGACTGCAGAGCCGATGCGCCGACTCGGGCGATTTCCTGCTGGATCACGAACCGGAAGCGGTAGTCGAGTTCACCGGGCCCGCCGTACGCCTCGGGGACGGGTAGTCCGAGCAGGCCCTGGCGGCCCGCCGCCAGCCAGGTCTCACGATCGATCAGGCGATCCGCATCCCATTTCTCGAGTTGGGGAACCACGTGCTTGTCGATGAATCCACGGACGGATTCGCGGAACAACTCGTGGTCCCGGTCGAAGAGATCGCTCTGCATGTTTTTCCTCCTGATGCGGGACGCCCGTCAGGCGACCTGCACATCGTGTGTTTGTCAGTTCGTTGCCAGCAGTTTCTGGGTCTCACGCCGGAACACCTGGTTGGCAACCTCGTTCTGGCCCAGCACCATCCGTCCGGCGTTCGCGCTCGTCATACCGTGCTGGGAGTCCCGCAGGAGTGGGAAGTCCTCGGCATGAAGAACTGCGAGCAGAATCTCCCAGTTCTTGTTCCACAGGCGAGTCCACTTCTCCTCGGTCATCTCGGTGTCCGCCACTGGTGGCACGATCAGACGCATCTCCATGCGGCAGCGCTGCGGATCGGTGGGGTGGGGCCGGAAGGTGAGGAGCTGGAAGTGATCCGGCTGCCGCAGCAGGGTGCTGTTGGGAAGCAGGAAGTGGGTTTCCGTGATGTCCTTGGCCAGGCTTCGGTCGCCGGGGTCTTCCTCGATCCACCGATCGATCGACTTACGCGGGGCGATGAAGCGGCAGTGCCTGCCGAAGTCCTCGAACGCCATCACGTTGGTGTGGATGTGCTTGGCGGCAGTGTTGGGGTGGGCGTACTGGATGTGGTACCCGTCGAGAAAGGCGTCCTGCATGATCTTCCAGTTGACCGGCTCGTCGAATCCCTCGGACTGGACGGCGATCTTGGAATCGAGGTCGTACCCGGACAGAATTGCATCCATCTCTTTCCCGAGCCAGCCGGCCACGTCGATCTCGGCGTTCGCCTCGTCGACGACCCAGATGAAACCGTGGCGCTCCTCGGTCGGCAGTTCGACGAGGCCCATGCTCGTGGTGTCGGTTTCCCCGAAGGTGTTGTCACGGGTGATCGTCCGCAGGGTGCCGTCCGTGTCGTACGACCACCGGTGGTACGGGCAGGAGAACAGGCGGCAGCGGCCCTTCTCCTCCTTCTCGAGGAGGGCGCCCCGATGCCGGCACAGGTTGACGAATGTCTTGACGCCACCGTCGCGCTGGCGGACGACAATGATGTTGTTCCGCGGCATCTGCAGGGTGAAGAAGTCGCCGGAGCGGGGGATCTCGGAACCATGCGCGACGATCGAGGGAACCCGTCCGAAGATGAGGTCACGCTCTCGCTTGGCTATGGCCGGATCGGTGAATTCCTCCGGCTGAAACCAGGTGATGTGGTCGAACTCGTCCGTCGTGTCGTTGCGCAGGTGATCCAGGGCCCGGCGAATGCGTTGCTCGCGGGGTGCTCCGACCTCGGTCATTGCATCTCCTCCAGTCTCGTGGACGCGCCCGGCTACCGTGTGGTCACCGGCTTGCGAACGTGTGTGCTGCGGATCAACGCCTCTAAATCTAACTGACGTAGTTTTACCTGTAAACCCCGGCGCCGAGGTTGCGGCAGGAATCGGGTCTTGCGCCGAGAATCTACTGGGATTAGATTATTGCCCACTGCGGTCGATGTGATCCGATTCACTCGGCGACGTGATCCCGGCGACGATCGGGCTGCCGGTTGCTATCGAACGGGAGGTACCTGCCGATGCACACTGACACGTCGGTCAGGACCGTACGAGCACGGATCGGGTCTGCGGTGTCGAGTGAGAGGTCCGAGAGCCTGGCGGGCACCACGATCGGCGTCGTCGGCGCCGGGATGATGGGTGCGGCCATCGCCTACACCTGCGCGCGGGCCGGAGCCGACGTCGTGCTGTGGGCGCGAACTCTTGAGAATGCGCGCCGAGGCAAGTCGTACGCCGACCGGCGGGAAGCTCATGCGCGAAATGCGGGGACCTCGAACAGACGGATGTCGCAGGCCTTGCTCGGGCGCATCACGCCCACCGAGTGCGTCACGGATCTGTGGGCGTCCGCGCTGGTGATCGAGGCGGTCGCAGAGAACGTCGCCGTCAAACAACAGGTGCTGCAGATGGTCGAGGCAGTCACCGAGGCTCCTACGGTGCTTGCGTCGACGACGTCGACCCTGCCGATCGCCATTCTCTCCTCAAAGCTACAACGCCCGCAGTGCTTCCTCGGGATGCACTTCTTCTCGCCCGCCGACCGGATGTCGTTGGTGGAGACGATCGTCGGATCGGGTACATCGCAGGCCACCGTCGCGGCGTCACTGGCGTTCGCGCGGATGCTCGGGAAGGTACCGATCGTGGTGGGTGATAGTCGGGGGTTCTTCACCAGCCGTGTGATGGAGCGCTATCTCGACGAGGCATTGGTCGCGGTCGGGGAGGGAATCGATCCGGGCCTTGTCGAGCGCGCAGCGACCGCCGCCGGCTATCCGGTGCCGCCGCTCCGCTTGCTCGACGAGATCACGTTGACGCTCAACCGCGCGGTGCAGCGCGAGAACCGTCTGGCCGTCGAGGCGGCCGGCGGGACGTGGCGGGGGAGCGAAGCGGACAGCGTCCGCGACCGAATGATCGACGAATGCGGTCGCGGGGGCAGGTCGGACGGTCAGGGCTTCTACGAGTACGACTCGGACGGTACGCGTTTGGGATTGTGGCCCGTCCTTCGTGAGGTGTTCGGGCCCGCACGGCGTATTCCGTGCAGCGATATGCGCGACCGGTTGTTGTTCGTCGAGGTCCTCGAAGCGCTGCGTTGTCTCGGCGAAGGTGTCGTCGGATCCGAGACCGACGCCGACAAAGGATCTGTTCTCGGCATCGGGTTCCCCGCGCACACGGGTGGGGTTCTGTCGTTCAGGCGTTCCTATCCGGGTGGCGAGAACGGGTTCACCGCTCGTGCCCGCGAGCTTGCAGGCCGTTACGGCGACCGCTTCCTCCCACCGGAGCGGAGTTCGGAACCATACGATCAACCGGAGTGCCCATGACCTACGTAGTTACCCAAGCCTGCTGCAACGACGCGACGTGTGTCGCGGTGTGTCCGGTGAACTGCATTCACCCGACTCCCGATGAAGCGCAGTACCAGCGCACCGAGATGCTGTACATCGATCCGGCCGCTTGCATCGACTGCGGGGCCTGCGCCGACGTGTGTCCGGTCGACGCGATCGTTCCCGACAGCGACCTCACCCCGGATGCCGAGATCTACAAGGACCTCAATGCCGCGTACTTCCTGGGCAACCCGACCGTGTCCGGCCCGAGCGAGGTGCCGACCGCATCTGTCGTCGCGGCGCCCCGGCCCGGTCCGCTGAAGGTGGCGATTGTCGGTTCAGGTCCCTCCGCCTTCTATGCAGCCGAGGAGTTGTTGACTCGGCGCGACGTCGACGTCGATGTCTCCATGTTCGAGCGGCTCCCGGTCGCCGGTGGGCTCGTCCGGTTCGGGGTGGCTCCGGATCACCAGACCACGAAGGCCGTCGAGCGGGTCTTCTCCCGTACTGCCGGCCGCAACGGTTTCCGTGCCTTCCTCGGTGTGGAGATCGGTCGGGATATCAGTGTCGACGAGCTGCTCGATCATCACCATGCGGTGATCTACGCGAGTGGTGCGTCCGACGACCGCAAGCTCGGCATCCCGGGCGAAGATCTGCCGGGGAGTCTTGCTGCACGCGAATTCGTCGCCTGGTACAACGGACATCCGGACTCCGCGGGTCGCACCTTCGATCTGTCGGGGCGTCGTGTCGTGGTGATCGGAAACGGCAATGTGGCGTTGGACGTGGCACGGATCCTGGCGTGCGATCCCGACCGGCTCGTCCCAGGTGATATCGCCGAACATGCCCTGGATGCACTTCGGCGCAGCACTATCGAAGAAGTCGTGGTCCTCGGACGCCGAGGGCCGGAGCATGCAGCGTTCACCACACCCGAGCTG
Organism: Rhodococcus sp. IEGM 1305; assembly: GCF_030058635.1. Taxonomy (NCBI): domain Bacteria; kingdom Bacillati; phylum Actinomycetota; class Actinomycetes; order Mycobacteriales; family Nocardiaceae; genus Rhodococcus; species Rhodococcus sp. IEGM 1305. The sequence goes on from NZ_JASHKX010000003.1 coordinate 539,378, forward strand.
ATAGCGCTGGGAGCGTTGCAGGAGGTCGAGGTGAGCGTTCACGGCGGATACGACGCTTCCGACGATGCCCCGTTCAAGTTGCGGACGCTGGCCGACTACGCACGCCGCTCTCCTCGACCGGGTCGGCGGAAGATCACCCTGAGGTTCCACGGGACGCCCGTCGAGATCCTCGGTGACAGTCACGTCGAAGGTCTACGGATCGCGTCCACCCGGACGGACGGAGGCGAAGAGGATCTCGAGGCCTCGTTGGTACTGCGTTCGGTCGGCTACCGCGGTGCTCCCGTGCCGGGGTTGCCGTTCGACTCGAAACGCGGCACGGTCCCCAACGTTGCAGGCCGCGTGTTCGATCCGGTGGACGAGCGTCCGGTGCCGGGGGTGTATGTCGCCGGGTGGATCAAGCGGGGGCCGACCGGGGTGATCGGTACCAATCGATACTGCGCCGCCGAGACCGTCGACGCGCTCGTAGCCGACCATCAACGTGCGCTTCTTCCGCAACCGAGCCGACCAGGTGACGAGTTGGCGGAGGTCGTGCACTCGCGGTGTCCGGAGTCGTTCGGTTTCGACGGCTGGAAGCGGATCGACCGGTACGAACGTGTCGAAGGGCGACGCCGGGGCCGAGCGCGGCAGAAGCTGGTGGAGGTTGGTGCGATGCTCGCGGTCGCCCGTGGGGCAGAGACCGGCTAGTACTTGCCACAGTAAACAACGACCTTTAGATTTAACACGCGGATGTGACGTACGGCTCTCCGGGAGGCCGAAGACACAGCACGGTCCGCCGTGCTCGCCGCCGAGCACCCCCGCGATCGACGACAACTCTTGGAGGCTTACATGAGCGGCACTGTGGTAGACGCTTTGACCTACTGGTCCCGGTCGAAGCCGGATCTGACCGCGATCGACTTCGACGGCGACGCCGTCACGTACGCAGAGCTGGCCGCATGGGCCGACGGCGTCGCCCACGATCTCGCATCGCGCGGTGTCCTCCCCGGTGATCGGGTGAGCTTCCTCGGTGCCAATAGCCTCGAGTGGGCCGTGGCCTCACTCGGTGCCATGAAGGTCGGCGCCATCGCGGTCGGTTTCAACCAGCGCATGCTCGCCGGCGAGCTCACCACCCTCGTCGAAGACTGTGAACCCACCGTCGTCTACTGCGAGGAGGCGCTGCGGCCGCGCCTCGAAGAAGTGCAGCAGACACGCAACACCTTCTCGATCGCAGTGTTCGAGAAGGATGTGCGTCCGCTGCGCGGCAGCGATCATGCGAAATACCGGACCCCCGTCGTCGATCTCGACACTCCCACCGCCATCGTGTTCACCAGCGGCACCACCGGCAAGCCGAAGGGCGTGATCTTCACCCACGCCACCGTCGCCGGCGAAATGCACGAGTGGCACTTGATGGAACCGATTCAGCCGAACAACCTGCGCCCTGTGCTCGTGCTGCCCCTGTTCACCGCTGCCGGCATCATCTGGGGTATCTCGCGCGTCGTCCTTCACGGCGGAACCCTGTTCCTGCAGCCGGGATTCGACCCGGCGAAGGCGCTGCGCATCCTGGCCGAGGACAAGGCCAACACCCTGACGGGGCCGCCGATCCTCTTCGAGCAAATCGCGAAAGCGCCCGGGTTCACCGACGCGGATCTGAGCCACATGGTCACCGCGCACGTCGGTGGCGCACGTGTACCCGTCGACCTGCTGCACAAATGGCAAGCGCAGGGAGTGTCCCTGCGACAGATCTACGGTCAGACCGAGATCGGCGGATCCGCGACCGCGATGCCGCGCGAAGAGGCGGCCGAGCATCCCGACAAGTGCGGCTGGGGTGGCATCTTCACCAAGATTCGCGTTGTCGATGCCGAGGGAAATGATCTTCCCCCCAACGAAACCGGGCAGATTTTGTTGCGCGGCCCGGGCATGATGCCGGGATACTGGCGCAACGAGGATGCGACCCGGTCGGCTCTGATCGACGGCTGGCTCCAGACCGGCGACCTCGGCAAGCTCGACGAGAACGGTTACCTCACGTTCGTCGATCGCCTCAAGGACATGATCATATCCGGTGGCCTGAACATTTCACCCGCCGAGATCGAAGCCGTCATCAATCAGATCCCCGGGGTCGAGGAGGTCGCGGTGATCAGCGTTCCCGACGCCAAGTTCGGAGAGACCCCGGCCGCGCTGGTCTGGACCACCACCGAGATGAAGGAATCCGAAGTGGTCGGATTCTGCAACGAGCGGCTCGCCGACTACAAGGTGCCCCGGTACATCGTCTTCATGGACGAACCCCTGCCCCGGATGCCCAGCGGGAAGATCGCCAAGCGCCAGCTGCGCGACGCCTTCGCGGATGTGCCCGACAATTACGACAAGGTTCGGTGATCGAGCCGTGGACTCACCCAAGGTCGCTCTGGTCACCGGTGGTGGCCGCGGAATCGGCGCGGCCATCTCGAGCCGACTTGCCGCCGAGGGATTCGCTGTTGCGGTGAATTACTCGCGGAGTGCGCGCGATGCCGAGGAAGTGGTTGCAAAGATAGTCGCGGACGGTGGACGTGCTGTGGCGATCCGAGCCGACATTTCACAGGCCGCCGAGGCTGAGCGGCTCATCGCCGACACCACCGTCCAATTGGGCGCCCCCACCGTGGTGGTCAACAACGCGGGCATGAACAAGGCTGGTGCGGCCCGGAAGCAGAGCCCGGAAGATTTCGACGAAGTGATCGCAGTCAACCTCAATGGTGCGTTCTACTGCACCCACTTCGCGCTACCCGCGATGTACGAAGCCGGTTGGGGCCGAGTCATCTTCGTCAACAGCGCGTCTGGCGGACGGCGTCCGTCCCCAGGAATGAGCGCCTACTCCGCGGCCAAGGCCGGGCTCGTGGGAATGGCCAAGTCGATGGCGCTCGAGGTTGCCCGCCGCGGGGTCACGGTCAACTGTGTGATGCCGGGCTTCGTCGCTACCGACATCGTGGCTTCGGGGGGCGAGGCGGGGGTCGAAGCCCTGACCAAGCACTGGCCCTCCATTCCGCCCGAATCGATCGCCTCCACCATCTCGTTCCTGGCGAGCGACAACGCCGCCGACGTCTCCGGTGAGGAGATCGGTGTGTGGCGAGGTGGCCCCGTCGGGGTGTGACCGTCGAATACAGCTGAGACCGCCCACCGGCAGAGCCAGTCCGGTGGGCGGTTTCTTGCTGTCTGGCCATTTCCTCCCGGAATGCGAAACGGGCTCCGATCCGGTGGATCGGAGCCCGTGCCGCGAGCGGTGCTGTCGCTAGGCAGTGACCGGCGTTCTGTCGTCGTCCCGCTTCACCGCGGACGACGAGCGGGAACGGGACAGGACGGTTGCCCCGAATCCGAGCAGGGAAACCACACAGATCAGGAGGCTGAGCCATACCGTGGTGTCGTCGAATGCCAAGGCTACCGCGATGACCGGAACGAACGCCGCGCCGAGAGCGTTGCCGGCCTCACGGCCGAGACCGAGGCCACTGTAGGCGTGCTGCGTGTGGAACAGCTCGATGACGTAGGCGCCCATCGGACCGAAAATGGCGGCGACCCCGATGCCGTTACCTGCCGCCATGACCACCCAATACAGCAGCGGGGGTGTTCCGACCCCCGACAACAGCGAGATGCCGACCCAGGCGAACACGGCGCTGTACAGGAATCCGAACATGATCACCGGTGCTCGGCCGACCCGGTCCGACAGGGAACCGAACATCGGAATCAGAATGGCATTCGCGAGCTGCGCGGCGATCAGGCCGACGAGCACTTCGGTTCCGCCGAAACCCAGCTGATTCTTGCCGAAGGTGCCCATGAACACGATGTAGAAGTAGCCGATGCCGGTCTGACCGATGGTCATCACGAGCACGGTCAGAAGTGCGCGCGGCTGCTGGCGGATCACATCGAAGAGCGGACTTTTCGAGACCGTGTTGCTCTCCTCGATCGCCCGGAACGCGGGAGTTTCGGGCAGGCTACGGCGCAACCACAGGCCGTAGGCGAGGATGACGGCGCTGCACAGGAATGGAATACGCCAGCCCCAGGCGAGGAAACTTTCCTGGGACATCAGGGATGAGACCGTCAGCAGAGACAGCGTGCCGAGCACGCCGCCGAGCGCCGCCCCCATGCCGGGCAAGGATCCCATCAATCCCTTCTTCTTCGCGGGTGAGAACTCGACGGCGACCAGAGCTGCGCCGCCGTACTCACCGCTGGCGCCGATGCCCTGCAGGATTCTGAGGAACACCAGTAGAGCCGGTGCGAGCCAGCCGATCTGGGCGTAACTCGGCAGCAGGCCGACGAGCAGCGTAGCGACACCCATCAGGACGAGGGTGAAGACGAGTATTCGTTTTCGGCCGATGCGGTCGCCGAGGCTGCCGAGGATCACCCCGCCCACCGGACGGACCAAGAATCCGACCGCGAATGTACCGACCGCCTGCAGCGTCCCCAATAGGGGGCTCGAGCCGGTGAAGAACACGGAGGCGAAGACCACCGACGCGGCCGAGGCGTAGAGGCTGAAGTCGTAATATTCGAGCAGCGTGCCGACGAAGGCGGCGCGGCTTGCGCGTCGCGAGTCCGCGCGGGAGGGTCCGGAGTCTGCATCCACGGAGATTTCCGCAGCTGTGGTCGTACGTTCGGTCATGCGAAACCTCGCGTTTGTGAGTGCTGGGCGAAAAGCCCGAATCATGGAGTGACGCAGACCACATTAAACTATTGACTTTAGAATTGTCTATCGCAGCGTGGACGCAGCCTTCGCCTCGTCCCGGTAGTTGGACGGCCACTTCTTGCCCAGTGTCAACCCTCCGTCGACCCCGAGGGACTGTCCGGTGACGAACGTGGAGTCGTCGGAGGCGAGGTAGGCGGCGGCGTGCGCGAGGTCTTCCGGCTCACCGGCGCGGGGAATGGGCTGGAAGTTCGTCAGGCTGCGCCGCACGGAATCGACGCTGCGATCGAGTGCGTCGTCCTCGAGGCCGGCGCCGTGGCCGACGATGCGGGTGGCGACACCTCCGGGGATCAGTGCGTTGACCCGGATCCGGTATTCGGCAAGCTCCACCGCGGCGGTCCGGGTCAGTTGCAGCACTGCGGCTTTCGCGGCGCTATACGGGTGTGGTCCGAATCCGGTGCGCACGCCTGCCACGCTCGACACATTGACGATGCTGCCCGACCCCTGATTGCGCATCACTCGCGCGGCATGCTTGGTCCCGAGAAACGCACTGCGAGCGAGCATCGCGAACCCGTCCTCCCACTCGTCGAGCGATGTGTCCTCGAGGAAGGTCCACGCGCCCACCCGGCCGGCGTTGTTGACCATGCAGTCGAGCCGGCCGAACCGATCGACGGCCACTGCGACCGCGGCCTCGATGTCGGCCTCGGTGCGTACATCGGTGTGCAGGTAGGCGCCACGGTCGCCGAGACCGACGGCGACGGCCTGGCCCCGCGGGTCGTCGATGTCGGCCACGACGACCCGGGCTCCGCGTTCGGCGAACGCGCGGGCGGTGGCTGCGCCGATTCCGCTCGCGGCTCCTGTCACCACGGCGACCTTGCCGTCGAGGTTCGTCATCGTGGACTCCTTCGGTTGTGTTCCGGGCTCGGTTCCTTGAGCTTTTAATCTAAAACCATTAGTCTGCGTCTGTCGAGTACCTCGTCCCTGGGAGAGCACTATGTCCGACGCGAAACTGATCTTGACCGAGCGGCCGCGGCCGGGCATTCTGCTGATCCGGCTCAATCGCCCGGACGAACTGAATGCCATGAACGTCGACCTCATCGAGGAGTTGCACGAGGTTCTCGCCGACGTGCGCGATGATTCGCTCACCCGCGCGATCGTGCTCACCGGTGAAGGTCGTGCCTTCTGTGCAGGTCTCGATCTTCGCGGATACGGCACACCGCGGGGCGCAACCGAGGGTGAGGGCCGGGCCCAACTCGGACTGCGGGTGCAGAAGCACATCGCCGGCCTCGTCGATGCATTCCGCAGCACCCGCGCGCCGATCATCGCGGCCGTCAACGGCGCGGCAGCCGGCGGCGGCATGTCGCTGGCCCTCATGGCGGACATTCGCATCATGTCCGAGACGGCGGTACTGCACGCCGCGTTCATCCGCCGAGGCCTCTCGAACTGCGACATCGGAATGAGCTGGCTCCTGCCCCGCATGATCGGCTTCTCCCGGGCGGCGCAGATCATGCTCACGGGCCGGTCCATCGACGCCGCGGAGGCCGAACGCATCGGTCTCGCCTCGTCCGTCGAACCCGCCGACACGGTGCTCGAGGTGGCACTGGAGACCGCCGAGGCCATCGCGCAGAACAGTCCGTTCGGGGTGTGGATGACCAAGGAAGTCATGTGGTCGAACCTGGAGGTTCCCAGCATGCGCGCCGCAATCGACCTCGAAAACCGCACCCAGATCCTCTGCTCGCTGACGCGCGATCACAGGGAGGCCGTCGTCTCGTTCCTCGAAAAGCGCCCGCCCGAGTTCCAGAACCACTGACCACAATCCGACCGATTCGACGGCACACAGGGAAGCAGTGAGTAAAAGTATGAGAGTGGGAATCGCCGCAGGGTATTGGGGATCGGGCCCGCCCCGCGATGTCGAACGGATGCTCGCCGAGGCCGAAGTCCTCGGCGTCGACAGTTTCTGGACCGCCGAGACGTACGGCTCCGACGCACTGACACCGCTCGCGTGGTGGGGAGCGCAGACCTCGACGATCAAGCTCGGTACTTCGGTGTGCCAGATGTCGGCGCGCACCCCGACGGCGCTGGCGATGGCCGCGCTGACCCTCGATCATCTCAGCGGTGGTCGCGTGATCATCGGCATCGGTGCGTCCGGACCGCAGGTCGTCGAGGGCTGGTACGGGCAGCCCTACCCGCGGCCCCTCGAACGCACCCGCGAGTACATCGAGATCATGCGGCAGGTGTGGGTGCGCGAGAAGCCGGTGACCTACTCCGGGCGGCATTACCAGCTGCCTGTCCAGGGCGGTTCCGGCTTGGGTAAGCCACTGAAGTCGATCGTCCATCCCCTGCGGGAAGATATCCCTGTCTATATGGGCGCCGAGGGCCCGAAGAACGTGGCGTTGGCCGCCGAAATCGCTGATGGCTGGACGCCGCTGTGGTTCTCGCCCAAGAGCGACGAGTTCTACCGCACGGCACTGGCCGAAGGCTTCGCACGGGACGGAGCACGCCGCACCGCCGAGGACTTCGAGATCGCGAACGTGTGCTGGCTCGTCGAGAACGACGACGTGGAAAAGGCCGCCTCCCGGCTCAAGCCGACGGTCGCGTTGTACGCCGGCGGTATGGGCGCCAAGGGCGCCAATTTCCACAACGACGTGTTTGCGCGCATGGGTTGGGGCGAGGTCTGCGCCGAAATCCAGGAGCTGTACCTGAGCGGGCGGCCTGACCTTGCGGCCCAGGCCGTCCCCACCGCGATGGTCGAGGATGTCGCGCTGATCGGTCCCGCGGACAAGATCATCGAAGAGATCGAAACCAAGTGGAAGAACACGTGTCTGACCACACTCATTCTCGGTGGGTGGCCCAAGCCGGAGAACCGTGAGCGCATCCTCGCGGCGGTGCAGTCGTGACCCTGCAGTCGAGAACGAACCTGGACCCGCGAACCCCGGTCCTGGTCGGTACCGGCCAGACCCGCGAACGCCAGGGCGGCGTGGAGCCCGTCGATCTTATGGTGCGCGCCGCGCGGACAGCCGCTGCCGACGCGGGATCGACGCGCCTGCTCGAACTTGTCGACTCGGTCCGGGTGGTCGGGCTGCTGTCCTGGCGTTACCCGGATCCGGGCGCGCTCGTGGGTGCGCGGATCGGCGCGGCCGTGCGACACACCGGTTACTCCGGTAACGGCGGAAGCACGCCGCAGGTGCTCGTCAACGGGGCTGCCGAGGACATCGCTGCCGGGCGATCCGATGTCGTGCTCATCGGCGGCGCCGAATCGTGGCGGACCCGCACCAAGTTGCGAGCACAGAAGCTGCGCCCCGACTGGACGGTGCAGGACGAGTCGGTACCCGCCGCTGACATCCTGGTCACGGACGTGCCGATGGCCGCAGAGAGTGAACGCCGCATCGGTCTGGATCGGCCCTCGTATGTCTATCCGCTGTTCGAACAGGCGCTGCGGGTATCGGCGGGACGTTCACTCGAGGAGCATCGGGAGGTCGTCGGCGGGTTGTGGTCGCGGTTCAGCAAGATCGCGGCGACGAATCCGAACGCGTGGGTGCAGCGCGAATACACCGCTGCGGAGATCTCGACGCCGTCGCCCGACAACCGGATGATCTCCACGCCCTATACCAAGCTGCTCAATTCGAACAACATGGTCGATCAGAGCGCGGTGCTGCTGATGTGCTCGGTCGAGACCGCGACACGACTTGGTATCCCGCAGGAAAATTGGGTGTTTCCGCAATCCGGCACCGAGTCGCACGATACGTACGCGATCGCCGAACGTGAGGCGCTCGACGGCTCCCCGGCAATACGCATCGCCGGGGCGCGGGTCCTCGACCTCGCCGGTATCGGACTGGACGAGGTTGCGTACGTCGACGTGTACTCGTGCTTCCCCTCGGCGGTGCAGGTCGCGGCGAAGGAGTTGGGGCTCGCGCTCGATGATCCCGGCCGGCCTCTGACGGTGACCGGTGGCCTGACGTTCGGCGGTGGGCCGTGGAACAACTATGTCAGCCACTCGATTGCGACGATGGCGACGCGGCTGCGCGAATCTCCGGGATCGTACGGTTTGGTGACCGCCAACAGTGGTTACCTCACCAAGCACGCCATGGGCGTGTACCGGACCGAACCTCCCGTCGGCGGGTTCAAGCGTCTGGACGTGCAGGCCGAGGTCGATGCGCAGCGCACGACGAGAGCGCTGGTGTCCTACGCGGGCAGGGCGTCGGCGGAATCGTGGACTGTGGTGTACGGCCGCGACGGCTCCCCGGAGCGCGGTTTCCTCGCGGCTCGAACCGCGACGGGGGAGCGGACCCTTGCGGTCACCACGGACGCCGAGGATCTCGTCACCCTCACCGAGGTCGACGTTGCCGGTCAGCACGTCTCGGTCTCGGAAGAGGGGCACTTCCGCTTCGCGTGACCTTGACGCCCTTTTACCTAATGTCATAAGGTTAATGCACTGACGGACACGGCATGCTCGTGTCACGAGATCGAGGAGATTCCAGATGTCTGTCGAAGACTTTCGCGCACTGTACGAACAGCATGTCGGCCACGTTGTGGCCGGAAACATGAAGGCCGCTTTCGCCGACATGGTGCAAGAGAACATTCCGCAGGTCTTCGACGGAGTCGACACCCCCCGGGAGGCCGCGCAAGGCTTCGAGATCAAGGATGTGCGCGCCGAGGGCGACCGAATGGTCGGCGAAACCGTCTATGACATGGGTGACCGGTCGATCGGGCTGCGCTCGATCTGGGAACGGCACGACGGACGCTGGCTCGCGGCGGCGCTCGAGAACTTCCCTACCGGCTCGGAGGCACACGCATGACCGCAACAGAGCCCGTCGCGGAACCGTGGGGCCCCACACCCGACGGACTCGATCGACCGTACTGGGACGGCCTGCGCGTCGATGAGCTGCGCCTTCAGCGCTGCAACGAATGCAGCACCTGGATCTGGGGTCCGCAGGCCATCTGTGGTCACTGCCACAGCTTCGACCTCGGATGGGAAACCGTCGAACCGTCCGGCACCGTCTACAGCTGGAACCGCAGCTGGTACCCCTACATGGACGAATACGCCGACCGGCTGCCGTACGTGACGGTGCTGGTGGAACTGCCACACGCCGACGGCCGGCGGGTGCTGGGCATACTCGCCGACGACATCGAAACGAACCCCGAGATCGGCGACCGGGTGGTCGGAGTCTTCGAACACTCCGAGGGTGCCCCCTGGCCGTTGCTGCGCTGGCGTCGCGCCGCGACCGCAGAAGGAGAAAAAGGATGAGCGCCAACATCATGCGCGGCGCGGCGGCAGTCGTCGGCGTCGCCGAACAGCACTACAAGCGCGGTGAAGCCCCGCACAGCGAGAAGCGCATGACCCTCGAGGTCATCCTCCAAGCGTGCGCCGACGCGGGTATCAGCCCCCGCGAGATCGACGGCTTCGTCTCTTACGCGGGTGGCGCCAACGATGGTGCCATCATCGGCGGCGCATTGCTGATCGACGAACTTCGTTGGTCGAACATGATGTGGGGCGGGGGCGGCGGCAGCGTCGCAGCTGCCATCACGAATGCGGCCACTGCGATCGCCACCGGCCAGGCAGACTGTGTCGTGGTGTATCGCGCGATGTCGCAGGCGGATACGGGCCGGCTCGGATACGCGAAGTACCACTACGGCAGTCACTTCCTCGCCCACGGCATCGGCTCGCCCGCACAGATTTGCGCGATGCGCACCCAACGGATGCTCGAGCACGGCGGAGTGCCGCGCACGGCCATGCGTTCTCTCGTCCTCGCGTCGTATCAGCACGCGCAGAACAACCCCACCGCGCAGGGCTATGGACGGCCCCTCGACGAGGAGGCCTACGAAAACTCACGGTTGATCGCCGAGCCTTTCCACCTGTTCGACTGCTCCCGGGAAAGCGATGGCGCGGTCGCGCTGGTGCTCGTCTCGGCCGAGCGCGCCAAGACCCTGCGACCGGACCCGGCGTATCTCCTCGCGGGCGCGCAAGGTGCACCGGGCGGATACTCGGAACTGATCGACAACGATCTCGACGAGCAGTACATGAGCGCGGGATTCGGCCCGGCCAACAACGGCAAGCCCGGTGTCGCCGAAAGGCTCTGGTCCGCAGCCGGTCTCGGGCCGGACGACGTGGACGTGGTCCAGGTGTACGAAAACTTCAGTGGCCCCGCCGTGGCGGCGCTGATCGATCACGGTCTGTGCCCGCCGGGCGAGGCTGCCGGCACATTTATGACCGTCGAGAACCTCACTGCGCCGAACGGCAAGCTGCCCGTCAACACCAGCGGTGGCAACCTCGCCGATTCGTTCATCAACGGCCTGAATCTGGCGGTCGAGGCGGTCAGGCAGATTCGCGGCACCTCGACCAACCCGGTGGACGGCGCGAAGACGTCGCTGTTCATCGGCGGCCCGATGGCACCGCTGGTGAGTTCGGTGCTGTTCGGCCACGAAGAGACCCTGTGACCGCCCTTTCCGAAAGGCATGACATGAACGACCGTGACACGACACGCGGTGACAACGCCACGGACAGGAACGAGCTGTTCATCGGTGGCCGATGGGTGGCACCGAAGTCCGGAGGCACCATCGATGTCATCGAGGCAGCCACCGAGAAGGTACTGGGCACCTCCGCGATGGCGTCCGAAGTCGACATCGATGCGGCCGTCGCGGCCGCGCGCACCGCACTGAGCGGTCAGTGGAGTGCGCTGACCAACATCGAGCGGGCCGATCTGCTCGACAAGTTCGCTGCCGCCCTCAAGTCACGTGGTCGGGACACGTCCCGGCTGGTGAGCCGGGAGAACGGTATGCCGATCGCACTTTCGGGCGGTGTCAACGGTTTCGGCCCCGCAGCCATGATTTCGTACTACGCAGCTCTGATTCGCGATGCGGCCAACGAGGATGTGCGGCCGAGCGCCTTCGGTGGCCGCACCGTCGTGCGCCGCGAGCCGGTGGGTGTGGTCGCGGCCATCACGCCGTGGAACTACCCGCAACCGCTTGCGGCGATGAAACTCGCCCCCGCGCTGGCGGCGGGGTGCACGGTGGTGCTCAAGCCTGCCCCCGAGACGGCGCTCGACGCGTTCGCGTTCGCCGAGGCTGCGGTCGAGGCCGGTCTACCCGACGGCGTGGTCAACGTTGTGCCGGCCGGCCGGGACGCCGGCGCCTATCTGGTTTCCCATCCGGGAGTCGACAAGGTGGCGTTCACCGGATCCACCGCGGCCGGTCGCGCCATCGGTGAAGTGTGTGGCCGGTTGCTGCGTCCGGTTACTCTCGAACTCGGCGGCAAGTCCGCGGCGATCGTCACCGAGCGCGCCGATCTCGACGTGTTCGTTGAGAATTTGCTCGAGGTGTCGCTGGTGAACAACGGTCAGACCTGCCACGCGAGCACCCGGATCCTCGCCCCCCGCTCACGATACGACGAGGTCGTCGACGCCGTCACCGAGACCGTGCGGGCACTGACCGTCGGCGATCCGCTCGACAAGGCCACCGAGATCGGTCCGCTCGTCTCGGCCGCGCAGCGCGACCGCGTCCTCGGCTACATCGAGGCCGGCCGTGCCGACGGCTATCGCATCACCGTTGGCGGCGGAACGCCCGTCACGCAGCCGCAGGGGTGGTTCGTCGAGCCGACCGTGTTTGCCGGCGTAGACAATTCCGCGCGGATCGCGCAGGAAGAGATCTTCGGCCCGGTGCTGACCATCACCGCGTACGACGGTGAAGACGAGGCCGTCGCCATCGCCAACGACTCCGAATACGGTCTCGGTGGCACGGTCTGGACCACGGACGAGCAGCACGGTCTGGATCTGGCGGCTCGAATCCACAGCGGCACGGTGGGAGTGAACTACTACGCCCTCGATCTCGACGCGCCGTTCGGTGGCGTCAAATCGTCGGGGCTGGGCCGCGAGCTCGGCCCGGAGGGACTGGCACCGTACTTCACCTCGAAGTCGGTGTACTTCGGAACTCGCTGACCATATTCCGCGACGAGCACACACTTTGGAGCACATGATGGCACTACCTCTGCAGGGTGTCCGGGTATTGGAGCTGACGGACGGATTCGGGGACACGGCGGGGCGGTTTCTCGCCGACCTCGGCGCCGAGGTCGTCCGCGTCGAACTTCCGGGAGGATCGGCCTCGCGCACGGCCCAGCCGATACGGGACGGTGTGAGCATCCCGTTCGCAATGCGCAACGCCAACAAGCGCGGCATCGTGCTCGACCTCGACGCGGACGACGACCGGGAACGGCTGCGCTTGCTGGCACAGCGCTCGGACATTCTCCTGGAGTCGTTCCCGCCGGGCTTTCTGGCCCGGCGTGGGGTGGGAGCTGCAGATCTGTGCCGCGTCAATCCCGCGCTCGTGGCCGTGTCGATCACCGGTTTCGGTCAGAACGGTCCATATCGCGACTGGGCGGCGACCGAGCAGGTCCTCTACGCGCTGAGCGGTGTGCTCTCGCGCTCCGGTGAGCCGGGAGAGGCCCCGCTCCTGCCGCCGAACGGGCTGATCGACGAATCGGTGGGTGTGCATACGGCATGGTCCGCACTGCTCGCCTACTACGACCGGTTGCATACCGGCCTCGGGCAGCTCGTCGACATCTCCGCGTTCGAGGTCATCGTGCACGGTTTCGACCCCGGATTCGGTGTGCAGGGCTCCGCTGCCGCGGGTCGATCCGAGGACTTCCCCCGTGGCCGACCTGATGCGGCCAATTTCTACCCGGTGTATCGATGTGGCGACGGGCAGGTGCGAATCTGCCTGCTCGCGAAGCGTCAGTGGCAAGCGATGTACGAATGGTTGAGTCGGCCGGAAGAATTCGCGGATCCGAAGTACGACACCATTCCCGCCCGATTCGCCGCATCCGAGCGGCTCAACCCGCTCATCGAGCAGCTGTTCAGCACGTACACCCGCGACGACCTCGTCGCGGAAGGTGCTGCCCGCGGAATTCCGATCGGCGGCCTCAACACCGTGGCCGAGGTATTGACCACCGAGCACTTCGATGCGTCCGGTACGTTCGTCGACGCCGAAATCGCTCCCGGAGTCACCGCTCGGGTCCCGTCCGGTTACGCGAAGATCAACGGCGAACGCGCCGGTGTACGCTCCCGTGCACCGCAGCTCGGGGAGCACAACGAGCTGGTTCTCCGCTCGGCCGGGGCCGACACTCGCGTTTCGATTCCCGTACCGCAGCGCGAGCCGGGTGCACGTCCGTTCGAGGGACTTCGGGTCCTCGATATGGGTGTCGTGGTGTTCGGTGCCGAGCTCGGCCGCCAGTTCGCGGACAACGGTGCCGATGTCATCAAGATCGAGAACTCTCAGTTCCCCGACGGGCTGCGCCAATCCAAGCGCGGCGCTGCGCTCGCGGCATCCGTCGCCTGGGGCCATCGCAATCGCCGCAGCCTCGGGATCAACCTGCGCAGCCCCGAAGGTATCCGCATCTTCAAGCGCCTGGCTGAGGAAGCGGACATCGTGCTCGCCAATTTCAAGCCCGGCACCCTTGCTTCGATGGGTCTGTCGTATGACGAGCTCGCTGCGATCAATCCGCGCATCATCGTGTCGGAGAGCAGCGCCTTCGGCAGTGTCGGCCCGTGGAACAAGCGACTGGGCTACGGGCCGTTGGTTCGGGCAGCCTGCGGCGTCTCGGCGCTCTGGCGATACTCCGATGCTTCCGACGGACTGTGTGACGGCTCGACCGTCTACCCCGACCACATCGCCGGACAGGTCACCGCCACCACCATTCTCGCCACGTTGATCCACCGGCTGCAGACTGGACGCGGTGCCGCCATCGAAGTCGCTCAAGCCGACACCGCGATCGTCCAACTCGGCAACCAGCTCGTCGCCGAACACCTCGCGCCGGGCTCGATCAGCGCCCCGGGCAATTCCGATCCGTACTCGGCGCCCTCCGGGGTGTACCCCTGCGCGGGTGACGACGAGTGGTGTGTCGTCACCGTCCGCGACGACGCCGACTGGGTCGCACTGTGTGGGGTGCTCCGACGCCCCGACCTCGTCGACGATCCGCGTTTCGCCACCGCCGAGTTCAGAATTGCGCACCGGGCCGAGGCCGACGAGGTGCTGGCACAGTGGCTGCTGCTGCACACGCCGACCGAAGCGATGGACACGTTGCAGGCCGCCGGGATACCGACCGGCGCGATGATCCGGCTCCCGGACCTGTTGACCAATCCGCACCTGACCGCGCGGGGTGCCTACATCGAGCTCGAACACGAGCTGCTTCCGGCGCCGCTTCCGACGGCGAAGCAGGTGGCGCACTTCGCGGCGTTGCCGGACTGGCCGCTGCGGCAGGCACCGCTGGCAGGTGCGCAGACACGGGAAATCTGCGAGGAAATGCTCGGTCTGAGCACAGTCGAGATTGATTTGCTCGTGCAGGACGGTGTGCTGCAACCGCCCGCGGACGATCCGGCGCTGTCACCGGTCTCCTCCACGGTGTGACACAGCAGAGAAGGTCCCCGGATATTTTCTCCGGGGACCTTCTACTGTTCGGACTGCGTTCCCGCTTCCGGGTCGCGGGGGATCAGTGCGTCGACGGAGTGAACGTGATCGGTAGCTTCTCGCATCCGCGGACCTGGGACGAATGGAAGACCGCGGGGTTGTCCGGAACCAGCGCGTAGTCGGGAATTCTCCTGTGGATCTCCTCCATCGCGAGTCGCAGCTCGAGCCGTGCGAGATGGGAGCCGAGGCAGCGATGCGGGCCGGCGCCGAACCCGATGTGCCGGTTGGGGTGCCGTTCGATCTGTAGCTCCTCAGGGCTGTCGAACTCGTCGTCGTCGCGGTTGGCCGACGTCATGACGACCAACAGTTGATCGCCGGCCTTGATGGAGACACCACCGATCTCGGCATCCCGGGTCGCGCGACGACCGCTGCTCGTGGCGGTCTCGATCCGCAGGATCTCCTCCACTGCCGACGGAATCAGCGTCGGGTCGTCGATGATCGCCTCCCGCTGCTCGGGATTGTGCGACAGGTGAATCAGCCCCCAAGCGAGAGCACCTTGGACGGTATGCAGTCCCGCGACGAGCAGCAGGAAGAACATCCGGCTCAGCTCCTCGTCGGTGAGTGGCCGAGGTGTTCCGTCGACGTCGAGCGGGGTGTTGATGATGTGCGCGGTAAGGCTCTCGGAACTGCCTTCACCGGATCGAACTCGCGCGACGACCTTCCCGAAGTACTCGTAAATCTCTCCGGCCGCCTTCGCGCGCGCCTCGGCCGATTCCGCCTCGCTCGCCCCGGGGATGCCCTGAAGGGTGATGTCGGTCCACTCGGTGAATTGTGGTGCGTCGCTCAGCGGCCATCCCATGAGCGCAAGGAAGATCCGAGTCGGCAGCTCGTGTGCGAACTCCGAGATGAACTCGCATTCGCCCTTGTCGGCGAATTGGTCGATCAACTCGGTGATGATTCTCCGGATCTCGGGCTCGAGCGCCTTCATCTGCTTGGGACTGAACAGCGGTTGCAACGCCTGCCGGTAGTAGCTGTGTTCGGGCGGATCGAGTTCGAGCGGAAGGAACTTGCCCTGCGCGGCATTGAGCAGATTGTTCGGAAAGCTCGAGAACGTCTCCGGATCCTGGAGTACCTGAAGCGCTTCTTTGTACCGCGTAACCACCCAATGCCCCCCGTGATGCGGGGAGTAGAGGACCGGCCCTTGCTTGCGCAGCGCGGCGACGCGCTCCTGGAACACGTCTGCGGGCACGGCCAGGGACGGATCGTACACATCGAAGTCAGTGATCAGATGTTCCGGAATATCGAGCTGTGTCGTGGTCATCGGGATCCTTCGCGTAGGGGAGCGGCCCGAAAAGCGCCCCGCGGATGGCCATTGGCCCGGAAAGGCCGGGACGAGTGCTGTCGCCGCGGGGTGAGGGCTGGGGTGAGTAGGCGATCGCCTTGCGATGAAGGTAGATCAGCGATTACCTGCGGTCAACCGTGCAGTTCCTGAAAAACCATATTTCGCAAGTCCGGAGAAGTGCACGGTCCTTGACGGGTTAACCGATAGCATTTAGATTAGGTCGCATGTGATCCGCAGCACTGCGGTACATGAGGGAGTCGTGTATCGCGGCTCGGTGTCCATCGGCCCCCGATCATGTCTTGATCAGCCGAAAAGCATTGTGGGAAAACCTGTCATGTCGAAGATCTGGAACGGGTCGATCGACCCCATCTCACAGAAGGATCACTGAATTGACTTCATCTGTCAGGATCACGGAGGTCATCGACCGTGCTCCCGTGTCGCGATTCCAGTGGCGGGTGATCGCCATCTGCTTGGCACTGGCATTCGCTGACGGTTTCAATGTGCTGTCGATCGGCTATGCCATTCCGAGCCTTGCGAATTCATACGGTGTGCCGCCGGCCGATTTCTCGATTGTGGTGATGGCTGCCCTGGTCGGTGAAATTCTCTCGAACTTTCTGATCGCTCCACTGGCGGATCGATACGGGCGTAAGCGAATCATGGGCCTCGGAATCCTCGTCTTCGGCCTCGCCGCCCTTCCCTCGTTCTTCGCTACATCGGTCCTGGCGCTCGCAGTGTGCCGTTTCGTTGCAGGGCTCGGGATCGGTGCAGCCGTGCCGAACGGGTTCGCGTTGGGTAACGAATACTCGCCGTCCCGATTGAAGGCGACCACCGTCACCGTGTTGAGTTCCGGCACCGCGGTCGGCGGGCTCGTCGTCGGATTGATCGCTTCACGGGTGGTGCCTATGCACGGCGGGGAGGCGCTCCTCCTGGTCGCGGGAATCGTTCCTCTCACCATTCTTGTCGGCACGTGGCGTTGGCTGCCCGAGTCCGTCGAGTTCCTGGCCAAGGCGGGCCGCACCACGAAGGTTGCGAGCATTCTGGACAAGATCGACACCCGCACGCCGCACAGTGCCGACACCGAGTATCTCCTGCCCCCTCAGCCGGTCGGCGCGCGTGTTGCCGCGCTCTTCGTGAGGGGCAGGGCGACCCTCACCGTCCTCATCTGGTCGATGATGTTCTTTGCGCTCTTCGGTAGCTATTTCGTCCTCAGCTGGCTGGCCACGATTCTCACCGACAACGGGGTGCAGGATAGTGCTGCACTACTCGCGACATCGTTGGCGACCCTGGGCGGCATCGTCGGCGCACTGGTGTTGGGCGTTGCCATGGACCGAACCCGGATCGGTGTCGCCGCTGCAGTTCTCGGTCCCCTCGCCACCATAGCGTCGGTGTCGCTGCTGGCATGGATCTCGACGGGCGGTGGGTCGACCGTCGCTGTGGGCGCCCTGTGCTTCACCCTCGGCTTCGGCGCGATCGGGCTGGCGGCGGCTCTGACGTCGGTCGCAGCGCAGGCATATCCCACAGCGGTACGTGCGACGGGGATCGGCTGGGCCTTCGGGGTCAGCCGGATGGGCGGCCTGTTCGCGCCGGCGCTGGGTGGGGCTTTGCTCGCCACGAGTATGGCGAGCTCGACAGTTCTCCTGTTGTCTGCGATCCCAGCGGCCATTGCAGGGGTGCTGGTGGTGTGCTTCGCGGTCACTCTGCGTCGCAGGAAGGGATCGGGGGGACCGGTTGATGTCGAATCCTCCTCCGCGAGCGTCCTGGTATCGGGCTGACTGCAACGAAGGGCCTGTCCGGGCTTGTCGAATCAACCGAAAGGCAATACATGAGCTTTCGCCGCGTTATCGCTGCAGAACAGAACGGTACAGCCGTGCTGGTCGCCGACGAGACGATCGAGAGAATCGACGCTGCAGGCCTCGACCCGATCTGGCGTTCCGACGCCATTCCAGAGGTACCCAACGCGGGCGACGTGCCCGAAACGGCCGGATTTCCCGATCCCGGTGGCGTCTGGGTGATCGGCTGGGTGCTCGAGCCCGGACGGATCGGCGACAGTGACAACGGAATCGTCGAGATGGACGACGATGCGCCCGGATTCCACCGCACGGATTCCGTGGACGTGCACGTGCTTCTCGAGGGCTCGCTCGTCCTCGAACTCGACAGCGGAGCGGAAATCGAATTGAACGCCGGCGACACGGTGGTCGTCAACGGCAACAAGCATCGGTGGCACAACCGTGGAGACGAGACGGCACGTGCCATCGTCACCATCTGCGGCGCCGCACGCAACGACCGACAGGAGATCTGAAATGGAACCGGAAGCTGGGAATAACGGGTCAGCCGTGAATAATGCGCCGGCCTCGAGGAAGGCACCCCTGCGGTGTGGAGTGTTCCTTCCGCCGTACCACAACCCTCGGCGTAACCCCACGATGGCGATCGAACAGGACCTCCGCCATGTCGAGGACCTCGATCGGCTCGGATTCCATCAGGTGTGGTTCGGGGAGCATCACAGTGGTGGGTACGAGGTCGGGCCCTCGCCCGAGTTGATGATTGCGGCAGCCGCGCAGCGTACGTCGCGTATCGAGCTGTGCAGCGTACGTCGCGTATCGAGCTGTGCAGTGGCGTCATATCGCTTCCTTACCACCATCCCTTGATGGTGGCCGATCGCATCACCTTTCTGGATCACATGACCCGTGGGCGCATACGCATCGGGGTCGGGCCGGGTGCGCTCGTGGCCGATTCGCAGATGATGGGCATGGA
This sequence comes from Rhodococcus sp. IEGM 1305, assembly GCF_030058635.1. NCBI lineage: Bacteria > Bacillati > Actinomycetota > Actinomycetes > Mycobacteriales > Nocardiaceae > Rhodococcus > Rhodococcus sp. IEGM 1305. The sequence goes on from NZ_JASHKX010000003.1 coordinate 558,484, forward strand.
CTACAACCTGTTGCGGCCGCGGATGGAAGAATCCCTCGACGCCATCCTGGAATTGCTCAATACGCCGGGGCCTGTCGACCGGAAGACGGAATGGTTTTCTCTCGAGGACGCGCGGGTTCAACTCGGCCCCTACTCGTACCCGGGGGTACCGATTACTGTGGCGGCCGCGATGTCGCCGTCGGGCCCGAAGCTGGCCGGCAAGTACGGGCTCGGTCTGCTATCCATTGGTGGAACGAGCGCCAAGTCGGTCGAGTTGCTCGCCCAGACCTGGGATATCACCACCCACGAGGCGAATGTGTACGGGCAGAGCGTCGATCGGAACGATTGGGCGATCGTCGGCAACATCCATATCGCCGACACCTTCGAGCAGGCCGTCGAAGACACCCGGTACGGGCTGCGCGACTTCATGGACTACCGCCACGTCGTCACCCCGATGAAAATGATCGAACCGGGTGAAGAAGTCGCGCACGAGGAACTGGTCCGGCGTGTCAACGAGTCCGGATACGGCTGCATCGGCGATGCGAACGACGCCATCGACTACATCCAGAAGATCATCGACCGCACTGGTGGATTCGGCACCTTCCTCGCGACAGCACACGACTGGGCAGACATCGAGGCAACCTCGCGCATGTACCGGATCCTCATGCGCGACGTCATGCCCCGATTCACGGGCACCTGCGAACCGCTGCTGAATTCCTACCACTGGACACAGGCACGCAAGGAAGGCTTCAGCGAGCGCTTCGCGACCGGCATCAGCCAGGCGACGCAGCACTACGAACGCGCGAAGAGCGCAGGGTAGTACGTTCGGCAATTCCTATATCACTACCCACTTCACATCAGGAGAATCGATGACCTCTCTCTACGAGCTCGGCGGAAAAGTTGCAGTCATCACCGGCGGCGCACGAGGACAGGGCCGCTCGCATGCGCTCACTCTTGCCGCTGCTGGGGCCAAGATCGTGGTCTGCGACATCGCGGCGCCGATCGACGAGGTGCAGTATGCACTCGCGACACGGGATGATCTCGAGGAGACGATCCAGCTCGTCAAGGAAGCCGGTGGCGAGATTGCCGGCATGCAGGCGGATGTCCGGAGCAGTGCAGACATGAGGGCTGTCGCGGATCTGGCCGTCTCTCAGTTCGGACGTATCGACATCCTGCTGGCGAACGCCGGCATCCACGATCACGCCGAGTCGACGAACGAGATCGCAGACGACGCGTGGCAGACGATGCTCGACGTCAACCTCACCGGCGCGTGGAAGGCCTGCAAGGCTGTCGTCCCCGTGATGATCGAGGGTGGCCACGGCGGATCGATCGTGATCACCTCGTCGGTCGACGGGCTGGGTGCTTCCCCGTCGTGGGGGCACTACGGCGCCGCGAAGCATGGCCTGCAGGGGCTGAAGGACACCCTCGCATTCGAGCTCGCCGACCACAACATCCGTGTCAACACGGTGAACCCGACGGGGGTCAATTCGCCTATGGCGGCAGGCCTGTCGAAGGTACTGCCGCACGTGGTGCGGAAGTGGAAGCATAACGACCGCACGAATCTGCTGGACGTGATGATGCTCGAACCACAGGACATCTCCAACGCCGTGTTGTGGCTCGTTTCCGACGCCGCGAAGTACGTGACCGGGATCGACCTGCCGATCGATGCGGGCTACCTGACCAAACACTGATGGTCGGGTTCCCCATGACGCCCACCTGCAGCAGAAGGAAGCGATATGCCAGTTCACGAGAGTGGAGCGATCCGATGACACCGCGTGCCGGTACAGCCCGCGAGTTTCCGGCAACGGCTCTGGCCGGTCCGTACGCAGACGGCCTCGACCTGCCCTACTGGGAGGGTCTGCGGGCGGGTGAGCTGAGGCTGCAAAGGTGCGGCGAGTGTGACCTGTGGATCTGGGGACCGCGGTGGATGTGTGGACGGTGTCAGACGTTCGACCCGAAATGGACTGCGGTGGAACCGGTCGGACGAATCTTCTCGTGGTCGCGGACGTGGCACCCCTTCATCCCGGAGCTGGCAGGCGAGTTGCCGTTCGTCACGGTTCTCGTCGAACTACCGCATGCCGGGGGACGACGAGTGCTCGGTCTGCTCGCCGAGAATGGCGATGGTGACGTTGCCATCGGTGATGCGGTTGCGGGGATCATCCAGCAGCCCGCCGATGCACCCTGGCCGGTGCTTCGCTGGCGCCTGGCGAGCAGTACCACGGAGACGGAACGGGGAACCGAGCGATGACCGATACCTTTCTCCGTGGTGCCGCAGCCGTCGTGGGTGCCAGTGAATTCCATTACAAGCGAGGCGAATCGCCCGCCAGCGAACTCCGGATGACTTTGCGAGCCATCGTCGAGGCTGCTGCTGACGCCGGTGTGTCACCACGCGAGATCGACGGTTTCGTCTCGTACGGGGGCGGCGACAACGACGGGACGGTCGTGGGTGCGTCGCTCATGTCACCCCGGATCCGATGGTCCACCATGATCTGGGGTGGTGGCGGAGGTGGTGCTGCCGCGGCGATTACCAACGCGGCAGTCGCCATCGCTGCAGGGCAAGCGCGGTGCGTGGTTGTGTATCGTGCCATGGCACAAAAGGATTCCGGCCGACTCGGATACGCCAAGCATCACTTCGACGGCCATATGCTCCCGCACGGGGTCGGATCGCCGGCGCAAGCCTGCGCGCTGCGCACCCGACGGATGCTCGAACACGACGGTGTTCCGGAATCTGCGATGAAATCCCTGGTTCTCGCGGACTACTTCCACGCGCAGCGCAATCCGCACGCCGCGGCATTCGGCCGACCGCTCGACGAAGCCGACTACGCAGCATCGCGGATGATCGTCGAGCCCTACCGGCTGTACGACTGCTCACGGGAGAACGACGGAGCTGTGGCGCTCATTCTGGTCGCCGCCGGCCGCGCCGAGAAACTCTCTTCCAGTCCGGCTTACGTGCTCGCGGGCAGTCAGGGCGCGGTCGGCGGATACGCTGTCGACAGCGAGAACGATCTCGACTACACCTCGGCCGGATTCTCCGGAGCCGCCGGAGTTGCCGAAACCTTGTGGGCGGATGCCGACCTCGGTCCCGACCAGGTCGACGTCGTCCAGGTATACGAGAACTTCAGCGGCTCGGGTGTGGCTGCACTGATCGATCACGGTCTGTGCCCGCGCGGTGCCGATGCCGGCAAGGTCATGACCCTCGAGAATCTGACCGCCCCGCACGGGCTGCTCCCGGTGAATACCAGTGGTGGAAACCTCGCGGATTCGTTCGTCAACGGTATGGGTCTGGCAGTCGAGGCCGTGCGCCAGGTGCGTGGAACCTCCACCAACCAGGTTCCCGATGCGCAGGTCTCGCTCTTCATCGGCGGGCCCATGGCCGCATTGTCGAGCTCGGTCCTTCTCTGCACGCGCGACGTGCTGTGAGCTGAAAGGAAGCATGACATGAGCACCCACACAGACACCGACACCGAAGGCGTCTCGATCGCCGAACGAATCGTCGGGGCTTGGGAACTGGTCGAGTACTCGACGACCTCCGACAGCGGAAAAGTCGACTACCCACTCGGTCCCGAGGCCCGCGGATTGATCATCTACTCGGCGGACGGGTTCATGTCGGCACAAATCATGCGCCCCGGCCGAGCCCCGTACCGCTCGCGCAACGTCCACAGTGGCGAGAACAGCGAACGAAGCGAGGCTGCCGGGGGATACCTTGCGTATTCGGGCCCCTACCACGTCGACGAAGACCGCTCCGCCGTATGGCACGAGATGGCGGTATCGCTGTACCCGAACTGGCTCGGTGAGAACCAGAAGCGGCATGTGCGCTTCGACGGCGACCGCATGACCCTGTCCTCGGATCCACTGGTGTTCCGCACCACCACCCTGTCACCGGCACTGGTGTGGCGACGAACCGCACCCCGTGCGGGACGGACCACGTCGTGAACGGGGCTCAGCTCACCGTGGCCGTGGACCTGTCGACGCCGGACGCGCCGGTCGACAGCACCATCGTGGTGCGGAGCCTGGATGACCCCCACACAGTGCGAATTACAGCCCCGAACCTTCGAGAGGCGCAGAAGAAGCGCGCATACATTCGGGCCGCGGGCGACACATCCGGTGGCCGGGTCGACGTACTGCTCGACGTCGTCGTCCATATCGCGCCGGACGCTCGCACCGCGCGCTCCGAAGCCGGCACAGGACAGAGGCGCCCGTCGGAAACTGGCATGACGGACGGCGACACCGTCGTCTACGTCGGAACGCCGAGCGGCCTGGCAAGTCTGATTCTCGACATCCGCGCAGCCGACATTGCCGACGGCGTCACTGTCGTTCCTGCTGTCACGGAGGGGAACGTCAGGGATGCATGTGTGCAATTACTGCTGGATGAAGTGCTGCCCATCCTCGAAGCCCGCCGACCGGTCCAGGAATCGGCGGTGCGACAAGATGTCCACTAGTTCCCACCACACCACCACGAACGGGGGAGAAACCCATGCGAATCGTGGTTGACGAGATTTTCGGTAAGTCACAGTTCCGGCTCGAAGACGCCGACGAGTTCGGCTCCCTCCACATCGAGCCGGCTGACCCGAAGTGCAGAATCTGGGCAGACCGACTCTCGGCCCTCGGCCGACCATCCGGCGCACAGCAGGTCTTCGTCAAACCAGACACGATCCGCGCCCTTGCGGGTGAGCAGGCATTGGACCCGTCGTGGTCGACACGATTTGAAGCAATGATCGAGTTCGCGGATTGTCGCGGATGGCTCAGTCCTGCAGGCGAGATCAGAGTGCACATCGCACTGAGAGTATGAGAGGACCACACGTGTCGACACGATCGGACAACAGCACACAATCGGCTGTGAACACGCGGGCGCTTCGCGACGTTCTGGGACATTTCTGTTCCGGCGTGACGGTGGTGACGGCGATGGTGGGCGACGAACCGGCCGGGTTCACCTGTCAGTCGTTTTCGGCATTGTCGCTGGATCCGCCCCAGGTCTTGCTGTGCCCGAGCCGGCGTTCGACGAGTTGGCCGGCGATCCGTACCGTCGGGACCTTCTGTATCAACGTTCTCTCCTCGGGTCAACGCGATCTCAGCGACCGTTTCGCGAAATCGGGTGGACCCAAATTCGCCGGAGTGCAGTGGCGCCCGGCCGAGCGCGGCGCGCCGATTCTCGAGGGGGTGGCAGCCTGGTTCGAGGTGGCGCTCGCTGCGGAGCACGACGGTGGAGATCACCTCATCGCCGTTGCCGGCATGCTCGATTTCGGGTCCGATCCGGTGACGGAGCCGCTGGTTTTCCATCGGAGCCGATACGGCGGGGTTGTGGAGCTGAGTCTCGGATCGATCGAAAGTGGGAGTTGATGGGGAGACCGGCAAAGCCTCTGATCAGCCGGAGTGCGACCATCGCGGCAAGCATCGAGATCATCGACACCGAAGGCATGGATGCGTTCAGTCTGCCGCGCGTGGCCAAACAGCTGAACGTACGGACCTCCTCGCTGTACCACCATTTCGCTGATCGTCGTGAGCTCATGACCGAGGTGGCGAAGGAGCTGATGACCGGGGCGACAGTGCCCGAGCATTCATCGGGCACGGACTGGGTGGAGTGGTTCGTCGAACTCAGCCTCAATTACCGCGACGCGATCCTGCGTCATCCCAATGCCGCTCTCGTGTTGGTGCAGTTCCTTCCTCGGGATGTCCTGACCCGAACGTATGAACGGTGTGCGCGCATCCTCGAGGACGGGGGCGTCCCGGCGCGACTCCACGTGGTGATACTGGACGGTCTGGAGAAGCTTGCTCTCGCAACCACTCTGAGCGATATCATGCGCGATCCGGTCGGTAGCACAGAGGTCTTCCCGAAGGTCGATGAGCGTAGACACCCGACCCTCGCCCGCGCGCTGGAGGCCAACCAGTGGTCGTCGCGTGAACTTTTCGTGGTCACGATCCGCGGATTCCTTGCCGGGGTGATGGGTCTAGCCACGACGCCGGTAAGTGACGAAAGCCTGCGTGAACTGCTCGAATCATGAACGTGGACTAGCTGCGTCTCAATTCCCCTCGGTGCTCGAGGGATTCGATGCACCGGTAACTACCTCAACTCGACTAACGGAGAGAATTATCGTGAGTTTGGAACTATATGTGGATGGCAAGTGGACTGCCTCCACAAGCACGGAGCAAATCGACGTCGTCAACCCGACCACCGAAGAGCGCATCGGGAGCGTCCCCGCCGGAGCTGCCGAGGACGTCGATATGGCGGTCGCTGCCGCACGACGGGCCTTGGGCCAGTGGTCTCAGACCGCCCCGCACACGCGGGCCGAGTTCGTGTCGCGTCTGGCTGACGAACTGGAGCGGCGACAGGACGACATCACCGACATCGTCGTCGCCGAGGTCGGCACGCCACGCAGGGTCGCTCGGTGGGCCCAGGTCGGACTGGGCATCGTCGATCTGCGGGAGGCAGTGACCGCGGCGAAGGACTTCCCGTGGGAAGAACCGCTCCGCAACTCCCTTATCGTGCGTGAGCCGGTCGGCGTGATCGGATGTATCACGCCCTGGAACTACCCGCTGCACCAGATCACCGCCAAGATCGGCGCCGCGCTCGTGGCCGGGTGCACGGTGGTCGTCAAGGCCAGCGAGGTTGCTCCGTTCACCGCCCACGCTCTGGCAGAGGCGGTCGAAGCGGTCGGGATCCCGGCCGGAGTTTTCAATATGGTGCACGGGTACGGTCCGATTGTGGGTGAGGCCATCGCCGTTCACCCGGATATCGACATGGTCAGCTTCACCGGATCGAACTCGGTCGGTAAGCGGGTGCTGGAACTGGCCGCCGGGACCGTGAAGCGGGTCTCGGTCGAGCTGGGCGGCAAGAGCGCCGCGGTGCTGCTCGACGACCTCGATGTCGAGGAGTTCGCGAAGGCCGTGCCGCACACCGTGCGTGCCTGCTACATGAACGGCGGGCAGTCCTGCAACGCGCAGACTCGCATGCTCGTACCGCGCTCGCGCCTGTCCGAGGCAGAGAAGCTCGCCGCCAAAGCGGTGGCGGCATATGCCCCGGGCGATCCCACGAGCGGCGACACGAAGCTTGGACCCATGGTGACCGCAGCTCAGCGCGAGCGGGTGCTCGGCTACATTCGTGCCGGCGTCAAGGAGGGCGCGAAGCTCGTCGCCGGCTCGGTCGACGCACCTGCCCGTACCGGATTCTTCGTCCAACCCACAGTGTTTTCCGAGGTAGACCCGGACAGCACGATCGCCCAGGAGGAAATCTTCGGTCCGGTGCTGTCGATCATCGCGTACGACACGACCGAGCACGCGATCGACATCGCGAACGGAACGATTTTCGGTATTGCCGGCGCCGTGTGGTCCGCCGACCCCGAGCGCGCGAAGTCGGTGGCGCGCAGACTGCGTGCAACGCAGATCGAGGTCAACGGTGGAAAGTTCAATGGGGCTGCACCGTTCGGCGGATTCAAGCAGTCCGGTCACGGGCGTGAGGGCGGGGCGTTCGGCCTGGAGGAGTTTGTCGAAATCAAGAGTCTGCAGCTTTAACGACGTTCTTGTGGGCCCGCAGCGGTCCCCGAAGGAGTGAGCACGATGGTCTACACCGATCTGCCGTACGACGAGGCGACGAAAGCGGGCTTTGCCCGGGCGATGTTCGATCACCTCGACAACGGCACCACCGATATGGCACCGGAAATCCTCGAGGTCGATCCGCGCGTATACACCGATCCGGAGCTGGCGGCGCGGGAGCGCAGAGAACTGTTCGGGTACGTGCCGATCATCGCGGCACACAGTACCGAACTGCCCGGAAACAACGACTTTGCGACTGTCCAGCTGCCGAACAACGAAGTTGTTCTCGTTCGGCAGGCGGACGGGAGGGTGCGTGGCTTCGTGAACACCTGCCGGCATCGAGGAGCGCAGCTCGTTCCCGAGGAGAAGGGTTCGAAGCGCATCTTTTCGTGCCGCTACCACGGGTGGGCGTATGGCAGCGATGGCAGGCTGCGGTCGATCGCGGACGAGCCGACTTTCGGGACGGTCGATCGTAGTTGCATGAGTTTGCTGGAGGTTCCGGTCGAGGAACGGCACGGTTTCGTCTGGGTCATCGACTCCGCCGCGGGTGATCGCAAGATCGACATCGCGGAGTGGCTCGGCCGCGAGTTCGACGAGTCCCTCGCCGCCATGGACATGGACAAGTACCACTGCCATATCGCCCAGAACTTCGATGTGGACATCAACTGGAAGGTGTTGATGGACGCCTTCCTCGATGGCTACCACATCACCTCGACACACGCCGGAACCGTTGCCCCGTACTTCTACAACAACGCGCAGGCGTGGGAGCCGATGGGCAGGCACGGACGAATGGTCACCGCTCGCAAGAGCATCGACTCGGTGCGCGATGTGGCACCCGAGGATGCCCCCATCGATCGGCATATCACCGTGGCGCACTTTCTGATGCCCAATATGTCGGTGCTCCGTCAACCGGATCATCTGGAGGTGCTCAACTTCGTCCCCGCCCCGGGCACAGCCGTCGGGACTCGGATGCAGATGCGTTTGCTCACTCGGGAGCCGGTGGTAACGGACGAGCAGAAGGCGCGGTGGGACAAGAACTGGAAAATTCTCATGGCCGTGCTACGCGACGAGGACCTCGTGGTCAACGAGGGCGTACAGAAGTCCGTCGCGAATACAGATGTCGGACCCCTCTATTTCGGACGCAACGAGATTGCCAATCAGCACTTCCACCAATGGATGGGGCGCGCGTTCGCAGATCCGCGCAGGTGGGGCTGAGCTCCATCGCACCCATGGTGTGAACACGCGCCATCCGTGCAGTCACAAATACCGAACCCCGATACAACGACCCGAAGGAACCCCAACATGTCGCAGATTTCTGTCCCGGGGAAGGAAAGAGCCGTCTCGGGTGCCCGATCCGTGGTCCTCACCTGCTTGGCCATCACGATCCTCGACGGTGTCGACCTCATCATGTTCGGCGCGGTCCTGCCGACGTTGCTCGAACTGGAACAGTGGGGGATCACCACTGCATCGGCGGGGTTGATCGGCAGCCTGTCCCTGTTCGGAATGATGGCCGGAGCAATGCTTGCCGGCTACATCACAGATCGCATCGGGCGACGACCCGTGGTACTTGCATGCATCGTCAGCTTCAGCGTGTTCACCGGGTTGTGCGCCATTGCGCCGAACCTGGAAATGTTCGGCCTGTTCAGGCTGCTGGCAGGGCTCGGCTTCGGCGGAGCACTCCCCACCTTGATCGCGCTCACCCAGGAATACGTCAAGGTCGACCGGCGACAGTTCTACAACGGTGTGATCCAGACCGGCTTTCCCATCGGCGGGTGCGTCGTCGCGATTGCCGCCATTTTCATGATCCCTGCGTTCGGCTGGAAATCGATGTTCGCAGTGGGCGGCCTTCTGGGTGTCGTGTTGTTTGTCATCGCGTACCGAAACCTGCCCGAATCGATTGCCTTCCTCGCAAGCAAGGGTCGGCACGACGAGGCCCGGGAACTGGCACAGCACTATTCCATCGATGCCGGCGCCGAATCCGGTATGGCACTGGATAAGTCGACGAGTGGGAGTACCGGCTCGTCGTCGGGACTGAGGCTCCTGTTCGCCCCCGGCTACAGGATTGCGACGGTCATGTTCCCGCTCATCACCTTCTTCGGTCTTCTCGTCTCGTACGGCATGAACACCTGGATTCCTCAGATGCTGAGGTCCTCCGGCTATGATCTCGGGTCTGCATTGACATTCCTGCTCGCCTTCAACATCGGCAGCGGATTCGGCATGGTGGTCATCACCGGTCTTGCGGATCGGCTGGGATCACGTCCCGTCATTTCCGTGAGCTTCGTCTTCGGGGCGCTCGCAGTGTCCGCCCTGACTCTGCAGCCGGCACAGGCGCTCGTGTTCGGACTGGTTCTCCTGATCGGCTTCTGTGCCTCGTCGACGACGGGCGTCTACGGATTCGTCGGAGTCTTCTACCCGGCGGCCGCGCGTGGCACGGCACTCGGGCTGGCAGTGGGTCTCGGCCGGCTCGGCGGTGTCTGCGGTCCCGTACTCACCGGAATGATCATGAGCTCTGCACTCGGAGCCGACTGGGCCTTCTACGCCTTTGCGTTCGCCGGAGTGGCTGCCGCAGTGCTGGTGTCGTTGGTTCCGCGGAAGAACAAGACCGTGTCCGAGACTGACGTGTCTGTAGAGAAGGCCGCGGAGCCTGCCTGATCACCATGTGTCCGATGCGATCGAGCCGACGCGGGGGTTGAAAAACCTATGTGCATTAGTTAATGTGATGTGACGTCGACCACGTTCGTCGACGCGCTACCGAACTTCCCGTTCGCCGACGTGCGGAACGTATCGCGACCGCGCGGGAAGCGCAGAAAGGCTGACCGGCATGAGAATGAAGACAAGGCTGAGCTGTCCGTGTGGCGCCGCGATCACCGGCAGTGACGACGACGACCTGGTCGTGAAAACCCAGGAGCATTTGAGCGAGTCGCATCCGGGCATGGAGTACTCGCGCGACGAGATTCTGTTCATCGCGTATTAGCACCGCTGCACTCGCGACACAGAGCTGTTCGGTGCCACCTCTGTCATCCCGCTGTCCTATGACAGCTTCCATTCATCCGACACATTCCCGAACACAGGAGACTTCATGAAACTCGAAGGTAAGGTCGCGCTCATCACCGGTGCCGGTTCCGGGCTGGGACGCGAGGCATCGCAGTTGTTCGCCGCGGAGGGCGCGAAGGTCGCCGTGGTCGATATCGATCCGGAGCGCGCCAAGGGCACGGTCGAGCTGGTCGAAAAGCAGGGTGGTTCGGCGATCGCGGTCACCGCGGATGTGCGAGTCGAGCAGCAGGTGATCGAGGCCGTGGCGGCCACCATGGCCGCGTTCGGCAAGCTCGACATTGCATGGGCCAATGCAGGCGTCATCTCGCGTGGTGGTGTGCCGTCCGTCGCCGGTGGCGAGCAGGTCGAGTTCCAGGATCTGACGGACGCGGATTGGCAGGACGTCATCGGGGTCAACCTCTCTGGCGTGTTCTACACCGCGAAGGCTGCAGTGCCGGCGCTGCGGGCCAACGGTGGTGGTGTCATCCTTGCGACGTCGTCGGCGGCGTCGTTCGCGGCGTATCACAGCATCGCGGCGTACTCTGCGACGAAAGCCGGTGTGAACGGTATGGTTCGGGCCCTGAGTCTGGATCTCGGCAAGTATGGAATCCGCGTCAACGCGATCGCCCCGACACACGGAATGTCGCCGAACTTTCTCGCCCCTGCGGGTACACCGGTCGTCGGTCAGTCCTATGAGGAAGTGGCGGGTCCGTGGGAGCCGAGCGTGTCGCCGATTCCGCTCAAGCTCAATCGTCCGCCGTCACTGAAGGACAATGCTCGGGCAGCGCTGTTCCTGGTCTCGGATGAGTCCGCATACATCTCGGGTGTCACGCTGCCGACGACCGATGGCGGCACGTTGTCTCGTGTGGCCATGATGTTCCCAGAAGACGGGAACAACCCTCCGCCGATGGTCACCGGCGAAGAGTAACGATCATGACTGCCCACGACACGAGAACGGAATACGGTACGCGCCGCCTGGTCGTGGATCGGTCGGTGTGCGCGGGACACGGCCTGTGTTACAGCCGATCCCCCGAGGTCGTCGACTGTGACGATTCCGGGTATCCGGTGATCCTTCAGGACGCACTCGCGCTCGACGAGCACATCGCGGCGGCCGAGGAGGCCGTCGCGGTGTGCCCGGAACGAGCGTTGACTCTCGGATAATCCTGTCGGAACGCATCTGCTACCAAGGCTGACGGCATGACCGACAGATCCTCGATATCTTCCGTGCCATCCGAACGGCGCGTCGATAGCTCACGAACAACGTGGACGCTCGACGCGCCGAGCGGCTTTCGAAGGGTGTTCTGCCTTGACAATTCACGACATCGCAACGGATCTGATGGTCGATTTCGACGTCTACGACCCGGCTCTTGCCGCGCCGGTCGACGTCTTCCAGGCGAAGGCCGCCGAACTCCGCGCCCGCGGTCCGATCCTCTATTCGCCGCACTACGGTGGGCACTGGATTGTCACGCGTTACGACGACATCTTCCGCATTCTGCGTGATGCCGAGACTTTCTCCAGCTATCCGAACAATCTTGTCGACGCCGGCCAGGGCAAGTTCATTCCCGTCGAGATCGATCCGCCTGAGCACACGCAGTACCGGCAGGCACTCCAGCCCTTGTTCGGTCCGGCGCGGATGAAGGAGCTCGAGCCGAAGATCCGCGAGATCATCAACGAACTGATCGACGGCTTCGCGTGCTCGGGCCGATGTGAATTCGTCGCCGAGTTCGCGCACGCGCTGCCGACCCGTGTCTTCCTCACCTTGATGGGCTGGCCACTCGACGACGCCGAACGCTTCACTGAATGGACGGACATTGCGCTCCAGGGAATTCCGGGCGCCGACGAGGAGGGGTCCGCTCGCGCTCGGGCGGAGGCGGCTACGAACGTGTTCGAGTATTTCGGTGCGTTCGTGGATAGGGTGCGTTCGGGTCAGGAAGATGGCGACAGCGTCACCGCGCAGATCATCAACACACCGATCCGGATGGATGGAGTCGAGCGGTACCTGACGGACGAGGAACTGCGTCGCATGTTCTTCCTGCTACTCATCGCGGGACTGCACACCGTGCAGGGTTCACTCGGCTGGGCCATGGTCCATCTGGCGAACAATCCGGCGCAACGCAACGCCCTGATCGAGGACACGAGTCTGGTGCCGGATGCAGTGGAAGAGATCCTTCGTATCGAGGCCGCGGTCAGCATGGGTCGTCGGGCTACGCGCGATGTCGAGATCGCCGGTGTGAAGGTCGAGGCCGGTGACCAGCTGCTGTTACTGCTCTGTTCGGCGAACCGCGACAATACCGAGTTCGACGATCCGGATGCTTTCGTGATCGACCGAGGTTCGAACAGGCACCTGTCGTTCGGAGCGGGCCCACATCGGTGCCTGGGGTCGCACTTGGCGCGACTCGAACTGACACTGGCGATGGAGGAGATTCACCGCAGGCTCCCCGATTATGCGTTGGTCGAGAGTGATCCACCGTTGATGCACGGCACGTCGGTGCGTGGCTGTGTGCGTCTGCCGCTCACGTTCACTTCGGAACTCTGAGTTGAGATGAGGAAGGGGACCCGATCGTGATCGGGTCCCCTTCGTGATGTGAGCGGAAACCGGTGTCCGTAGTTCCGCGAGTGTGAAGCCCAGGTATCAGCTCTCGTTGACGAGTTCCTGAATTGCGCGGCGGAAGACCTGGTTGGCGACTTCGTTGCGACCGAGGAGCATGTTGCCGGCGCTGGCGCTGTCCATGGCAACCTGTGAATCTCGCAAGATCGGGAAGTCCTCGTTGTGGAGCACGGCTACCAGGATCTCGACGTTCTTGTCCCAGATCCGGTTCCAGCGTTCCTCCGTCAAGCCGCTCTCTTCGAGCGTGGGCGCGACCAGACGAATCTCCATGTGGCAGCGCTGTGGATCACTGCGGTGAGGGCGGAAGGTGAGCAGCTGGAAATGGTCCGGTTGTTTGAGCAACGTACTGTTGGGCCCCACCAGGTGGCTTTCCGTGATGTGCTCGGCGAGACTGCGATCGCCGGGGTCCTCCTCGATCCATCGGTCGATGGTCTTGCGGAGATTGAGGAACCGGCAGTGGTTTCCGAAGTCCTCGAAGGCCATGACATTGGTGTGGATGTGCTTCGCGGCGGTGTTGGGGTGCGCGTACTGGATGTGGTACCCGTCGAGGAACGCGTCCTGCATCAACTTCCAGTTGATCGGCTCGTCGAAGCGTTGAACCCGAGTGGTCACCATCTTGTCCATGCCGTAGGACCCCATGATCGAGTCCATCTCGGGCCCGAGCCAGTCGGCGACATCGATGGTTGCGGCGGCGTCGTCGACCACCCAGACGAACCCGTGCCGCTCTTCGGTGGGTAGTTGGACGAGGTTGCGTTCGGAGCGGTCGGCATCACCGAACGTGTTGTCGCGGGTGATGGTGCGCAGGCTGCCGTCGGTATCGTAGGACCAGCGGTGGTACGGGCAGGAGAACAGGCGGCAGCGACCCTTCTCTTCCTTCTCGACCATGGCCCCGCGATGACGGCACTGGTTCACGAGGGTTTTGACGCTGCCATCGCGCTGGCGGACGATGATGACGTTGTTTCGCGGCAACTGCAGGGTGACGAAATCTCCTGCGCGAGGGATCTCGGAGCCGTGGATGATGATCGACGGAACTCGGCCGAATACACGCTCTCGTTCGATCTTGGCGATGTCCGGATCTGTGAACTCGACGGGTTCGAACCACGTGACGTGCTCGAACTCGTCGGTGGTGTCGTTGCGCAGATGGTCGAGCGCGCGACGGATGCGTTCCTCGCGTGGGATTCCGACCTCTGTCATGGCTGCCCTCCAGGCTGTGGTGCGATGGCGAATCGATGACCCTAAATCTAACTTATGTAGATTTAGCTGTAAACCCCGGGTTGCGTTCTCGGGTAGTTTTCGACCATTGCGATCCAATACCGACTGGCATTAGATTTATGGGAACGAACCGGCAGATGAGGAGCGAACGAATGATCTCGTATCAGTGGTGTTCGGAACTGGATTCCGGCGATCGGGACGAGGTACTGGCACTTGTCGCGGCGGCCGCCGAATACGACGACGAGGCGGGATTCTCCTCGATCAATCCCGGCGATGTGACCTCGACGAGCCGTAACGGTGTGCGGGTCTACCACCTTCCGATCGCAGCGCGCAGAGATCTGAGTGCTCGCGACGATGCTCCACTCGTGGTGGTGGCGTACCTGCATCTACAGGTCGACGACGGGGGGCTGGGTACCGCGCAGTTCGTGGTTCACCCCGACTATCGGTCGCGAGGTATCGCAACGATGCTCGTCGAGGAGATCGGTCTGGACACGACCGTGGACGGTGGCTGGGAAGGCACTGGCGCTGCGGCCCTGCGCTGCTGGGCGTACGGCACTCACCCCGCGTCCGAGCGTCTCACGCGCCGGTTCGGCGTCGCGCCGGTGAGCAGGTTGTGGACGCTGTTCCGTCACTTGTCTGGGCCGTTCGCGAGCCCGCTCGACGACGTCTCGGTTCCCGAGGGCATCACACTCGCCGAAGCGCGCCCACTCGAAGATCCGATGGCGTCGAAGTCGATCGAGGAAGTGCTGGATGCGGCCGCGCTGGTGCCGGCGCAGCGGGAACGCCTCGCCGACGAGATTCGTCTCGGGGCCGGCACCGTAGTCGTCGCAACAGGTTCTTCGGGAGCATCTCTCGGATTCGCCTGGTTCGACTCGGCGCTGTCCACGCACCTCGAACTCGACGCCGCGTCGGTCCGGGCGCTGGTGCTCACCGAGGCCGCGAGGCGGGAAGGCTTGGGCACCACGCTGCTCGTGGTGGCGCTCGGGGCGCTGCGTGACGCGGGAGCGCAGATCGCCCTCATTCGTATCGACCCGGACGATGCAGGCGCGGTGCGTATGTGCCGGCTGCTGTCGTTCGAGCAGGAGGAAGAGCACTCGTGCTACCAGGTCGGGGAGTGGGCCGAAGTACCCAGCTTTTGAATGGTTGCCGGTGATACGAAAAACGATTCTTGTTCGGTGTTGACCTAAAGGTTGTAGGCAACTACGGTCTGTGTTGTGGCTCACAGTTGGTGTGCCGATTTCGATTCGATCATCCGATCATCGCGCACGTTGCCTCTGTGCACCACTAGGCGGAACCTACACTCGGAGAGGACTATCCATGGGACGGCTCGATGGCAAGGTCGCATTCATCACCGGCGCGGCGCGCGGTCAGGGCAGGTCGCATGCCGTCCGGCTCGCGGAGGAAGGTGCGTCCATCATCGCGATGGACATCTGCGACCAGATTCCGACCGTGTTCTACCCGCTGGCGACCTCAGACGATCTCGCAGAAACCGAACGCCTCGTGAAGGAGGCCGGAGGCGCCATCGTTGCGTTGGTTGGAGACGTCCGCAACCTCGAAGACGTCCAAGCTGCGTACGACGCGGGTATCGCACAGTTCGGCAAGGTGGACATCGTACTGCCGAACGCCGGCATCATGCCCGTCATCGGACCGGGCGAGCAGCGGCAGGCCTGGCACGACGCGATCGACACCATGCTCACAGGTGTGTGGCACGTGCTCGACGTGACCGTGCCGAATCTCGTCGAACGGGGTGAGGGTGGCTCGATCATTATCACCAGCTCGGCCGCCGGCCTGACGAGCATCGGTCTCAACACCTTGCCTGGCCAAGCCGGGTACAGCGCGGCCAAGCACGGTGTCGTCGGCCTCATGCGGCTGTATGCGAAACAACTCGCGCCCCACAGCATCCGGGTCAACACCGTGCATCCGACAGGCGTGAACACTCCGATGGTCGCGAACGCCGAGTACGGCGAGTTCGTCAACGCCCACCCAGAGGTCGCCGCCGACGAGTCGTACAAGAACCCGATGCCCGTCGAGCTGATCGAGGCAGTCGACATCAGCAACGCGATCGTGTACCTCGCTTCCGACGAGGCCCGCTACGTCACCGGAGTCACATTCCCCGTCGATGCCGGCTACAACATCCGTTGAAAGCGAAGGAGCTTCACTGATGACCACCACCGAAACCGCAACCGGTACGACGACCCCGTCGATCGCCGATCGCGAACAAATCTTCATCGGCGGCCGTTGGGTCGACTCGACCGGTGACGAATGGGTCGATGTCGTCGACTCGTTCACCGAAGAGAAGGTCGCACGCGTCCGCACCGCCACCGTCGAAGACGTCACCAAGGCGGTTGCCGCTGCGCGTGAGTCGTTCGACACGGGTGAATGGGCGTCGCGCACCATAGCCGAGCGCGCCGACGTTCTCGATGCCATCGCGGACCGTCTCGAGCAGCGCGTGGACGAACTGACGCCGATCGGCGTCATCGAGGTCGGGGTGCCGGTCAGCGTCAGCCGCCCGACCCAGCAGATGACCGGCGGCCTGTTCCGGGCCGTTGCCGCGGTAGCCCGCGAGTTCGAGGTCGGCGAAGAGCGATCCCGGGCCGACGGCGGCATTTCACGCATCATCAAGGAACCGACGGGTGTGGTCGCCGCGATCATCCCCTGGAACGGGCCGATCGGCACGATCGCGTTCAAGCTCGCGCCGGCGCTCGCCGCGGGCTGCTCGGTCGTGCTCAAGACCGCACCCGAGGCGCCGATCTCACCGTCGGTTTTCGCGGACATCATTGCCGAGCTGGTCGCGGAAGGTCGCATCCCCGAGGGTGTAGTGAGTGTGCTGTGTGCCGACCGCGAGGTGTCGGAGTCCCTCGTGACCAACCCGGACGTCGACCACGTCACGTTCACCGGCAGCACCGCCGCGGGCCGGCGCATCATGTCCCTGGCCGGCGAGCGCATCGCACGCGTGTCGCTCGAACTCGGTGGCAAGTCCGCGGCGATCATCCTCGACGACGCAGACATCAACCACGTGCTGCAGACGCTGCCCATGGGTGGCTGCATGCAATCCGGTCAGGCCTGCATCGCGCTGACCCGCGTGCTCGTCTCACACAAACGTCACGACGAGGTGGTCGAGGCACTGAAGGCTGCGTACGGATCTCTGCCGATGGGCAATCCGTGGGAGCCGACCAACTTCCTCGGCCCGCTCGCCTCCAAGCGTCAGCAGGACCGCGTGCTCGGCTACATCGACATCGCGAAGGAAGACGGCGCGAAGGTTGTGCTCGGTGGTGGCCGCCCCGAAGGCCTCGATACGGGCTTCTTCGTCGCAGCCACCCTGATCGACGACGTGCAGCCGGATTCACGTATCGCGCAGGAGGAGGTCTTCGGGCCGGTCATCTCGGTGATCACCTACGAGGACGAGGAAGACGCAATCGCGATCGCCAACAACTCGGTGTACGGACTGTCGGGCGCCGTCTACACCGAGGATCTCGACCACGGTTTCGAGGTCGCACGGCGCATCCGTACCGGGACCATCAGCGTCAACACCGCGACGATGGACTTCACCCTGCCATTCGGTGGTTACAAGCAGTCGGGCGTCGGGCGGGAAGGCGGCATCGAAGGTCTCGAAGAGTTCTTCGAGACCAAGACCGTCCACCTGCCTGCTCCTTCCCAGTAGGTCTGCAGAACGCGGTGCCCCACGGATTCGATCCGTGGGGCACCGGTGCGTCGTGGGCGGTTCGCGCGGGGAACGGCGGACTCGCTCAGTTGGCCGACAGCTTGACATTGCCGGAGGGCGCGGCTTCCGTGATCGCGATGTTCTCGTTGCGCACCACGCCGTGCAGGAAGCTGCGAATCATTTCTTCGAACAACTGCCGGGAGGTCATCTCGTTTGCGCCGAGTGCTTTGGACAGCAGGGGCTGCGACTCCGGGTCGACGTTCGGGAAGATCGTGGACTTGGTGCTCGGCTTGCGCATCGCCTCGGTGAGCACCGCGCCGAGCGTCAGGCGCTCCATACCGTCGAGAATCTGGACGTGCAGGTGCGCGGGCACTCCGGACTCCTCGAGAAACCGGGCGGTGTCCTCGTAGGTGCCGATCAGCAGGTCACGGGGCAGATATTGCAGCAGGATCGGCGCGGCGTTGCGGTGTTTGAGGATCGACCGGCGAAGGTTCATGCTCAGCGTCACGAAGAATTCGGGCCAGTCCGGGCCGGGCTTGCGTCGCGGTAGGTTTCCGGCGCCGGCGATCTGTCGAGCGACCGCTTCGAGAATCTCCGATTTGTCGGAGAAATGATGGTAGAGCGAGGGTGCACGCACTCCGATGTGTTTAGCCAGGCGTGGCAGGCTGAACGCATCGAGTCCCTCGGAGTCGATGATCTCGATGGACGCTGCCACGGCGGCTGCGCGACTGATCAGAGGTTTCGACGGTCGGGCCATATCTCGCTTTCGGTTCGAGCAGTACGCCGAGCCTGGTCGGCACGGCAGATGGTCAGAATGGTATATGTTCCCGTCGGTAAGGTGGTCATACGGTGAGAACCGCCTCGTCGAGGAACTCCACCAAGCCTCGACTCGAGACGTCGTTGTCGTCGCCGCCCACCATGTGCCCCGCGCCGCCCACATCGATATAGCGCGACCCCGGAATCAGCTCCAGGAGTTCGCGCGCTCCTTCCGGACTGACCACATCGGACTGGGCGCCACGGATGAGTAACGTCGGGACTCTGATCGCCCGCGCCGCGGCGCGGGCACGAATTTCGCGCGCGGCCGTCGCGTCCGCCGAATTCGTCCTATCCGACAGCATTCGCGGATCCCAATGCCAGTACCAACGACCGTCGTGCTCACGCAGGTTCTTGCGCAAACCCTCCACCCGCGGCGCGCGACTCCGGTGCGGGTTGTATTCGATCACTGCTCCGAGCGCGTCCTCGAGGCTGTCGAAGCCGGACAAACCGGCTTGCATGAATTCGGTGATCTTGGCGAGACCCTCCGGTTCGGCCTTCGGGGTGATGTCCACCAGGACCAGCGCCCGGGCAATACCTGGTTCGTCGCCTGATGCGACAAGTGAGGCCATGCCGCCCATGGACGCTCCGACGAGCACCGGGGGTTCACCGAGGTCGGCGACGACTGCGCGAATGTCGCGGGCGTGCGCGTCGGGGCTGTAGTCGCCGTCGGTCGACCACTGGCTGTCGCCGTGGCCGCGTGCGTCGATGCAATACGCGCGACAACTCTGCTGGGCCAGCCGTATTCCGGTGCGCTGCCACGAGTGCCTGGTTTGGCCGCCGCCGTGGAGCAGCAGGACCGTGCCTTTCGGTTCCCGCCGGGGTTCCCACAGGTCGGCAACCAGTGAAACGCCGTCGCCGCGGAGGGTGGTCACCTTGGTGGAGTACGTCATGGTTGCATGGTCCTTCCTCGTCGGGAATCAGTGTCCGGAAGTGCCGCCGTCGACGGCGAGCGTCGAGCCGGTGATGTAGCCCGAGGCGCGACTGGCGAGGAACACCACGGCTCCGTCGATCTCGCGCTGTGTAGCGGTGCGGCCGAGAGAACTGCCGCGCAGGAACTCGTCGAGCGTATCCGACGACATCTCGGAGATCAGGTCGGTCTCCACGAATCCTGGCGCGATCGCATTGACGCGGATTCCCTTTCGCTTCGACCACTGATGCGACAGGTCGCGGGTCAGGCCGATCATTCCCGCTTTACTGGCCGCGTATGCAGCTTGGGGAAGTGCCGATTTTATGAGGCCGAGCATGCTCGCGACATTGACGATGGTCGAGCCCGGGCCCATCACGCGTCCACACGCTTGCGCTACCCAATAGCTGCCCATCAGGTTCACGTCGAGGACTGCGCGGAAGTCCTCGGGGCGCTCGCGTGTCGCAGGCGCGGAGCTGGTGACTCCGGCGTTGTTGATCAGGATGTCGAGGCGGCCGAACTCGGCGACAGCGGCCTGGGCAAGCGCGTCGCACTGCTCGGGCACAGTGACGTCGGTAGGTACGACCAGGCAGCGGCGACCGGTGGCCTCTACTGTCACCGCGACGGCTTCGAGGTTTTCGCGCCGGCGTGCGGCGATCACCACGTCGGCACCTGCCTCGGCGAGCGCGCGGGCGAATCCGGCGCCCAGGCCGCTGCCGGCGCCGGTCACGACAGCGACGGATCCGTCGAGTCTGAACAGGTCGAGGACCGTGTCACTCTGGTCCGGCGATGAGTGTGGGGTCATGGCGATCTCCTGTGTGCGTCGTGGATATCGGTGGCCAGGCTTGCGTCCCGTAAACCTAACTGCTTAAGATTATAGGGCAGGTGAAGTCTATGGGAACGAGAGCGCCGATGACCAGAAGCACCAACACCGAACAACGCAAAATGCGAGTGATCGGCAAAGACGTGCTTGCTCACGGGGTCATGGCAGTTCGACTCGCGGATCCCGATGGCGGCGCTGTCCCGACATGGGAGCCCGGAGCGCATATCGACGTGATCATCGACAGGTCGACGGTTCGGCAATACTCCCTGTGTGGCGACGCATCCGACACCACCTCCTTGGCGATCGCGGTGCTCCGCGAAGCGGACGGCCGCGGTGGATCGCGCTGGGTGCACGACTCGCTGCAAGTCGGAGACCTGGTCGCGATCGCAGGTCCGCGCAACAATTTCACCCTCGAACCCGCGCAGTCCTACCTTTTCGTCGCGGGCGGTATCGGCATTACGCCCCTGTTGCCGATGCTCCGTTCGGCCGAAGTTGCCGGCGCCGACTGGCGCCTGCTGTACGGCGGCCGAACACGCACCAGCATGGCTTTTGCCGACGAGCTGGTCGCTCGGTACCCCGGCCGAATCGAGCTGCGACCCCAGGACGAATGCGGAATCCTCGACCTTCCCGCTGCCCTCGTCGCCGTCCCCGACGGCACCGGGGTGTACTGCTGCGGACCGGAGCCGCTCCTGCAGGCGATCGAAAACGAATGCCTCGCGCATCCGAACGTGAGACTGTACGTCGAGCGGTTCGCTGCCAAGGAGCGGCCGGCCGATGCGGTCGACGGATCGTTCGAGGCCGAACTCCGGCGCGCGGGCAGGACCATCACCGTCGATGCGAAGGAAAGCGTGCTCGACGCCGTACTCCGGTCCGGTGTCGACGCCCCCTTCTCGTGCCGTGAGGGTACGTGCGGGACGTGCGAAACCCGCGTCCTGGAGGGCGTTCCCGAACATCGCGACTCGATCCTCACGGAAGACGAACAGGCCGAGAACGACTGCATGATGATCTGTGTATCACGAAGCTGCACAGCAAAACTCGTGCTCGATCTCTGACCGGCACCGCAGCGAGGAGATGCCGTGACCCAGGCGCCCGATACGGCCCATCTCGCCGCCCAAGAGACGGCACGTGGATCGGCGGTGCTGGTCCCGGCGCTCTGCTTCATCGTGATGATCACGTCGATGATGCAGACCGCCGTGGTACCGCTCCTGCCGGCAATCGCGGTGCAGCTCGACGTGGGCACGGATGCTGTCGGTTGGACAGTGACAGCGAATCTCCTTGCAGCCGCCGTGTGTACACCACTGTTGGGTCACCTCGCCGATCGACATGGTCCACGGAGGGTGATGCTCGCCGTGCTGGGCGCGGTACTGATCGGCTCGGTGCTGTGTGTCGCGTGGAACGGGTTGCCGTCACTCATCGCCGGTCGAGTTCTGCAGGGAGTGTCGTACGCGTTGTTCCCCGTCGGTGTGGCGGTAGTGCGAGGCGCACTGGGGGCGCACCGTGTTCCGATGGCGCTCGGCGTCATGTCTGGGGCATTGAGTGTCGGCGGCGGTGTGGGAATGATCGCGGCCGGACTCCTGTACACCGAAGGGGCCGACTATCGACGTGTCTTCTGGATGCTGTTGGTACTCACAGTGTTAGCAATGGTCGTCGGGTGGCGCGTTATTCCGCATACCCCGGGGTCGGGACCGCGCGACGGGTTCGACTTCTGGGGTATGGTCGGGCTCGCGTTCGGCCTGCCGGGGCTGCTGTTGGCGTTGGCGCAAGGTGGGACGTGGGGATGGCTGTCGCTGCGGACACTCGGTTGCGCTGTCACCGGTGCGCTGGTGCTTGCCGCCTGGTACCGGCACGAACGGAGGACCACTTCACCGCTAATTGCTCCGGCGCTTCTGACGGCGCGGTTGGTGGCTCCGGCACATGTCGCGGCTTTCCTGGTGGGTGTCGCGATGTTCGTGCAGTTCCTGGCCATCGCAACGTTCGTGCAGATCTCCCGACAGGAAGCGGGATACGGGTTCGATGCGTCGGTACTCGAGACCAGTCTGGTGTACCTGCTACCCGGACAGATTGCCGGTACGGCTGCGGCAGCCCTCAGTGGACTCGTAGTCCGACGGTTCCCCGCCCACAAGGTACTCACCGCAGCCTGCGCCGTCGGTGTGTGCGGATTCGTGATGCTGATACTTGCTCACGACTACACGTGGCAGGTGATTACGGCGGTTGCGGTGATCAATGTCTTCGTCATAGTCGCCTACGGTGCGCTGCCGTCGATGCTCATCGGCAGCAGTCCTCCGGGAAGCACAGGGGCGGTGAACGGCATCAACGCGATCGCCCGGACATTCGGAAGTTCACTGGCCAGTGCCTTCGTTGCGGTGTTGCTCGCGACCATCACGATCCCGGGCACCTCGACGCCCACAGAACAGGCGTACATCGTGGTGTTCGCGGTCGGGGGAGCGGCCGCGTGCGCGGCGGGGCTCGTTGCTGTAACAGCGCACCGTTTTGCAAAATACAAGACTTGATTGACGTCTCAAATTGGACCATATAGCGTGGGTCGCACGGCGTACGAGCCAGGCTTCCCTGGTCCGATCCGCGCTGAAAACATCTGTCGACAAATGCGATTCGGCCCGCGCTCTGTGTCAGGCACCCCACATGCCCGGTAGGACCCCGGTAGAACGACATCGCACATGTGCGACTCACGAAAGGTAAGGACGAATGGCTGCCACCGTCGGCTCGGCATTACATTGGTGGGCGAAGACCAAGGGAGAGCAGGACGCGCTCGTCGTGGCGGGTGAATCCCTCACATACCGCGAACTCCAGGACTGGTCCAGTCGAATCGCCCGGAAGATCGTGGACCTCGAAATCCAACCGGGTCAACGAGTCGGCGTGCTAGGCCCGAATTCGCTGACGTGGCCGGTGATCGCTCTGGGCGTCCTCAAGGCCGGCGGTGTACTGATCCCGCTCAACCCACGGTTCAAGCCGGCGGAGCTCCGCAAGGTTGTCGACGACGCCGGTGCCGTCCTGGTCGTCATGCCGAACGAGTTCGCGCAGACGGTCGACGCGGCCCGTGAACTGGGTCGCACCTTCGACACGCTCTCGTTCGACGAGCTCGCGCCGCTACGCGCGGGAGGACAGGACGACTTCCGCATCGATCTCGAACCCGACGAACCGACCGCCCTCCTCTTCACTAGTGGCTCCACCGGGATGTCCAAGGGTGTGATCTGCACGAACCGGACGCTGCTCAATATCGCCTTCGAGGCGTCACTCACCGAAGAAGGCTTCCGGCCCGGGTCCACATCACTGCTGGTGTTGCCATTGGTATTCACCCCCGGCCTGGTATGGGGGCTGGTCATGACAACGGTGCTCGGCGGAAAGCTGATCATCGAGAAGGAGTTCGATCCGGGCCGCGCGGCCAAACTTCTCGGTGAACACGATGTCCAGGCCATCTTCGGTGTGCCGTTGATCTTCGAGGCGATCTCGCGTTCACCCGAGTTCGCGGACGCCGACCTGTCGTCGCTGCGCACCGCGATCGTCGGCGGCGCCGCGGTCGCTCCGGCACTGTTGCAGCACTGGGCGGACAAGGGCGTCGCACTGCGACAGATCTATGGCATGACCGAGGCCGGCGGTGTCGCCACCGCCACCCTCGTCGCCGAAGCCTTCGACCACCCCGACACGTGTGGATCCGGCTCGATCTTCACCGAAGTGAAGGTGGTGCGTCCAGACGGTACCGATGCCGCTCCCGGTGAAGAGGGCGAAATCCTCCTGCGCGGTCCGGGCGTCACCCCCGGGTACTGGAACGACGCCGAGTCGACCGCGGCCGCCTTGCAGAACAACTGGCTGCACAGCGGCGACCTCGGCACCCTCGACGACGAAGGACGCGTCAAGTTCGTCGACCGGCTCAAAGACCTCATCATCACCGGAGGAATCAATATCTCGCCGGTCGAAATCGAGCGGGTCATCTCCGAGATTCCCGGTGTCGAGGAAGTCGCTGTCATCGCAGCCGCTGACGAGCGCTTCGGCGAAACCCCGGCGGCGATCGTCACGGTGAAGGATGGCGTCGATGCAGCGGCAATCATCGAACACTGCGACCGGCTCGTGGCCGACTACAAGGTTCCGCGCTACGTGGTGATCCGGGACGAGCCGCTGCCGCGGCTCCCCAGCGGCAAGCTCTCGAAGACTGCCATCCGGTCCGAATACCGGGACGTGGCAGAACGATTCGACAAGGTCCGCTGAGCCGAAACCGGCGGGGAACTCAGGAAGGAGTCAGCGTGCCGGAGACCGGTAGCGACGATGCACTAATACTCGAGCGGCACGGGGAGATCGCGGTTGTGCGATTGAACCGTCCCGACCAGCTCAATGCGTTCACCAACGCGATGTGCTATCGGCTCATCGAAATCTTCGACGAGACCGACGCAGACGACGAGGTCCGTGCGGTAGTCATCACCGGAACGGGACGGGCCTTCTGTGCGGGAGCCGATCTCGCAGCCGGCGGCGACACCTTCGTGCTGGATGACGACCCGGAGACCGGAGGCGCACCGGCCGACACGGGCGGGCAGGTCTCGCTGAGAATCTACCGTTCCCTCAAGCCGGTAATCGCCGCGATCAACGGACCGGCCGCGGGTGTCGGCGTCACCATGACCCTGCCGGCCGACATTCGCATCGCGTCGGAAACCGCGAAGTTCGGGTTCGTGTTCACGCGTCGCGGACTGGTCCCCGAGGCTTGCTCGACCTGGTTCCTTCCGCGGGCCGTCGGTATCTCGACGGCCGTCGAGTGGACAGTGGGCGGCAAGATGGTCTCGGCAGTCGAAGCGCTCGAACGAGGACTCGTCCGTGAACTCGTACCCGCCGATCAAGTGCTCGAGCGGGCACTCGACATCGCGCGGGAACTCGTCTCCGGCACCTCACCGGTGTCGGCAGCTCTGACCCGACAGCTGATGTGGCGGATGCTTGGTGCGTCCGACCCCGAGGTAGCGCACAGGGCCGAGTCGATCGGCATCTACGTCCGCGGCACCGCGGACGACGTGCGTGAAGGTGTCGACGCATTTCTCGAGAAGCGCGAGCCGAAGTTCCCGAACCGGGTTACGGATGGATTGCCCAACCTGTTCGAGTAGTGCATCGGTAATCATCAGCCCTCCGGGATTCGACACTGTCCCTCGGCGTATCGCACGATCCGTTCAGTGATCTCGTCGGGGCTGCCGGCGAAGACCATGCCCCCGTGTGGTGGCGGCTCCACGGGCGCAGCCGCCGCCACCGGATGGGTGGGGGCACCGGTGCCACTTCCTTCCGACGCATGGTCACCTCCACACGATCGTCTGTGTACAGAATCGAAAAGTGGGGACGTCCCCTTTGCCTCATCGGGACATCACGGCAGGAGGGTGAATTCGCGGTGAGCACCGCATCGGGGAGCGCGAGATTGATCTGGCGAGTCGACCCATCGACCGGGGTCGGCCAAACTCAGAGACACCGACGCAGTCGGCTGAACCAGGTTCAACCTGTCTTGATACAACATGCAACGAGTGGGCGGTGAATCATTGTTCACCCCGTAGTGCAACATGATAAAGAATGCTCGGTTCGATAATGTTGGTGAGGAACCCATGGATCCCGTAGTCACACAGTCCGAACTCCGCGGTGCCGGTGTCACGCTCGCTGCCGACCGGTGGGATCCGCCGTCCCAGGACGCCGGCGGATCGGGTGTCGACAGGAAAGGCTCGGTGCTGTTGCTGCACGGCGGCGGGCAGACGCGGCATTCCTGGCGAAACACCGGCCGCAGCCTGGCGGCGGACGGCTGGTCCGCCATCGCCGTGGACGCACGCGGGCATGGGGACAGTCAGTGGGCGCCGGACGGGGACTACGGCATCGATGCACTGGTTGCCGACCTGACGTCGGTCGTTTCGGAGTTGGGGGAGAAGCCGGTACTCGTCGGTGCCTCGATGGGCGGGATGACGTCGCTGATCGGGCAGGGGGAGAACCCGGATCTCGCTCGCGGTCTGGTCTTGGTCGATATCGCACCGAAGGTCGAGACCAGCGGCACCGCGGAGATCATGGCGTTCATGCGCAGTGGCCTCGAGGGTTTTGCGAGCCTCGACGAGGCTGCGGCGGCGATCGCGGCGTATACCCCGAACCGGGTGCGTAAGCCCAACCCGGACGGGTTGCGTAAGAACCTGCGTCTGCGTGATGGCCGCTGGTTCTGGCATTGGGATCCGGCGTTCCTGCGCCAGGGCGACGAACCGACTCGTCAGGCGGATTCGATCGTGCGCTACGAACGCGCACGGAAGGCCGCGGCCGCGGTCACGGTTCCCACGATGCTGGTGCGTGGCAAGGAGTCGAAAGTGGTCAGCGAGGAAGGCGCCAAGGAGCTGCTCGAGCTGATTCCGTCCGCGAAGCTGATCGACGTGACCGGGGCCGGGCATATGGTCGCCGGCGACGACAACGATGTCTTCAGTGGCGGATTGACGGGATTTCTCGACGAAGACGTTATCGCAGCGCGTTACTGATGCGGTTGAGGCTCGGTTGCAGCGGCGACCGGATTCGGCGCCGAAACCGGTCGCCGTCCGACCGATCCGTCCGTAGGCGATCAGATTGGGTTGTTATCGTCAATACTGCACTGTCAGAACAGTTTTCGAATCCGACGAGCGACGCGATCGCCGCCGCTCAGGGTGCGAGGGGCGTGGGCGGCTGAACTGCAACCCAGGGCTTCCCGCACGGTCTCGGCGGCGCCGACGACGTCATTGCGATGCCGCTGCAGTGCTCGACCCAATGGGACGGTCTCGGGCACATCTTCGACCACGGACGGGCCTGGAACGGGCGCCGGGCAGGGCAGGTCGTCACCTCGCAGGGCGATCAGGTCACCGGCGCCGTCGGCGCCCCGGTCAACCCGATTGCGATCAAGTGAGCACGACCATGCAACAGGGCAGGTTGGCCGGGAAGGTCGCGGTGCTCACCGGCACCGCCTGCGCAAGGCCGGGAGGCGGCGTTGCGTTTCGTCATGGCCCACGAAGTCGACCTCGTGTTCCTCCCGATCAAACATGCCTGGAAGTACCTGGCGCAGTCGGCGAATGCGTCTGTGATCCTGGTCGGATCCACGGCCGGGGTGACCGGTTCGGTCACCAACACCCGGCTCGCGCACACCGCCTCCAAGGGTGCGGTGGTCGCGATGACGAAACAGCTCGCGGCGGAGGGCTGCCCCGGCAGCGGCGAAGCACTGCGCCTGCAGGGACTCACAGCGCATATCGCCACCGAGGAATGGGCCGCCGCTTGTGTGGACTATCTCGAGACGATCGACACCCTCGATGCCGACCGAATCGGTCTCGTCGGCTGGTCTCTCGGCGGCTACTACGCACCGCGGGCGGCCGCGTTCGCGAAGGCGTGGGGTGCCAACCACGACTGGGGCAAGGTACAGCGTCGTCGCGTCGACCGTGAGGGCGAACACCCGGTGCCGCACTACTGGGAACATGTGATGTGGGTATGGGGCCATGACGACCTGGCCACCGTCGCCGGTAGCTGAGACACAATCTGGTCGGGGGCCATTTGGGTTGACGGCCTAATGGCCCGCCGTGAAAGGACGCAGCATGTTCGAACTGAAGACCTACACCCTGCGCACCGCCGAAACACTCGACCAGCACGCGAACGTTCACTGGCCCCGGCATATCAGCAGCCTCGGCAAGCACGGGATCACCACCCATGGAATCTGGACAGAACACAGCGACGATTCGCACCGGCTGATCGCGCTCGTCTCCTACCGGCCCGACGCCGACATCGAGCAGGTCACCCGCGACTTCATTACCAGTCCTATGGGGATTCGCGAGGTGGTTGCGTAGGAACTCGAGGTGGTGTCGGGGTCAGGCGGTGTGTGTTTGGGCAACGGTGCTGGTGACCTGGTCGGTATGGCCGTCGCCGAGTGGGTCGGGCCATGTTGTCCAGGTGTCGGGGCCGAGTTCGATCTCGGCGGTGGTCAGCAGACACGCGTCGAGTTGGTGGCGCAGTGCGTCGGGGTCGATTCCCTGGCCGATGAAGACCAGCTCTTGCCGGCAGTCACCAACTGGTTCTTCCCATTTGCCGAGAATCCCCGCGCGGCGGTAGTCGTCCTCAGGCCAGTAGGTTTCGGGCAGGAACTTCCACCAGCGTCCGACGTAGCCGTGTCGGATCAGGTGGCCGGCCTGGGAGATGCTGCCGATTTCGGTGAATCGGCTTGCGTTCCAGTAATAGCCTTTGGCACGCAGAAGACGACCGTTGGTCCATTCGCTGGTGAGGAACTGGTGCAGCCGCCCGGGGTGGAAGGGGGCGCGTTCACGGTAGACGAGGGAACTGATTCCGTATTCCTCCGTCTCGGGGGTGTGTTCGCCCTGTAGTTCTTGGAGCCAGCCGGGTGCCTGGGCGGCCTTCTCCAAGGAGAACAGGCCGGTGTCCAAGATGGTGTCGAGGGGGATCTGGCCGTGGGACATCGACTGTATGCGCGCAGTGGGGTTGAGTGAGCGCAGGACTGCGGTCAGTTCGGTCAGGTGCTCCGACGTGACGAGGTCGGCTTTGCTGACCAAAATGACATCCGCGAACTCGATCTGATCGACCAGCAGGTCGGAGATATCGCGTTCGTCGTCGGGTGCGTCGGTCTGGACGCGGCCGCCGGTCTGGTAGTCGTGAAGGAAGCTGTGGGCGTCGACGACGGTCACCATGGTGTCCAGGCGGGCGATATCTGCCAGAGCGTGTCCGTCGGTGTCGATGAAGGTGAACGTTTCAGCGACCGGTAGCGGCTCGGAGATGCCGGACGATTCGATCAAAAGGTAGTCGAATCGTCCATCGGCGGCCAGCGCACTGATTTCCGCGAGAAGGTCCTCGCGCAGGGTGCAGCAGATGCAGCCGTTGGTCATCTCGACGAGCTTCTCTTGTGAACGGCTCAGTGAGATCTCCCGTTCGACTTCGGCGCTGTCGATGTTGATCTCGCTCATGTCGTTGACGATGACGGCGACCCGCCGTCCCTCCCGGTTTCGCAGGACCTGGTTGAGGAGGGTGGTTTTACCTGCACCCAGAAATCCTGACAGCACGGTGACAGGAAGTCGTGTGTCGGCCATTGTTCGGAGTCCTTCCGACGGTCGGGGAGATCCCGGCTAGGGAGGGCGTGGGCGGGAACGCGAACCCGCCCACGCCGTTGGTGACAGTGCGGCAGCGGGTCAGGCTGCCGGTTCGAGGTACCCCTCGAACAGGTCGACTACGACGCTGCCGGCGTCGGTGTCGTCTCCGAACAGGTCCTCGGCCGCGAACGTGACGTGGTAGGTCGGTTCCTCCCCGGCGTCAGCGCGGCCGTGGCCGATGGCGTCGGGGAACGGCCATTTCTCGCCGGTGCGGTGGGTGACGGTCCCGACCCTGCCGCGGCAGTAGGCGGGCATCCGGATATGACCGGGAACGTACTCGTCGCGGACCCGGACACGCTGCCCGACCTCGAAGGTGGTGGTGTCGGCGCGGGCAGGACGTCCCTCCGACTCGGCCGGCCGGGACAGGGGGAACGGGCCCCCGGCGAGGACTTCGAGCTCGTCGTGGGTGAGGATTCCCTTCTCGACCATGAGGGTGGCAACGCCGATGACGTACCTCTCGTAATAGGGCGTCATCATGTAGTGGCGCGGTTCCATCCGTTCGACGACGTGGCGGACCTCGTCGACACTGAATGCCCCCAGATCCGCCGCTCCGAGGAAGAGCAGGCTGTAGGGCAGGTGTTCCCACTCGGCGTGGAAGGTGGGGCCGATGTCGGCGTCGACGGTGTGGGGCACCTTGCCGAATCCTTGAACACCGGCGAGATCGTGTACTCCATCCATGGGTCTATCTCCTTCGGTTCGGTGGTTCAGTTGGCCGGGACGTGCGGGACAGCGACCCCAATGAGGCAGTCCTTGGTCACGATCTGTTGCAGTTGCTCTCGGCTCCAGCCTTCGGTGCCGGCCGGCCGCTGGGGGAGCACGATGTAGCGGGTCTCGGCTGTGGTGTCGTACACGCGGATCTCGGCATTCTCCGGGATGTCGGTGCCCATCTCCGACAGCACTTTTCGAGGTTCACGGACGACGCGGGCGCGGTACTCGAAGCTCTTGTACCAGGTCGGCGGCAACCCGAGGATGGGCCACGCGGTGCACGAGCACAGGGAGCATACGATGACGTTCTTGAGGGTGGGGGTGTCTTCGAGCGCCACGATGTATTCGCCCTGCGGTCCCAGATAGCCGTACTGGTCCACGGCCGCGGTGCCGTCGGTGAGGAGCAGGTCGCGGAATTCCGGGTCGGTCCAGGCTCGCGCAACGAGTTCGGCGCCGCGTTTCGGGCTGAAGTCCTCCTCGAAGGTCTTCTTCCACCCTTCGGTGTAACCCTCCGGGACGAGACCCTTTCCGTCGAGCGCACGGAACAGGGCCCACGCGCGATCCGACGCCGGCGCTTGAGCTGGTGCCGCGTTGTCTGGTGTGTGTTCGATCGTTGCCGACATTGTTTCCACTTTCTGTAGGGGCTGATACTTGTGAAGTGGTGGTGTGAGTGGGCGGGTAGACGCGCCTTGTCTCAGGCGAGACTCAGACGTGCACTGGTGGCCTGTTGGCCGGTCGCCGTGGGGAAGGCGCCGCGGATCTGTTCGAACGCGTGGCCGGCGCGTAAGACCGTGGCGTCGTCGAATCGTTTCCCGATGATCATCATTCCGACGGGAAGGCCGTTCACCAGACCTGCCGGCACTGACAGGGCGGGGTGGCCGGTGACATCGAATGGGGCGGTGTTCGCGATCATTCCGAGGGCTTTGGTGACGTAGGTGACCCGGTCGACATCCTGCGCCGGTAGTTCGGAGGCAACGTAGGGCAGGGTCGGCATGACCAGGACGTCGTAGGTTTCCAGCGCAGCATCGTAGGCGGCGCGAGCGCGCGGTACCAGGTTGCGGGCCTTGCCGTAGCTCGATCCGCCCAACGCGGTGACACCGTGATGGCCGCACAAGGCGACGAGTTTGACGGTTTCGGACAGGGCATCAGCGTGCTGGATGCGGTGCTGCGCAAAGTACGCCATCAGTTCGGGGTCGTAGAGGCCGTCTGCGTTGAGGCCGTAGCCGTTGCCGTCGAGCATCTGATAGGCGCCGCCGTCGGTGGCGATCACGTTCCACACGTGGAACGCGTGCAGATGCCACGGAACGCTCACCTCGTCGACCACGCCACCAGCCTCGGTGAAGCGGTGTGCAGCCGCACGGACCGCATCATCGACCTCCGGCTGTGAGATCGCGTGCCCGAACCCCTGGCTCACGACGCCGACCCGCAGGCCGTCGATCCCGGAGTCGAGGGTCGACAAGTAATCATCCACCACGAGGTTGTCCGGCTGGCGGGGATCGTGGCCGTCACGGCCGGCGATCACCGACAGAAGCAGGGCCGCGTCTTCGACCGTTCGGGTGATGGGCCCGAGATGATCGATCGTGCGCTCGATGGGGAAGGCACCGGTGTACGGGACCAGCCCGAACGTGGGCTTGTGACCGACTACGCCACAGAATGCGGCCGGAATGCGGATCGACCCACCCTGGTCGCCGCCGATCGCGAGATCGACATCGCCGGCCGCGACGAGGGCGGCGCTGCCACCGGAGGATCCACCGGCCTCGCGGTCACGGTCCCACGGGTTGCGCACCGGACCGGTGGCCGGGGTGAAGCTCGAACCGGAAAAGCACAGATCTTCACACACCGCCTTGCCCGCCACCGTGGCGCCGGCATCGAGCAGTCGGGTGACCACGGTTGCATCACGGGTGGGAACGAACCCCTCCAACGATCGCGATCCGTTCATCATGGGCACGCCGGCCACGGTCACGTTGTCTTTGATCGCCACCCGCCGGCCGGTCAGCGGCCCACCCGTCGCGGTCGAGATGCTCGTGGTTACATACCATGCGCCCAAGGGATTGTCGCTCGCATCAGGTGTCGCATGATCGCGGGAGGGTGCCGAGAAACTCTCGTCCGCATACAGGTCGTCGACTACGTCGTACGAACCGAGCGCGCCATCGACCAAGCCTGCGAACTCCTGCCGAGTCGCAGCGTCAACATGTAGGCCGTAATGATCTGCGGCAGAACCGATTGCGTCGTCGTTCGGTCGGATGACTGTCATCAGGGGGTGCTCCTGACGTGCTTGACCGGTTGGGCGTCGCGCATCATGCCGGTCTGGGGGTGGCAGTTGATGTACTCGTACAGCTGGTCGGACGCGTCGAACACCGAGACCTCGTGATAGAGCCGAAGTTTTGACAGGCCGGCGGCGACGCGGAAGAAGGTGGTGAAGATTCGCAGATGGGTCGGATGGGATTCTGCCCAGCGCTCGAGTTTGTCGAGCGAACCCCAATGGCCGATGTTGTAGCTCAGATCGAGATAGTTCCCTTCCAGATCGATGTTGCGCACGAACCTGTTGCTGTAGCAGCCCACCGACTCGCCGTTGTCGCGAAGAAAATCCATGCCCTGCTGCAAGGTCGGGAGAATTTCCTCGAGATACAGGGCGCGCTCTTCGGATTCGGCATCCTTCCAATCCTGGCCGGACCGAATCAGCGCGATATTGTCGTGGCCTTGTACCACCACACGGCCACCCGCTGCAGGATCGCCGCTGATCACCCGCAGATCGCCCGCGGGCTGCATCCAGTCATTCTGGGAGATCGGGAAACGTTCGCGCATCGAACCCCAGTACCCGTGTTCGTTGATCTCGCCGCTGATCCCGTCCATGACAGCGCCGACACCGGGGAGGTGGTCCTGAAAGGCGTAGAGCGTTTCGAATTGCTCGGCCCGCGGGGCAACGATCTCGCGGAAGTAGCCAAGTCCCTCGGACAGTCGTTCATCCGATGCCCACCAGTCGGCCGCGGCTGAGCCTTGTATCCAACGAGTATGGGCAGCAACGTCTTTCCAGTATCCGGCGACAATCAGATTCTCGTAGCCCTGATTGTCCACATGATGGGTCAGGTCGTGGTGCAACGGGCCGTCGTCGAGATCGAAGCCGGCAACGATGTCGCGCATGGCCGCAAGCGCGGCCGGGCGTTGCTCGTCGCCGCGGAACTGCACGCCGAGATACGCCATGACCACCTGCTGCAGGCGCTCGTCAGCGCGTCCCACCCACATCGGGAAAGGGGGTTGGTAGTCGTCGGGCACACGCCGAGTCAAGCTCCGCGGACATGTGAGATGGTCGCCGATTGCAGATTCCATGAAGACTCCTCATTCATGAGTTGGGGCTTGCCGAGAACGTTCGGCAACTCGGTTGGTGGTCGAAGCTACCGCGCTGTCCCGGTATGGATTTGACTGCGAGCGACAGGTAGTTCGACGATCAGCGACACTCGGCGCCGATCCTGTGGTCACTGCCGGAGAGCTGTGGCGCCGAAGTCGTCGGCGTACACGCTGTCGTCGTGTGTACCCGCCAAGTGTGCGTGCAGCGCCAATGACCGTCGATGGGCTCGTGTCGTCGCGATTCTGCTGACACCGTCCCTCAGGTCGGCCGGCCAACGGTAGGGGCGGATCAGCGTTCGGAGAAGTGCCATGACAGCGTCGAGCAGCAGGAGTGGCATGCTATGTCTCTCCGCGAAGAGCGATTACTCCGTGGGGGTCCACAGCGTGACGAACGGCGATGAATTCCATAGTTTGTCCTTCTGTCGACATCGACGATCAATCGGTCCAGGATGTCCTGTGAGCCATCCGGGTCTTTCCGGCGTACTCGAACGGTAGGAGCTTCCGGGGCGTGATGTTTGACGCTCAGCGACCACCCCCTTTGCACTCCGCGACATCGTCATCGCGGGGAGGAACCACTGGCGCCGGAATTCGCAGGGTTCGAGTGTTTCTTCCGCGTAAATAGGCGAGCGCGCGTTGACATGCGGTTTCCCCGCTCATAGCGTTGGGTTCACGCGAGGAGAGGAAGCTGTTCATGACGTCGTTGCCACCGCCTGATGGCGACCTCGTGCATGGGGACTGCTCGGATTGCCGGCCCGCGAACACACCAGTGCTGCAACCGTCACTGTCGCGCGCCGGGTCGACACCTCATCAGCGTCGCGAGGTGGTTCGGACCACCACGCTCGGCACCTGGATCGACACGATCCGCGACACCTTCGTCGCGCTGGATATCGATCCCGCCGAGCCCACGCACTTCACCGGCGCGGTCCATACCCGGCATTTCGCGCACCTGATGGCTGCCGACGTCACCGCGACATCGCAATCCTTCCGCCGAACGGCGAGGCTTGCCAACCGCCACCCACTCGATTTGATGCAGATCGGCATGGTTGTCGCGGGTGAGGGCCAGCTCATCCAGGACGGACGTACCTGCATTCTCGGCCCGGGTGATTTCGCCCTCTACGAGACCTCGCGACCCTTTACCTGGAACCTGCATCCGGACTGGCACCTGCGCGTGTTCACCTGGCCGCGCGCCTCGGTGTCGCTCACCGAGAGCCAGTCGCAGCAGTTGACAGCGCGGACCGTCAGCTCCACTTCCCCTGTGGGACATCTACTGTCACCAATGTTGTCCAGCCTTCTCGTCGCCGATGGGGAGGTCTCCTCGGGGGGCGCGATCGGCCTCGCCGGCGGTTTGGCCGACTTGGCCATCACCGCGGCGCAGGAGGAATGTCAGCCCGACGATCCAGATGCCGCCATGCGGGAGTTGTACGCGAACATGGTGCGGTACATCGGACAGCACCTCGACGACCCGGATCTGTCGCCGTCCGGCATCGCTCAGGCCTTCTTCGTTTCCACCAGAACCGTCCACAGGGTGTTCGCGCGCTTCGACGCAACCGCTGCTGCCACGATTCGCGAACACCGACTCGAGGCTTGCCGCCAAGCGATGGTGGCCCCACGCAACATCCCCCGATCCCTGACCGACATCGCAGCCCAGTTCGGGTTCATCGATCTGTCCGTATTCAGCAGAGCATTCACGGCGACCTACGGCATCAGTCCGAGCCGCTACCGCGAACAGCACCGATGATCGAGGCCCGAGGGCCCATCCGCCGCCAGTAGGCGCCCGCCCGCGGACGGCGTCTTTACGCGGCGCGGCGTTGCGTTTCTCGGCGGTGTCGATCTCTACGTCGAGGCGATCTGGTCCCAGCCGCCTACGGATTCGGGGGTGCGGGTCCGGTGTAGATGGCGGCGGGGCGGACGAGCTTGCCGAGACGCTTCTGCTCGAGGATGTGGGCGCACCAGCCGGCGGTGCGGCCGCAGGTGAACATCTCGGACATCATGTGCGCGGGGACCTCGGCGAAGTCGAGGATGACCGCGGCCCAGAATTCGACGTTGGTTTCGATGGCCCGGTCGGGGCGGCGTTCGCGCAGTTCGGCGAGGGCGGCCTGTTCGAGGGCGGCGGCGGCCTCGTAGCGGGGGGCGTTCAGGGGTTGGGCGGTGGCGCGGAGCACCCGGGCGCGGGGGTCTTCGGCGCGGTAGACGCGGTGCCCGAAGCCCAATAGCTTTTCCTTGCGGTCGAGGATGCCCTTGACCAGGGCGCGGGCGTCGCCGGACTTCTCGGTGTCCTCGATCATCGGCAGGACGCGGGCGGGGCCGGGGTAGACCCTCGCGATAATGGACGAGTCCGGCGCCGTGCTTCCCCCGGGAGAGGTCGGCGAGGTCGTCGTTCGCGGCGCCAACGTGATGCACGGCTATCTGGGGCGTCCGGAGGAGACAGACCGGACCATCGTCGACGGCTGGCTCCACACGGGCGACGTCAGCCGACTCGACGAGGACGGGTACCTCACCCTCGTCGACCGCATCAAGGACATGATCATCCGCGGCGGCGAGAACATCTACCCCAAGGAGATCGAGAACGCACTCGCCACCCACGGCGGAGTCCTCGAAGCGGCCGTCGTCGGAGCGCCCCACGAGTTGAAATAGCCGATGTCGGAATCTGTTTCGTTCCCCTTCGATTTGCCGTGTGATCCATGACATTATTCGCGG
The DNA here is from genome assembly GCF_030058635.1 of Rhodococcus sp. IEGM 1305. Classification (NCBI taxonomy): domain Bacteria; kingdom Bacillati; phylum Actinomycetota; class Actinomycetes; order Mycobacteriales; family Nocardiaceae; genus Rhodococcus; species Rhodococcus sp. IEGM 1305. The sequence goes on from NZ_JASHKX010000003.1 coordinate 594,907, forward strand.
GGAGGGTGGTCCGAAATATTCCGCCGGGCTCGAGTTCGCCTCGAGCTTTGTCCGCGGCGGACAGTGCGGACGGCTACGTGGCGGCGGGAACCCACTGTGGATCGCGGCCGGTGAGGCCGAGCAGTTGCTCGAGCAGTGGCGCGGAGTCAGGAACGGTCACCGGTGGCCCGAACAGTCCGGGCGTGCCGTGCGGGTTGTGGTCGGCCGATGTCTTCGCGAACTCGTATGCGGCGCCGAGTAGTTCCGGTGTGCTGTGGAAGTTCTGACCGGTGGCGACGGCGAGGTCCCAACCGTGCACGACGATCTCGTCCACCGCGACCGCGCCCGCGACGTCGGCCGGTAGGTCGAGTCCACCTGCCTGGGTCATCCCGTGCCACGCCGCCTCCTCGCGCCAGGCGCCGGCGAGCGCGGCCAGACGCTGCGGGATCCGGGTGCGCCAGTCGGTGCCGAGGCGAGCGGCGTCGGTGGAGGGTGGTTGGCTTCCCCCGGCGGGCGGTGCCTTCGTCGCGGCGGCGGTGAACGCAAGCGACAGCCCGTCGATGTGGTCGAGGAGGTCACCGACGGTGAGCTCCGGGCACGGTGTCGGTGCTGTGAGTTGATCGTCGCGCACGGACTCGACGAGAGAGGCCATTACGTCGGTGGCGGGTTCGAGATCGAACATTCTCAGCACTCCTCGCGTCGGTCACTGTGCGGATCGGTGGTGGTTCCACGGTACGACGTGGTGCATCGATCGAGGTCGAAATCCAGGTCATCGGCCATGATGGGATCGAGCGAGCTCCCGGTGTCTGTCGCCAGGGCGTCCTACCGGGGTTTGGCTATCAGCACTTCCCCTTCGAGTCCGTCGGGGTCGCGGAAGAAGATGCTCTGGACGGCGCCGAAGTCGTTGACGGCTCCGTCGCTGGCCGCCTCATCGATCAGACGTTGCCGAATCGTGGCGAATGCTTCGTGTGAGGCGGCCTGCAGGCCGACATGATCGATGCGTCCCCGTCCCCACATGGGTGTTTGGCGCTCAGGTTCGGTGTTGCCTTCGATCACGAAGATGTTCAGTTCGGTGTGCGGGCCGATGCGGATGACGGTCATCGTTTCTCTGCCGTCGTCGCCGTGGGTGCGTGTGGGTCCGACGTCGGCGTCGAACACATCGGCGTAGAACCGGCCCAAGCGGGCGGCGTCCTTCGAGATCCAGGCGATGTGGTTGATACCGTCGAGCAGCACGCTGTTCTCCTGACGTTCGGGTTGCAACGGCTCGTGAGGCCTCGATCCTGCAGGATCGACAGGCCTCACAGACGGGCAGCCGCCCGGCTAATGATTGCGAAGCTCGTCGATGAGCTCCTTCTTGTTCAGTTTCGAATAACCCTGCAAACCCAGCTCTTTGGCACGTTTCTGGAGCTCGTCGACCGTCCAGTCCTCGTATGACTGCGACTTCCCGCCCGACTTTCCGACGCTCTCGCGCCCACGACTGGCCGCGGCATTGGAGATTCGTGCGGCCTTCTCCTTGGAATCGCCCTTCTCGCGGAGTTCCTCGTACATTTCCTGGTCTTTGAGTTGGGGTTGTGAATCCTTGCGTGCCATCTCGTGTTCCTCCCATCCGAAACATCGACGCTGCTGCATCTTCCGCCTACCCGTGCCACAAGCGAATCAAACAACACCTCGTGTGCAGTGCAGTCGCGCGCAGTTAATTTCGACTTGTTCGAGACCCAGGGATGGACACCCGAGCCGTCCGCAGAGACCAGCGACGCTTCGCGGACCTACATCACGATCGATCCACCGCCCGGAGACACACTCACCCTGGGCTTCGACGCCTACATTCAGTCTTCGAGTCAGCTCGGCCACTCGGGATCGGTCTCGGTGTCCTGGTGCCCTGATGGAGATCGTGATCCGTGCGGCGGTCCTGTCGTCATGGGCGACCTCGTTCAGCAGGGCGTGACGCAACAGGACTACTCCGTGACGTCCGCAGTCCTCGCGGTCGGAGTGTTCGCCCTGCTCACACTGGCCCTGGCATGGGCCAATGCGCGATTCCCCCGCGTGCGTGGGGTCACGCACGGTGTTCCCGTCATCATCGTTCGTGACGGGATACCCGACCTGCAGCGGCTACGCACCGAGCGAATGTCGCTGGACGACCTGATGGCGGATGCCCGGCAGAAGGGCATCCGCCGGTTCGACGAAATCGAGCTTGCCGTGCTCGAGACCAACGGCCGCGTTTCGTTCTTCACCCGGGCGGGTGGCGCGGGCGAAGGCGCGCCGGAGCAACCGGGCATCGCGTGAGATGCGGTGGGAGTCGCTCCTGCCTGGCGTACCGCGACGGCGTCCCGAGCCCTTACTTCGTCGAGGTCAGTGACCGGAGAAAGAAGGCCAGGTTGGCGGGGCGTTCGGCGAGACGGCGCATGAAGTAGCCGTACCACTGCTCGCCGTAGGGCAGATAGACCCGCACGTGTTGCTGCTGCTCGGCCAGACGCAACTGCTCGGTGTCCCGGATGCCGTGGAGCATCTGGATCTCGAACTCGTCGGTGGTGCGACCCGTGGCCTTCGCCTGCGCCAGTGCGGCGTCGACCATGGCCGGATCGTGGGAGGCGACCATCGGGTAGCCCTCGCCGTTCATCAGGATCCGCAGACACCGCAGGTAAGCCTCGTCGACCGCGGGCTTACCTTGGTAGGCAACAGATGCGGGTTCCTTGTACGCGCCCTTGCACAACCGGATCCGCGATCCGGGCCCGGAGAGGTCCCGGCAATCCGCTTCGGTGCGCTTCAGGTAGGCCTGCAGCACGGTGCCGAGAGTGGGAAAGTCCTCGCGGAGCTCTCCCACGATCGACAGGGTCGAGTCGGTGGTGGTGTGGTCCTCGGCGTCGACCGTGACCCAGACGCCGGCTTCCTCGGCCGCGGTACAGATCTTGTGGGCGTTCTCGAGTGCCACGTTGTGACCGTCCCGGGGAAGGCACTGTCCGAGCGCGGACAGCTTCAGGGAGACCTCGATGCTGCGCGGCCGACCGCCGGAGTCAGTGGCCGGGGCACGGTGCGCCAGCGACGACAACAGCGTCAGGTAATGCGACACGGTGCCGGAGGCCTGCCCGAGATCGGTGGTGTCCTCGCCGAGGTAGTCGATGCTGACGTAGCGGCCGGAGCCGAGGACATCGGTGGTCGCGGCCACCGCCTGATCCTCGGTCTCGCCGGCGACGAACCGGTCGACGAGGCCCTTGGTCACCGGAATGCGACTGACCGTGCGTTCCATCCGCGGCGAGCGGGCTGCGGCGAGCAGGGCGGGCCGGAGCAGATCGGCGGCCGCCATCAGATGTCCTCGGTGGAGTCGGCGCCCTGGTGGGGGTAGTGGTGGTCGGTGGCCGGGACGAACGTTTCCTTGATGGTGCGGGCGGAGGCCCAGCGCAGGAGGTTCTGCGGGGAGCCGGCCTTGTCGTTGGTGCCCGACGCCCGGGCGCCTCCGAAGGGCTGTTGTCCGACGACGGCGCCGGTGGGCTTGTCGTTGATGTAGAAGTTGCCGGCGGCGAATCGTAAGTCGTCGGTGGCCTTGGCGATCGCGGTGCGGTCGTCGGCGATGATCGAGCCGGTCAGCGCGTAGGCGGACCCCTTGTCGACCAGGTCGAGGATGTTCTCGAACGATCCGGCGGCGGAGTCGTCGTAGACGTGGACGGACAGAATCGGTCCGAAGTACTCAGTGCGGAAGGCCTCGTCGGTCGGGTCGTCACCGAGCAGGACGGTGGGGTCGACGAAGTAGCCGACGCTGTCGTCGACGTGGCCGCCGGCGGCGATGGTCAGGCTGGGGGTGGCCTTGGCGCGGGCGATGGCGTCGGCGTTGCGGTCGAACGCTCGCTGGTCGATGACGGCGCCACCGAAGTTCGAGAAGTCGGTGACATCCCCGTATTTCAGGGTCGACGCCTTCTCGATGAAGTCGTTGCCCATCTTCGCCCACACCGACTTCGGGACGAACGCGCGGGAGGCCGCGGAGCATTTCTGTCCCTGGTAGTCGAACGCGCCGCGCAGCAGGGCGGTGGTGAGGGTGTCGGGGTTGGCGGAGCTGTGGGCGAGGACGAAGTCCTTGCCGCCGGTTTCGCCGACCAGGCGTGGGTAGCTGTTGTAGTTCGAGATGTTGTCGCCGACCTGGCGCCACAGGTGCTGGAAGGTGGCGGTGGACCCGGTGAAGTGGATCCCGGCCAGGCGGGGGTCGGCGAGAACGATGTCGGAGACCTCGGCGCCGGGGCCGTTGACGAGGTTGATCACCCCGGGCGGCAGACCGGCGGCCTCGAGCAGTTTCATCGTCCAGTACGCGGCCACGGCCTGGGTCTGCGAGGGCTTCCACACCACGGTGTTGCCCATCAGGGCGGGTGCGGTGGGCAGGTTGCCGGCGATGGCGGTGAAGTTGAACGGGGTGATGGCGTAGACGAAGCCCTCGAGGGAGCGGTATTCGAGCTTGTTCCACACGCCGGGGGAGGAGATCGGCTGGTCGGCGAGGATCTGCCGGGCGAACTGGACGTTGAAGCGCCAGAAGTCGATCAGTTCGCACGGGGTGTCGATCTCGGCCTGGTACGCGGTCTTGGACTGGCCGAGCATGGTTGCGGCGGCGAGGGTTTCACGCCACGGTCCGGACAGCAGGTCGGCCGCACGGAGGAACACTGCGGCGCGGTCCTCGAAGGACAGTGCCCGCCAGGCCGGGGCAGCGGCGGTCGCGGCTGCAACGGCGTCCTGGATGTCCTGGGCGCCGGCATTGGTGAAGGTGCCCAGGACCGCGGCATGCCGGTGCGGCTGGACGACGTCGATCGCGGGGCCGTTGCCGCGCCGGTGCGCACCGCCGATGACGTTGTGGATCTCGGTGGGGTTGGACCCCAGCTCGGCCAGTTTCGCCTGCAGTCGGGCACGCTCGGGGCTCCCCGGGGCGAAGGAGCCCACCGGCTCGTTGATCGGCTGGGGCGTGGTGGTGACGGCGTCCATGGAACCTCCTACGGGGGTGTGGCGGCGAAGGAACCGCCGCTCGAACTAGACGTAGTCAACACCAGAACGGAGCCAAGATATTGAGCCAGCTGGACAAGAATTGGTGATTCTCATTGTACTGTTGGCTAAACCTGATTCTCACCCTCCGAACGGAGCGATGCCGGTGACACCCGGAGATCGAAACCCTGCCGCGGCTCCCGCTGCTTCTGCCGAAACCATCACGCTGCGTGAGCTTCTCCGTGCTCTCGACACCGCGGTCGTCGAGCTGATCGACGCTCCCGCGGGTGACGACGTCGCTGTGGCATCGGTGGCGCTCGTCGACAGCTCCGATCTGACGGTCGAAACCGAATCGCAATCTCCGATGCAGGACTTGTATCTCCATGTGGGGGTTGCGGACGCCGACGCCGTGCGCTGGTTCGACGACGTCTCCGGGCGGGCGCGACGGCACCGGCCGCATGCGGTGATGTCGAAGACGGCGCACGAATCGAGCGCAGTGCAGGCGGCGGCGCACCGTGCCGGCGTCGCCCTCGTGGCGGTGCACCCGAAGGCGCGATGGGATCACGTGTTCCCGCTGGTCCAGCGCATGCTCGACCGGTCTCGCCGCGGGCGTGGCGCACCTGCGGACCCGGATCTGCTCGCCACGGACACTGACCTGTTCGGCCTCGCGCAGATCGTCGCCCAGAACGCCGGGGGGATGGTCTCGATCGAGGACGCCCAGTCGAAGGTGCTCGCATACTCTGCCTCCGACGAAGCGGCGGACGAACTGCGCGCCTTGTCGATCCTCGGCCGTGAGGGCCCACGCGATTACCTGCGGACACTGCAGAAGTGGGGAGTGTTCGACCGGCTCCGGGAAAGCGACGAGGTCATCGACGTGCCCGCGCACGAAGAACTCGCCACCAAGCGGCGCCTGGTGGTCAGCATCCGCCAGTCCACCGAGGACACCTCGACCGCACCGCGGCTTCTCGGTTCGATCTGGGTGCAACAGGGCGACGCACCGTTCAATCCGGATGCGGTGGACGTGTTGCGCGGCGCTTCGGCGATCGCAGCCCGGATCATCTCCCGAAGTCTCAACGCCCCCTCCACCGAGGGGTTGCTGGTCCAACGGTTGTTCGGTGCGCGTGGTGGGGGCGTCGATGTTCCCTCCGTGGCCAGCGCCCTGAACTTGCCGATGAGCGGCGCGGCCGCTGTCGTGGGCTTCGCGCCGACCGGATCGGAGAGCTCGACGGCCACCGGCGAGTTCGCCGGAATGGGCAGCATGCTCCGCCTGCACGCGAGCTCGTTCAGCCGCCATTCGGTCGCCACCGTGATCGGTGATCGCGCCTACGTGCTCCTTCCTCGCTACAAGTCCGCTGCGGGGGTCACCGCGTGGACGCGGCAGCTCGTCGACCAGTTCGAGGCCAAGCGGTCGATCGTGCTGCGGGCCGCGATCGCCGTTCCGGTTCCCGACCTCGCGCAGGTGGCCGCGGCGCGGGTCGAGGTCGACCGGGTTCTCGACGGCACTGCCGCCACGTTCCCGGAGGGACGGGTGACCACGCTCGCCGAATCCCGCACCGCGGTGCTGCTCGGGGAGATCCTCGACCTCGTCGGCGAGCACCCGGAACTGCACGATCCGCGCGTCGATGCGCTGTACGAGTACGACCGCAAGCATGGTTCCAACCTGTGCGAGAGCGCCGAGACCTACCTCGCGGAGCACGGGGACGTTCGTAATGCCGCCGCCGCACTGAGCGTGCATCCCAACACGCTGCGGTACCGGATCCGCCGAGTGGAAGAGATCATCGGGATCGGTCTGCAGGACGCCGCCGACCGGCTGCTGTTCGAACTGCAACTTGCCGTGCACCGGCGCGCGACACCGGAGAAGCCGCCGCAGGGTTGACGCGTTGGTCAGGAGATGACGGCAGACCAGATCTCGTCGACGGAGAGGCCGGAGTCGTCGCTGAGAACAGCTTGGGCGACAAGGAGTTTCCCGGTGTTGACCAGATGAACGCGCATGGCGGCTTCCGCTCCGTCGGGGTCCCCGGCGATGATGGCATCGATGATGGGCGCATGCTCGTCGTCGATGTCGGTGAGTGTTCTGGTCTTGTCGGCGGTATTGGCCCCGAGCAGCCGGGTGGTCTCGCGAAGGGTCTTGACGATCGCGCGGGCTCGGGCGTTGTCGGCGGCGTCGAGAATCAGGTCGTGAAGCCCGAGATCATGATGGGCGAACTCGTGTTCGTCGCCGCCGGCGGCGGCGTCCTGCATCAGGCGTCGTTGCCGCTGCAGTGCATCCGAGAGCATGGGGTCGGCCGCGGCTGCGGCCTTGCGGACCGCGGGTAGTTCGAGGGCCAACCGGACTGCGAAGATCTCCGCGATCTCCTTCGGCTGGGGGAGGAGAATGCGGAAGCCCTGGCGTGCTTCGAACTTGATGACTCCCACTTCTTCCAGGCGCAGTAAAGCGTCCCGCACCGGGGTTCGGGAGATGCCCAGACCCTCGGCGAGTTGGTAGACCGAGTACTTCACTCCCGGTTTCATGCGGCCGTCGTCGATGGCCGCCCGCACCGCCGCGATCGCCTGCTCCATCCGTCGTCCCGCGAACGGGGTGAGCGGTTCGAGTTCGAGCGCTTCGTCTGCCACCCGATCACTGTAACAACACGGGGCTGTTCGTAGCATGCTAGAGGTTGTAGCATGCTACGAATGATCTCCGCTGAATCACTGGCCGCTGAGCTGCGCAGTTCGGGAGTGAGCGACGTTCTCTCCGACGGCACCACCCGCGCTGCCTATTCGTCCGATGCGTCCCTGTACCGGGTGCGACCGCTGGTCGTCGCGCGGCCGCGCCATGCCGACGAGGTGGCGGCCGCCCTCGCGGTGTGCCGCCGAGAGGGCGTGCCGCTGACCTCTCGCGGTGGCGGCACCTCCGTTGCAGGTAACGCTGTCGGGACCGGACTGATTCTCGACTTCAGCCGGCACATGAACCGGGTGCTGTCGATCGACAGGGACGCACAGACCGCCACCGTCGAGCCGGGCACGATTCAGACGGTGCTGCAGCAGGCCGTCGCACCGCAGGGCCTACGATTCGGGCCCGACCCATCGACGTTCACTCGATGCACCATCGGCGGCATGATCGGAAACAATGCCTGCGGTTCGCGCACGCTCGGATACGGCCGGACCTCGGACAACGTGAAGGGCTTGCACGTTCTGACCGGGACCGGGGAGTCGTTGCAACTGGGTTCGGCCGGTGAGGTGACGGCCTCCCCGGCGCTGAGTGCACTACAGCAGGTCACCCGCGCCGGTTTGGCGACCATCCGCACCGAGCTCGGGCAATTCGGCCGTCAGGTGTCCGGATACGCCCTGGAACACCTGTTGCCGGAAAATCGGTTCGACGTGACCCGCATGCTGGTCGGCACGGAGGGCACCCTCGCGGTGGCAACCCGCGCGACGGTCCGCTTGGTGTCCGAGCCCGCCCACCGCGTCCTGGTCGTGCTGGGGTACGCCGACATCGCGTCGGCGGGTGACGCGACCCCGCTGGTGCTGAAGTTCGATCCGACCGCCTGCGAGGGTATCGATTCCCGGATCGTCGACGTGGTGCGCGAGCGCCGCGGTCCGGATGCGGTTCCGCCGTTGCCTGCGGGGGCGGCCTGGTTGTTCGTCGAGGTCGTCGGCGACGACCTCGACGAGACGATCGCCAGGGCCCAGCAGGTCGGACGGGACTGCGGAGCCGTGGACAGCCTCGTCGTCACCGACGAGGGCCGCACGGCCCAGCTGTGGCGGATTCGCGCCGATGGCGCCGGACTCGCCGGCCGCAGTCCTGCCGGCCTTCCCGCACACGCAGGATGGGAGGACGCGGCCGTGCCACCGGCCATGCTGGGCAACTATCTACGCGACTTCGACGCCCTGATGGACGAATTCGACGTTACCGGCCTGCCGTACGGGCACTTCGGTGACGGATGCATGCACGTGCGCATCGATTGGCCGCTCGACAAGCCCGGCGGGGACCGCATCTTCCGGGACTTCCTGGTCGCGGCGAGCACACTCGTCGCCGGCTACGGCGGATCCCTGTCCGGTGAGCACGGGGACGGCCGCGCCCGCAGCGAACTATTGCCGCTGATGTACTCACCCGACGCGATGAAACTCTTTGCTGCCGTCAAGCACGTCTTCGACCCGGACAACATCCTCAATCCCGGAGTCGTGGTCGACCCCCGCCCGGTCGACGCGGACCTGCGCATTCCCGCAGCCCCACTCCTGCGCCGCAACCTGGCCCTGGCCTATCACCACGACGACGGAGATTTCACCCAGGCGGTGCACCGCTGCACCGGCGTCGGAAAATGCCGGGCCGACAACACCGCCACCGGGGGAGTGATGTGCCCGTCGTATCAGGCGACCCGGGAGGAGAAGGACTCCACCCGCGGCCGCGCGCGCGTGTTGCAGGAGATGATCAACGGCACCGACATCGACGGTGGCTGGCGATCGCCCGAGGTTCACGACGCCCTCGACCTGTGTCTGTCCTGTAAGGGGTGCTCCTCGGACTGCCCGACCGGTGTCGACATGGCCGCGTTCAAATCCGAAGTGCTGCACCAGAGCTACAAGGGCCGCATCCGCCCCGCCTCGCACTACTCGCTGGGATGGCTTCCGCGTTGGGCGAAGATCGCCAGCCACGCGCCCGGTCTGGTCAACGCCACGATGCGCGTTCCCGGCATCGGACCGCTGGCGTTGTCGTCGGCCGGAGTGGACAAGCGCCGCACCATTCCACCGTTCGCGAAGCAGACGTTCCGGTCCTGGTTCAAGGCCACCGAAAACGACCGTGCCACGACCGGTGACCCGGTGCTGCTGTTCGTGGACTCGTTCACCAACTACTTCACCCCCGAGGTCGGGCACGCCACGGTGCAGGTGCTCGAAGCCGCCGGCTACCGGCCGCAATTGACCGACAAGCAGCAGTGCTGCGGACTCACCTGGATCTCCACCGGGCAGCTCACCGCGGCGAAGAAGATCCTCGGCCGCACCGTGGACGCACTGTCCGGTAGCGCCGCGGCCGGAATTCCGATCGTCGGAATGGAGCCGTCCTGCACGGGTGTGCTGCGCTCGGACGCCGCGGAACTGCTCGGTAGGTCGGCGGCCGAACCGGTCGCCGACGCAACCCGTACCCTCGCGGAACTGTTGACGGACCGCGGGTGGGAACCGCCGTCTCTCGAAGGCAAGTCCGTTGTCGCGCAGCCGCACTGCCACCATCATTCGGTGATGGGGTGGAGTCCGGACGCGCAGCTTCTCGAGAAGGCCGGTGCACAGGTTCAGCGGCTGGGCGGATGCTGCGGGTTGGCCGGCAACTTCGGGGTGGAGAAGGGGCATTACGAGGTGTCGGTGGCGGTCGCCGAGCAGCAACTCCTACCCGCCGTGGCCGGGGCGGACGCGGACACCACGATCCTGGCTGACGGCTACTCCTGCCGGACGCAGTTGGCGGATCTGACCGATCGTCGCGGTGACCACTTGGCGCAATTGCTCGCCGCGCAGCTCGACGCCGGTGCTGCGCGCCGACGGGACTGACCCTCGGGGGTGCACACACAAGGGTGGCGGCGGGTGAGACCGTGTATCTGGTCTCACCCGCCGCCACCCGGGGTGTTACTTCGAGGCGGGCCTGGTGACCGGCCCGGGAGCGGGAGCGGAAATGTTGTTCGCGAGCGGGCTCTGCGGGTTGATGCGCCGGCGAAGCCGGTAGGCGATCAACGTCGCGATGAGGGCTCCGACGCTCAGGGAGATCTGCGAGCGGGACGATTCGACGTAGAACATCGACACCAGCACGGCGAGGATGCCGCCGGCAGCGAGGATCGACAGGTAGGGGAACAGCCACATCTTCAGGCGGAGTTGGGCGACCTCTTCTCGGGTCATCAGGCCACGCAGTTTGATCTGCGACATCGCGATCATGAGGTAGACCATCAGGATGGTGGCGCCGGAGGCGTTGAGGAGGAAGGCGAAGACGGTGTCGGGGGAGAGGTAGTCGAGGCCGATGCAGGCGAAGCCGACGAGGGTTGCAAGGAGCAGCGAGTTGCGGGGGACGCCGTGCTTGTCCAGCTTTGCGATGCTCTGTGGCGCATCGCCTTTGTGCGCGAGGGTGAAGAGCATCCGCGAGGAGGTGTAGAGGCCGGAGTTCAGGCAGGAGAGTACGGCGACGAGCACCACAGCGTTCATGATGTCAGGTCCGCCGGGGATGCCCATGTGGGTGAGGGCGTCGACGAACGGCGACTGGCCGACCTTGACGTCGGTCCAGGGCACGATGATGGCGAGCAGCAGCACGGAGCCGATGTAGAAGAACCCGATGCGGGCGATCACGGAATTGGTGGCCTTGGCGACGGCCTTCTCCGGTTCGGCGGATTCGGCGGCGGCGATGGTGGCGATTTCGGGGCCGACCATGGAGAAGACGGCGACGACGACGCCCGAGAGGATGACGGTCCAGCCGTTGGGGGTGAAGCCGCCGTGATCGGTGAGGTTGGAGAAATCGGCGGAATGGCTGGGCCACAGCCCGAAGACGTAGGCGGCACCGAGGGCGAGGAACAGCAGGATCGCGGCGACCTTGATGCCTGCGAACCAGTATTCGAACTCGCCGAAGTTGCGGACCGAGCGGAGGTTCGTGGCGACCATGGCCAACAGCAGGACGACCGCCATCACCCAGGAGGGCAGGTCGATCCAGCGTTGCAGCAGTTTGCCGCCGATGACGGCTTCGGCGCCGACCGCGACGACCCAGAAGAACCAGTACAGCCAGCCGGTGGTGAAGCCGGCCCACCCCCCGAAGGCCTTGCGGGCATAGCCGGCGAACGATCCGGTCGACGGGTTGGTGGTGGCCATTTCGCCGAGCATGCGCATCACGAGGACGATGACGACACCGGTGATGGCGTAGGACACGAATGCTGCGGGGCCGGAGGTGTGCAGCAGGGCGCTCGAACCTACGAAGAGCCCGGCGCCGATGACACCTCCGATCGCGATCATGGTGAGGTGTCGTTGTTTCAGAGACTTCTGCAACGTCTCGGGCGGTTGTTCGAGAGTGGACATCAAACGCTCCAAAGGTCGAGTCGGACACGAGATCGAAAGCGCGAGCTGTGCCCCTGTGGTCGCAGGCGTGATCGGACGCCGCGATACCGTGACGGGTCGGGGACGGAAATGCCGTCCTGGGCCCGGCGAGATGGCGAACTTCCGTTCGTGTGTGATCAACCTAACGGCCCACCACGTAGCATGCTAGGGACATGTGCCAGAACTTTCCGCCCCGTCAGTCAGACACATGTATGGCCGACTCCGAATGATCGCCATAGTTATCGCTCACGAAATACGCTGTTCACGGAGATGGTGAAGTGAATCTCGATGAAGTGGTCACCGAGGTGGCCGAACGTCTGTCGGCATCAGTCGTCCTGGTCGACCGGGCCTTTTCGCTGATCGCTTACAGCACCCAGTTGCCTGGCGTCGACAAAGATCGGGTGCAGTCGATCCTTACCCGCAGTTGCCCGCCGGAGGCGCGCGCGTGGTACGAAAGCTTCGGGATTGCCGATACCACGCGCCCGGTGATCACGCCGGAGAATCCGGATATCGAAGCGTCGTCGCGGATCTGTCTTCCGGCTCGCTACGCAGGCGCGGCATACGGATATCTGTTCGTCCTGGCGGATGAGAACAGCGCCGTGTCCGACGGCGATCTCACCGCCGCAATGTCCCTGGCCGGCCAGGCCGGCGCGCAACTCGCACACACCGCCCGGGGTCGTGACGATATGGCGGTCGCCGTCGCAGACCTCCTCGAAGGCGACCGAAAGGCGTTCGCCCGTGCGATTACTCGCATCGAAGACTCGGGGCTCTTCCCGGACGGCGGCGCGTTGACCGTGCTGGCCGTCGACGGTCTCCTGCCCGCCCCTGGCGCACGCGCTCTGCTGGCACCGATCGGATCGTTGACCGCGGTGATGATCCCTGCCGGCGACGGCGCCGTCGACCCCGTTCGGTCCGTTGCCGAAAGCGGTGCGGGTGCCGGAGCTCTGGTCGGGGTGGGGGGTTCGTACCAGGGGTTGCGGTCTGCCCGCCGAAGCTGGCAGCAAGCCAAACTCGGTGTCCGGGTCGCCCGGCACGACGAATCGATGGGACCGATCGCGTACTGGGAAGAACTCGGCATCTACCGGCTGTCCTCGTGCGGGCCCACCAGCGTCGTCGCCGATGCAGTCCTCACCCCGTCCGTCCGGGCCCTGCTCGACCACCGCAACGTCGACCTGCTCGTCACCGCACAGACTTACCTGGACCAGGCCGGTGACACCGGCGCAACGGCCGGTGTCCTCGGCATTCACCGTCAGACGCTGTACTACCGCCTCGCGAAGATCGAGGAAATCACCGGCCTCGATCTCTCGGTGGGTGCGCAGCGCCTCGAGTTGCATGTCGGCCTCACCCTCGGGCGCTTCATCTTCGAGCACCTCGGAACCGAAGAGGGTCGCAACGGCGAGCAGACCTGACCGCTGCGTCCGATCGGGCGATCAGATCTTCTCGGCAGCCGTCGACGCCGGGTCGACCGCGGCGCGAACGATGTCGGTGATGGCCCGCACCGTAGGCCTGGTCTCCGAGCCGGCGAGGCGTATGAGGACGATTCGCCGACCGATCTCCTGCTCGAGGTCGACGCGGATGATCGGCACCGAACTGTTGAGCCTGATCATCATGTCGGTGACCGGCGCTGCCCCCAGCCCCTTTCCGGCCAGCGCCAGAGACACCGCGGTATCGACGATTTCGTGCCGCACGATCGGCTCGAAACCCTCCTGACGGCAGGCGATGCGGACAGCGCGACCGAACTGGGTCTCCGCGGGAGGCAGAATCCAGTTCCACTCCGCGGCCTCGCGCAGATCGATGGTCCCCTCGGTGCGGATGCCGTAGGCGCCGGAGGAGACGGCGAGCCCGAATCGCTCGCTGCGTAGGGTGATCATCTCGATATCCGGTGTGCGGGGCATCGGTGAATTGGGGTAGTCCAGCCCGAATGCGACGTCGACCTGACCGCGTTGGACGGCGGTGGCGGCGTCGTCGACGTCGAGTTCGCGGCTGCTCAGGGCGAGATGCGGGTACTTGCGCTGCGCTGCGGCCACCACCGGTGGCAACAACGCTGCAGCGGTACTACCGAAGGTGCCGAGAAGAAGAGGCGCAGCGACGTCGTCGTGCACCGCGCGCAGCGCGTCGAGGGCCCTCTGTTCCGCGCTCAAGATTTTCACCGCATGCTCGGCCAGAACGGTGCCGGAATCGGTGAGCACGACATTGCGACCCACCTTGGTGACGAGCCGGGAGCCGACGGCTTTCTCCAAGGCTGCGATCTGCTGCGATACTGCGCCCGCGGTGTACCCGAGTTCCTCGGCGACCGCGACCATCGTTCCACGCCGGGCCAGCTCTCGGAGTGCGACGAGGTGCGCCAAGCTCATATTCATATAGAGATTCTAAACGGTAGTGGCTAGCTTTCTTCGCTGGTGCTATTCATTTTCGCGGACCACGATGAACGTGCGGAACGAGACGTCGGACACGTCGGAGCTCTTCTGAGCCGGCCGGCGACCACGATCTCGATCTCACCCGATCCTCATCGACCCTGGAGTTGCACGCCATGCCGATCACCCAGCAGTGGGAACTGCGCGCCGAGTTCGCTCGCCGTCTCTCGCACATGTACGGGAAGGAAGTTCCCGCATACACCACGTTGCTCGAGGTATCGCAGGCCGTCAACGACACCGTGCTGTCGAATCTCGGTGCGGGCGCAGAACGTCTGGGTTCCATTGCCCGGGTCACCGCCGAACGTCACGGAGCCATCCGAGTGGGCACCCCGCAGGAGATGGCCCAGGTCGCCCGCGTGTTCGCGGCCATGGGCATGTACCCGGTCGGGTTCTACGACCTGCGCGAGGCCGCTGCCAGTTCCGTCCCGGTCGTCTCGACGGCTTTCCGTCCGACGGACCCGGACGAACTGGCGCGCAACCCCTTCCGGGTGTTCACCTCCATGCTGGTGCCCTCGGATCGCCGCTTCTTCAGCGCCGATCTGCAGCAACGCCTGGAAAGTTTCCTCGCCAAGCGCAAGCTGTTCACCACCGAACTGCTGGTCCTCGCCGACCGGGCGACCGAGTACCGGGGGCTGAATTCCGGTGACGCGGAGATGTTCCTGACGTTGGCCACAGCGGCATTCAAGCTGTCCACCGAGGCCGTCGACCGCGCCTGGTACCGCGAACTCGAGCAGGTTTCCTCGGTGGCCGCCGATATCGGTGGCGTCGCCAGCACACACATCAACCACCTGACCCCTCGCGTGCTCGACATCGACGATCTCTACGCCCGCATGGAGCGTCGCCGGATCGACATGATCGACACGATCCAGGGTCCGCCGCGGTGGGCCGGTCCGGATCTGCTGCTGCGGCAGACCTCGTTCCGGGCTCTCGCCGAACCGCGGGTGTTCCGGGAGGCCGACGGCGCCGTCGAGAAGGGTTCACTGCGAGTGCGTTTCGGTGAGGTCGAGGCCCGCGGTATCGCAGCCACGGTCCGCGGCCGCGAGGTCTACGATCGGTTGACCGTCGAGATCGAGCAGGCGGTCAGGGAGGCGGCCGCGACCGCGCCGGTGTCGGCCGAGGTACGCAACGAGATCGCTGCGGAGCTGTGGAACCAGCAGGTGCCCGCCACCGAACAGGGGCTCGCGCTCCACGATCTGGCGTACTTCACCTACCGGGTCGACAACGACAAGCAACGCAACGGCACGATGCCCGGACGATCGCTACAGGATCTGATCGATCAGGGCTGGGTCCGCCCGGAGCCGATCGTCTACGAGGACTTCCTGCCGAAATCCGCGGCCGGGATCTTCCAGTCCAATCTGACCTCGGACGGACACAAGGACACCACACAGTCGACGACCGATATCGACGCCGCCTGGATGGAAGGAGTTCTGGGCCGCACACTGCACAACCCGTACACGCTCTACGACGGGATCCGCCGCGCTTCCCTCGATCACGTTGCCAACCAATTGGGAATCCGCGGACCCATCGAAGAACCGGCACCCATCGCTACCCAAGGAGTCAAGTAAATGAGCACCGCTGTCGCCGAGACCATCGCCCTTCCCACCACCGACGAACTGCGCACTCTTGCACGCACCAGCCTGCAGCGGTGTGGGGTCGACCCGGCCGTACTCGATACCGCAGGGGTCGAGAACACCATCACCACCCGCTCCCCCGTCACGGGGGAGAGCCTCTTCGACTATCCCGCCGCCGACGCCACCGACGTCGAGGCCGCGATCGATGCCGCCCACGAGGCCTTCCTGCAGTGGCGCACCGTTCCCGGCCCGGTCCGCGGATTCCTGATCAAACGCCTCGGCGAACTGCTCACCGAGCACAAGGAAGACATCGCCAACCTGATCAGCATCGAGGTAGGCAAGATCCGCTCGGAGGCCCTCGGCGAGGTCCAGGAAATGATCGACATCTGCGACTTCGCGGTCGGTCTGTCCCGGCAGCTCGACGGCCGCACCATGCCCTCGGAGCGTCCCGGACACCGACTGATGGAGACCTGGCACCCGCTCGGTGTCGTCGGTGTCGTCTCGGCGTTCAACTTCCCGGCCGCGGTGTGGTCCTGGAACCTGGCTCTTGCCATCGTCTGCGGTGACTCGGTGATCTGGAAGCCCGCGCAGCTGACCACCCTCACCGCCGCCGCCTGCTCGGCGCTGTTCGACCGTGCCGCAAAAGAATCCGGCGCCCCGGCCAACCTGAATGTTCTCGTCTCGGCGAGTGCCGCCGACACCCAGGCCCTGATCGACAGCCCGAAGGTGCCGTTGATCAGCGCGACCGGTTCCGAGCGGATGGGCGAGCAGATCGCTCCCCGCGTCGCCGCCCGGTTCGGCCGCGCCATCCTCGAGCTCGGCGGAAACAATGCTGCGATCGTCACCCCGTCGGCGGACCTCGACATCGCCACCCGCGGAATCGTCTTCGCCGCAGCCGGCACCGCCGGCCAGCGCTGCACCTCGATGCGCCGCATCATCGTCCACCAGGACATCGCCGACGAGCTGATCGACCGGATCTCCCAGGTCTACGGCCGCCTCCCAATCGGCGACCCGTTCGCCGACGGCACCCTCGTGGGCCCGCTGATCGACGGCAAGTCCCACGCCAACATGACCGCAGCCCTCGACAAGGCTGTCGCGCAGGGCGGCGAGATCCTCGTCGGCGGTAAGCGCCGCCCGAGCAGCGAAAGCTCGTACTACGTCGAGCCGGCGATCGTGCGGATGCCGGCCCAGAGCGAGATCGTCAAGGACGAAACCTTCGCCCCGATCCTCTACGTGCTGACCTACGACACGTTCGAGGAAGCGATCGCCCTGCACAACGACGTCCCGCAGGGTCTGTCGTCGTCGATCTTCACCACCGACCAGCGTGAGGCGGAGCGGTTCATCGCCGCCGACGGTTCGGACTGCGGCATCGTCAACGTCAACATCGGCACGTCCGGCGCCGAGATCGGCGGCGCGTTCGGCGGCGAGAAGACCACCGGCGGCGGCCGCGAATCCGGCTCGGACGCCTGGCGCGCCTACATGCGCCGCGCGACCAACACCATCAACTACTCCCGCGAGCTGCCGCTGGCTCAGGGCGTCAACTTCGGCTGACATCCCCCCTATCGAATCGCACGAGGAGCAACGACGATGTTCGAATTGATCGACGAATGGGGCCCGGAGAAGGTCGTGTGTGTCTCCGATGCACGCACCGGCATGCGCGGCGTTCTGGTCATCGACAACACCGCCCGCGGAATGGGCAAGGGCGGCACCCGCATGTCCACCACGGTCAGTGTCGGCGAGGTCGCCAGGCTTGCCCGCAACATGACCTGGAAGTGGGCGGGGGTCGACCTGTTCTACGGCGGGGCCAAGGCCGGCATCTGGGCCGACCCGACTGCCTCCTCCAAGGAGGCGGTCCTGCGTGCCTTCGTCCGGGCACTGCGCAACGAGGTCCCCGAGGAGTACGTCTTCGGGCTCGACGTGGGATTGACCGAGAAGGACGCCGCGATCATGCTCGACGAGGTCGGCGGACGCGGCGGCGCGGTGGGCACCCCCCACGCGCTCGGCGGGCTCCCGTACGACCAGCTCGGGGTCACCGGCCACGGTGTCGCGGAGTCGGCCGACGCCGCCGCGCAGGCCCTCGGCCTGTCCACCGGTTCGCTGAGCGTGTCCATCCAGGGCTTCGGAGCGGTCGGAGCTGCGAGCGCGAAGCGCCTCGCGGAACTCGGGGCCACCATCGTCGCTGTGTCCACCTCGCAGGGCGGCATCCACAACCCGGACGGGCTCGACGTCGCCACCTTGCTCGATCTGCGCGATCAGTACGGTGACGGACTCGTCGACCAGTACTCCGACGCCAAGCCTCTCGCTGCCGGGGAAGAACTCTCGGTGACCGCGGACATCCTGATCCCGGCGGCGTTGCAGGACGTCATCGACGCCGATCTCGCCCGCACGTTGCCGGCCAAGATCGTCGTCGAAGGCGCAAACCTGCCGAGCAGCCCCGAAGCACAGTCGGTGCTGTTCGACCGCGGCGTGACCGTGGTTCCGGATTTCATCGCCAACGCCGGCGGTGTGGTCGCCGCAGCCGTGGCGATGGATGCCCGCTACTCCGGAATCCGCCCCGAACCGGCAGCCGTGTTCGACAACATCTCGAACAAGCTGCGCGCCAGCACCATCGACACCCTCGATGCGTCGAAGGCTCAGGGTCGAACCACCCACGAGGTGGCCCGCACCACCGCCCAGGAGCGCGTGCGCGAAGCCATGGTGCTCCGCGGGCGTTCCCCGCAGAACGCCGCGTTCTAAAAGGTTCGGAACCCCCCACGCGCAACTGTGTGACCCCACTCCGGTCAGTGGGCGCGCGCCATTCCTCCAGGCAAAGTCATCGACCCGGTCGTTCGTCAGGTGTCCCGGAAACCGGTCGGGCATCACATCACTACTCTCGAAGGAAAGAAGAGGACGACATGAGCAAGGAACTTCCCGAACAGGCATCCGTCGTCGTGATCGGCGGCGGCGTCATCGGCGCCAGCATTGCGTTCCACCTCGCCGAATCCGGGGTCTCCGATGTCGTCCTCCTGGAAAAGGACGAGTTGGCCTGCGGCTCGACCTGCAAGGCCGCCGGCGGTGTTCGCGCCTCCTTCAGCAACGAGGCCAACATCGCGATCGGTTTGCGCGGACTCGACGTGTATTCGCGGTTCGCGCAGGAGTACCACCAGGAGATCGACTTCAGCCGCGACGGCTACCTCTACCTCCTCTCGGACCAGACGAACGTCGACATCTTCACCGAGAGCGTCGCGCTGCAGAACCGCCACGGCGTTCCGAGCCGCATGGTCACCCCCGAAGAAGCACAGAAGATTTCGCCGCTCATCAGCACAGACGGACTCCTCGCCGCCTCCTGGTCGCCCCAGGACGGCAAGGCCACGCCCGAATCGGTCGTGATGGGATACGCCGCCGCTGCCCGTCGACACGGCGCCCGCGTCGTCCGCCACTGCGCGGTCACCGACATCGAGAGCACCGGCGGCACCATTACCGCAGTCGTGACCGAACACGGACGCATCAAGACCGACACCGTGGTCTGCGCCGCCGGAGCCTGGTCGGCCGGCATCGGCAACATGCTCGGGGTGAACATCCCCGTCGTTCCCGTCCGCCGACAGATCGCCTTCACCGAGCCGCTGTCCGAGTTGCCCGAATCCTCGCCGTCGCTGACCATCGACTTCCCGTCGAACTTCTACTTCCACCCGGAAGGCAAAGGCCTGCTTCTGGGCTGGTCCGACCCGAACGAGCGCGAGGGATTCAACCTCAAGTTCGAACTCGAGGACTGGCTGATGGGACTGGGCGCCATCGCCGAGACCCGGGTGCCGGCCGTACTGGACTACGGCATCAGCACCGGTTGGGCCGGCCTCTACGAGGTCACCCCCGACCGCAACCAGATCATCGACCGCTCCACCGAGGTCGAAGGCCTGCTCATCGCCACCGGATACTCCGGCCACGGCTTCCTGATGGGCCCGGCGACCGGCGAGATCGTGCGCGACCTCTACCACGGCAAAGAGCCCGGATACGACATCAGCTCGTTCGCCCTGGACCGTTTCGCGCAGGCCGGTATCGGCACAGGCGAAACAAACATCGTCTGACCCCACCCGTTGCACCGCCCAGCAGAAGACGATCACCTGCCCCTCAGGAGCCGGATTCATGGCCGAACAGATCGATGATCACTTCACCACCACCGTCGCCGCGATGGCCGATACGACACGTCCGGGAGCGAGCGATCACGACCGGCCCGTCGAGACAGCGTCGAGCCTGTCCGTGCAGCAAACCCTGGACCTGTTCGATTCTCAATTAGGCAGTCGGCACCTGGATCTGGTTGCCCGACGGCTTCGCGCGAAGGGCAAGGGCTTCTACACGATCGGATCGTCCGGGCACGAAGGGAACGCCGTCGTCGCGGGAGCCCTCCGGCCGACCGATCCGGCGCTGCTGCACTACCGTTCCGGAGCCTTCTTCCTCGAACGTGCCCGGCAGGTCCGGGGCAGCAACCCGCTGCGCGATGTTCTTCTCGGCGTCGTCGCAGCCACCGAGGAACCGATGTCCGGCGGCCGGCACAAGGTGTTCGGCCGCCACGACCTCAATATCATTCCCCAGACCTCGACGATCGCCTCTCACCTGCCCCGGGCGGTCGGCGTCGCCTTCTCCATCGCCCGCGCCACCAAACTGAACGTGCTCTCCGCGTGGCCCGAGGACGCGGTCGCGGTCTGCAGTTTCGGCGACGCCTCGGCGAATCATTCGACCGCGGTCGGCGCGATCAACACCGCCATCCACTCGGCCTTCCAGGGCCTTCCGCTTCCGCTGTTGGTCGTCTGCGAAGACAACGGCATCGGCATCAGCACCAAGACGCCGAAGGGGTGGATCGCCGCGAACTTCGGCAATCGTGAAGGTCTCGAGTACTTCACGGTCGACGGATCCGACCTCCCGATGGCCTACGCCACCGCGAAGCATGCCGCCGACTGGGTTCGCAGGCACCGCAAGCCGGCGTTCCTGCACCTGCGCACCGTCCGGTTGATGGGTCACGCCGGCTCCGACTTCGAAGCCGCCTATCGCACCACCAGCGAGATCACCGCCGACTTCGACCGGGATCCGGTGCTGTGCACGGCGAAACTCCTCATCGAGCGCGGACACCTGAGCCCCACCGACATCCTCGACCTCTACGAGAACAAGCGCGCCGAAGTCGACGCGCTCGCACAGGAAGTCGGCGAGCTGCCGCAACTCGACAGTCCCGCGGCGGTGATGAAGCCACTCACCGACAGTGCAGTCGAGGCCGCCGCGGCCGCGCCGGAACGCGTCGACCCGGACCGTCGCGCGCAGTTCGTCGGATCCCCGCTTCCCGAGGAGGAAGGTCCGCTCACTGTCGCTCTCGCGATCAACCGTGCCCTGCTCGACGTGCTGGCCCGGTACCCCGAGGCGCTGGTGTTCGGTGAGGACGTCGCCCGCAAGGGCGGGGTCTACGGGGTGACCCGCGGTCTGATGAAGAAGGCCGGGTCCGCGCGGGTGTTCGACACGCTCCTCGACGAGCAGGCGATCCTGGGACTCGCGCTGGGAGCGGGGGTGTCCGGACTGCTGCCGTTCCCGGAGATCCAGTACCTGGCCTACCTGCACAATGCCGCCGACCAGATCCGCGGGGAGGGCGCGACGTTGCAGTTCTTCTCCGACCGCCAATACCGCAACCCGATGGTGGTGCGGGTTGCCGGGTACGGGTATCAGAAGGGGTTCGGCGGGCATTTCCACAACGACAACGCCGTCGCCGCACTGCGTGACATCCCCGGTATCGTGGTGGCCTCCCCGGCGCGCCCCGACGACGCCGCGGCCATGATGCACACGTGCGCCGCGGCCGCGCGCACCGCGGGCGCTTTGTGTGTGTATCTGGAACCCATTGCGCTGTATCACACCCGGGATCTGTACGAGAACGGTGACGAGCGGTGGCTGGCACCGTATCCGGATCCGGCGAAGCGGACCGAGAACCATGTGCCGATCGGCTCGGCCCGCACGTACGGTGACGGTACCGACCTGACGATCGTCACGCTCGGCAACGGGGTGCACATGAGCCTGCGCGTCGCGCGCCGTCTCGAACGGGCGCACATCGCCGCGCGCGTGGTGGACATGCGGTGGCTCGCACCGCTGCCTGTCTCGGACATTCTCCGGGAGGCGAACGCCACCGGACGGGTGCTCGTCGTCGACGAAACCCGATCCTCCGGGGGCGTCGCGGAGGGCGTCGTCACCGCCCTGATCGACGAAGGTTTCACCGGCCGTCTCGCGCGGGTAGCCAGTGAGGACAGTTTCATCCCGCTCGGCGATGCCGCCCTCGAGGTCCTGCTCTCCGAAGACACCATCGAGGCCGCGGCGATCAAGTTGGTACAGGTGAGCTGATGGCATTGGTCGGGCCGGAATACTGGGGCGGACTCTCCCCGAAAGAGCGTCGCCAGTACACATGGTTCCACCCCTCGAGTAAGACTGGGACGTAACCTGTCCGAGCACGAACCGACACCTGGAGCAGTTGTGCCCACCTTCGATCCCGGACCGCACGCTGAACCGTTACGTGCCCAGGAATTCAACGGAATCGCAGTGTTCGACGCCAGCGAACACAACCTCGCCCACGTCGATGTGTTCATTCCCCGGGACTGCATCGTCGCGTTCACCGGGGTCTCGGGATCGGGGAAGTCGTCGTTGGCCTTCGGCACCGTTTACGCTGAAGCACAACGGCGGTTCCTCGAGTCCGTCACCCCGTACGCACGCCGGCTGATGGATCAGATCGGAGCGCCCAGGGTTGGGGACATCACCGGGCTTCCACCGGCGGTCGCCTTGCAGCAGGCCCGCGGTCACACCTCCGCCCGATCGTCGGTCGGCACCCTCACCCACATCTCGAACGTGCTGCGGATGCTGTTCTCCCGAGTCGGCACCTACCCGCCGGACGCCCCCGTTCTCGACTCGAACGCGTTCTCGCCCAACACACCCGAAGGCGGATGCCCAGCCTGCCACGGCCTCGGCCGTACCCACGACGTCGATATCGATGCCCTGGTGCCGGACCCGAGCCGAAGTATCCGCGGCGGTGCCGTCGCCGCCTGGCCCGGCGCCTGGCTGGGCAAGAACTACCGCGACATCCTCGACACACTCGGTATCGACGTGGACCGCCCCTGGTCCGAGCTTCCGGAAGACGAGCGCGAGTGGATCCTCACCACCGAGGAACAACCCACGGTCACGGTGTCACCCGTGCGCGACCCGGGCAAGATGGTGCGCGACTACCAGGGGACGTTCTCGAGCGCCCGCACCTACGTTCTTCACACCTTCGCGACGACGAAGAGCGCAACCCAGCGGGCGAAGGTCGCCCGATATCTGGTGTCCCGGCCCTGCAGTGCGTGTAACGGCAAACGGCTGCGCCCCGAGGCGCTGGCCGTACGGTTTGCCGGCCTCGACATCGCCGACGCCACGGAACTGTCACTGGCCGATCTGGCCTCGGTCCTCGACGCCGTCGTCGCATCCCGCGGTTCCGACGCAAGCGACGCAACCGAACGCGCGTCCGCGGCGCTGGTAGACAACCTTCGCGGACGCCTCGCGGGTCTGATCGAACTCGGGCTGGGCTACCTGAGCCTTGCCCGCTCGACCACCACGCTCTCGCCGGGAGAACTTCAGCGCCTGCGGCTGGCCACCCAGCTGCAATCGGGCCTGTTCGGAGTGCTGTACGTCCTCGACGAACCGTCCGCAGGCCTGCATCCCGCCGACACCGAGGCGCTGGTCACCGCCGTGCGCCGGCTACGAGCGGCAGGTAACTCCGTCTTCGTCATCGAACACAACCTCGACGTCGTCCGCGCGGCGGATTGGATCGTCGACGTCGGTCCCGGAGCCGGGGAGCACGGCGGGCGGGTGCTGTACAGCGGCAAGGTGGACGGTCTCGCTCACGTTCCCGAATCCATAACTCGCCGATACCTTTTCGGAACACCTGAGAGTTACCCCGAGCCCGGTCTGCCGAGCAGGTGGATCGAAGTCGCCGGCATCACGATGCACAACCTGCGGGATCTGACGGTGCGAATCCCGCTCGGGGTGCTCACCGCGGTCACAGGCGTGTCCGGATCGGGCAAATCCACACTGGTGAGCCGGGTTCTCACCGACGTCGTCGCCCAACACCTCGGCGTCGACAGCGAACCCGTCACCGACACCGGGGGAGACGACGCAGACGACTCCACAGTCGTACTGGCCGAAGAGCGTGAGAACGACACCGAGCCGACGATCGTGGCCGCCCACGGGCTGGGACACATCAACCGGCTGGTGCGTGTGGACCAGACCCCCATCGGGCGGACTCCACGTTCAAATCTTGCCACCTACACCGGACTCTTCGATGTGATCCGGAAACTCTTCGCCGCACACCCCGTTGCCCGTGAACGCGGATACAGCCCGGGCCGATTCTCATTCAATGTCAGTGGCGGCCGTTGCGAGGAATGCGAGGGCGCCGGTTCGATCACCATCGGCATGCTGTTTCTACCCGAGGCCTCCGCGCCGTGCCCGGCGTGCGCGGGCGCACGGTACAACGCGGAGACCCTCGAGGTCCTCGTCGACGGCCGGACGATCGCCGACGTTCTCGCGATGACGGTCGACGACGCGCGCGCGTTCCTGAGTCACGTTCCGGCAGCAGCGAAAAGCCTTGACATGCTGGTCGAAGTCGGTCTCGGATACCTGCGACTCGGCCAATCGGCCACCACCCTGTCCGGTGGGGAGGCGCAACGGGTCAAGCTCGCCAGCGAACTGCAACGCATCCGATCCGGGCACACGCTCTACGTACTGGACGAACCGACCACCGGATTGCACCCCGCCGACGTCGACCGCCTCATGACGGTGTTGCGACGTCTCGTCGCGGCGGGAAACACCGTCGTACTCGTCGAACACGACATGCCGGTCATTGCCTCGGCGGACTGGATGATCGACCTCGGGCCCGGCGGCGGAGACAACGGCGGCCGGATCATCGCCTCGGGGCCACCGATGGTCGTTGCCGAGACGGCCGACTCCGCCACCGCCGCCTACCTCTCCCGGCACCTCGCCGTGTGACGTTGCGTGTGCGGTACCGGTTCAGTGCGCGTGAATTCCGTAGACGGTGACGACGAAGCTGTGGCCCTTGGCGGTGCAGGTGACGTCGCCCATGAACCCTGCGAGACAGGTGGTTCCCCCGTGGGTGATCGTCTTCTGATACATGCTCTGGCTGGTGGCGACCTCGGAGATGTCGGGGTTGCCGCCGGGCAGGGTGAACGGGGTGCCGGGAGGGTAAGTGGGGTGCGCCGGAAGCCAGGGAAGGTCGACGACGACGTGTTGGACGGGTCCCAGCCACGGCAGTCCGAACTCGCCGAGGATCGGGAAGTCCATCGGCAATGGTTGCGGCAGATCGCATCCCACCGAGTCGTCGGGTGCGATCGAGCAGTTGAAGTTCCCCACCCGGAAGTAGACGGGGGTGGGGGAGTCCGCCTCCGCGGGTGTGGCGAACGCGAGGAACGCGGCTGCTGTGGCCGTGAACAGGCCGATGGCTCGCGTCACTGAAGGTTTCATACGAGGTATATAGGCTGGGAGCGGCGGGCGTTAGCTGGATGTGGCATCGGCGGGCGAAGAGCTGACCGTGAGCACTGCCGTGCGAGTTGCCCTGTGGCGGGCGATGCACGTACAGGTCGACGCTGCACCGCACGTTCTCGTCGACGAGAACGGCCAACCGGCCGCGAAGCCTGGAAGCGGAACCGGCTGATCGAGCTGGGCTTCGGTGTTCCCGACTGGCTGCGGCTGGTGCCAGTGGACTTCGAGGCGAGCGAGTCCTGGTCGGAGCAGCTGGTTGCGGCGGGCTTCGATTCTCGCCTGCCTGCGGTCGTCGTCTCCACCGGCGTGACGATGTACCTCACGAAAGACTCCACCGCGGCCACCCTGCGCCAGCTCGCCGGTCTCGCTGCGGGCTCGACGCTGGCGATGGACGTTCCTTCTATCGACCGAACTTCTCGACGACGCCGATCGCTCCGGGCGTCCGAGAGCGGTGCACGAGCGGCCGGAACACCGTTCATCAGTTTCTACACCCCGCCGGAAATGCTGACCCTGACCCTGGCCCGCCAGGCAGGCTTCGGTGGCCACTACCTGAGCGCTGTGTCATGTGACGGCACAGCTGGACATTTGTCTAGATGACAGGCGCGGCGCCGTCGGCTAGAACTGGTGAGGCATCGACAGTGACGTGACTCACATTTTGCGTCCGGACGGGATCGTCGGCACACCGGCGGGTCGGCAGCCGATGCACGAGAGCGAAGGAGCATCGCGGAATGATCGAGGACAGCACCGAACTACTGACTCCGACTCCCGGCCCGACACGCCTGATCCCTCGTAGGCGTCCCGACGGACGTGAACTGCTCGGCACGGCGAAGGGAATCCTGATCGCCGGTCGCGGCTGCAGTGACGCCCAGGCGTTCGACGAACTCCTCGACGTTGCCCGGCGTCATCATCTGACCGTCCTCGGCGCTGCCCGGAGCCTGGTCGACCTGGCTGCCGGCCCCTCGCCCCGACGGCGCTCGCCCGAAGCCGCCCGATTCGAAGAGTGGGAGCAGCTGGTCAATCAGCTTCCGCCCCGCCGACACGCACAGGCGAGCTGATGCGACAGGAGTCGAGCCACCCGCGTGAAAGTACAGGGCCGCTCCCGGCCGACGCGATCGTGTGGCCGGAACCGAGCCCGCTCGATTCGTGGTGGAAGCACGTGGTCAACGACCACGCGGCCGCAGTTCCCGAGCGCGAGCCCGTCACCGACGCCGGCAAGTAGCAGACCGCGACAGGCGGGTTCTCCAGGAAGTCTCGCTTCAGCCTCGACTGCGCGGTGCCCGGCAGTGCGAGCCGATCATGCGAGATCGGCTTCGGTGGCGCGTTGGACCCAGGTCGCGAACTTCTCGGAGCCTTCGCGTCCGGCCACGTACCGGCGGACGATCCGCTCGACGTAGTCGGGCACCTCGGTGGCGGGGAGCTTGTGGCCGCGCAATTTGCGCCCGAAGCTCGTGTCCAGCCCGAGGCCGCCGCCGAGATGGACCTGGAAGCCCTCGACCTGGTTGGAATCGGCATCGGTCACGATCATGCCCTTGAGGCCGATGTCGGCGACCTGAATGCGGGCGCACGAGTTGGGGCACCCATTGAGGTGAACTGTGATCGGGTGCTCGAGCTGATCCTGGACGTCGGCAAGTCGCTTCTCGACGTCTGTGATGAGTGCGGCGGCTCGCGCCTTGGTCTCGACGATCCCGAACTTGCAGAATTCGATGCCGGTGCAGGCCATGGTGCTCCGTCGCCAGGGCGACGGACGAGCGGGGAAACCCAGTTTTTCGAGATCGGCTTGGAGGGAGTCGATACTGTCGTCCTCGACGTCGAGGATCACCAGTTTCTGCATCGGGGTGATGCGTACTCGTCGGGATCCGGATGCTGCCGCTGCTCGTGCCAAGTCGGTCAGCACGGTGCCGCCGACCCTGCCGACGACGGGTGCGATCCCGAGGGCGTTGAGCCCGTTCTTCTGGCGCTGGATGCCGACGTGATCGCGTGGTTCGTCGAGCGGTTCGGGTGCTGGTCCATCGAGCATCGCGCGTCCGAGGTATTCCGTTTCGAGCACGTCGCGGAACTTTTCGACACCCCAGTCCGAGACGAGGAACTTCAGGCGTGCCTTCGCCCGCAGTCGCCGATACCCGTAGTCGCGGAAGAGGGAGACGATTCCGATCCACACGTCGGGCACGTCTTCCAGTGGTACCCACGCTCCGAGGCGCTCGCCGATCCGCGGATTCGTCGACAGGCCGCCGCCGACCCAGACATCGAGTCCCGGGCCATGGTCCGGGTGGTCGACACCGATGAACGCCACATCGTTGATCTCGTGGACCACGTCTTGGAGACCGGAGATGGCGGTTTTGAATTTGCGCGGCAGGTTGGAGTAGTCGGGGTTTGCGATCAATCGGCGGGTGATCTCGTGCAGAGCGGGTGTGGCGTCGAGAACCTCGTCGACGGCGATGCCGGCCATCGGCGAGCCGAGGACCACGCGCGGGGTGTCGCCTGCGGATTCGGCGGTCGTGAGGCCTACCCCCTCGAGCCTCCGCCAGATTTCGGGTAGGTCCTCGACCCTGATCCAGTGCAGCTGAATGTTCTGGCGGTCGGTGAGATCCGCGGTGTCGCGGGCGAACAGTTGGGAGACTTCACCGACGACGCGCAGCTGTTCGGTGGTCAGTGCCCCTCCGTCGATGCGGATGCGCAGCATGAAGTGCTCGTCCTCGAGCTCTTCCGGCGGCAACGTGGCGGTTCGGCCGCCCTCGATGCCGGGTGCGCGCTGGGTGTAGAGCCCCCACCAGCGGAAGCGGCTTCGCCGATCGGTCGGGTCGATGCCGGCGACACCGGTACGGCAGTACACCTCCTCGATTCTCTTGCGCACGTTGAGGCCGTCGTCATCCTGTTTGACCTGCTCGTTCACGTTAAGCGGCTCACGGTCTCCCTGAGCCCATTGCCCCTCCGTGCGCGGGGCCTTTGCCTGCGCAGGGCGGGTCTTCGGTGTTGTCATCGGTGCTCCTGTCGAAACTGCGTGCGCAAAACTGTAGCGTAGACGAATAGATCGTGCATTAATTATATGTGCACACCCCGGTTGCCGACGAAGTGAAGGATGAACCATGAGTAGAAGCAATTTTCTGGTCGACGCCGAATGGGTCGCCGAACACGGACGCGACCCCGACGTCGTCCTCGTCGAGGTGGACGAGGACACCACGCAGTACGAGACGAATCACATCGACGGTGCCGTCCGCATCGACTGGAAGCGCGATCTTCAAGATCCGGTGCGCCGCGACGTCATCGACCGGCGATCGTTCGAGAAACTCCTGTCCGAGCGAGGAATCGCCAACGGCGACACGGTGATCCTGTACGGCGGGAACAACAACTGGTTCGCCGCCTACGCGTACTGGTACTTCAAGCTCTACGGCCACCGCGACGTCCGGCTGCTCGACGGCGGACGCAAGAAGTGGGAGCTCGACGGCCGGCCCTTGTCGAGCGAGGCGGTCACCCGGCCGGCCACCGACTACGTGGCGTCCGAGCCCGTGTCGGGAATCCGCGCGCACCGCGACGAGGTGATCGAGCAGATCGGGAGAAAGAACATTGTCGACGTCCGGTCTCCCGACGAATTCTCCGGGAGGATCCTCGCCCCGGCGCACGTCCCGCAGGAACAACCCCAGGTTCCGGGGCACGTCCCGACTGCTGTCAACGTGCCGTGGTCCAAGGCTTCCGCTGACGACGGCACCTTCCTCGGTGAGGACGCGCTCCGCGCCCTGTACGGCGACGCCGGCCTCGACGAGACGAAGGACATCATCGCCTATTGCCGGATCGGCGAAAGATCGGCGCACAGTTGGTTCGTTCTCCACGAATTGCTCGGCTACCCCGACGTCCGGAACTACGACGGCTCCTGGGTGGAGTACGGCTCGTTGGTCGGCGTCCCGGTCGAGAGGTAGCCCGCGCCTTGACCAGGTCTCGCTTCACCGAACTCAATCAGCGCGTGCGGTTCATGATGTTCACCGTGTTCCAGGTGGTCCCCGGCGCGCTGCCGGATGTCCGCGACGAGGTCGTGGACGATGCGCGCACATACCTCGAGCGAGTCGCCGAGTCCGGTGTCGCAATCCGCGGAATGTACGACGTCGCAGGACTACGTGGAGACGCCGACTTCATGATGTGGACGCATGCCGACACCGTCGAGGAATTGCAGGCCGCCTACTCCGGTTTCCGGCGCTGCAGACTCGGTCGAGCGTGCACGACGGTGTGGAGTGCGGTCGCGCTCCACCGGCCGGCCGAATTCAACCGCAGCCACATCGCGGCATATGTGGCCGACGAGAAGCCGGGACAGTTCGTGTGCGTGTACCCGTTCAACCGATCGCTCGAGTGGTATCTGCTGCCGGACGCCGAACGGCGACGGCAGCTCGCCGAACACGGCCGAGCGGCTCGCGCCTACCCGGACGTGCGGGCCAACACCGTGAGTTCCTTCGGGTTGAGCGACTACGAGTGGATCCTCGCCTTCGAGGCTCCGGACCCGAGCCGGATAGTTGACATGATGCGAGACCTTCGCGCTACTGACGCGCGCAGGCACGTTCGGCTGGAGACGCCGTTCTTCTCCGGCCCGCGAACCGGCCTCGATGCCCTCGTTGCGCGATTCCCGTGACGATCGCCGGCAACCTCCAGAATGATTCGTGCAATATTAGTTATTGCACGAATCATTCTGGTAGCCTAGTGGCATGACCGCAGACATCCAGCAGGGGAAGGCCGGCGACGATCTACTCGCTCTCGACCGGCAGGTGTGTTTCGCGCTCGCGATCGCGAACCGGGCGGTACTCGCCGTCTACCGCCCCTTGCTCGAACCGATGGGGCTGACGCATCCGCAGTACCTGGTCATGCTCGCCCTCTGGGGAAAGGCCCCGATGGCGGTCAAGGAGATCGGGACCGCACTGCAACTCGATTCACCCACCCTCTCGCCGCTCCTCAAGCGTCTCGAAGCGTCCGGACTGATCACGCGCACCCGCAGCCGGGCCGACGAGAGGCAACTGGATGTCGAACTGACCGAAGCCGGTGCTGCGCTACGTGCGGAGGC
The DNA here is from genome assembly GCF_030058635.1 of Rhodococcus sp. IEGM 1305. Taxonomy (NCBI): domain Bacteria; kingdom Bacillati; phylum Actinomycetota; class Actinomycetes; order Mycobacteriales; family Nocardiaceae; genus Rhodococcus; species Rhodococcus sp. IEGM 1305. The sequence continues at coordinate 625,416 of NZ_JASHKX010000003.1, forward strand.
CGAGAAAATTCCGCCCGCCGTTATCGAAAAGCTCGGTGTCAGCCTGGCCGAACTCGAAGAACTTCACGACGTTCTCACCCGCGTCAATCAGGCTGCGCTCAGAGCGGGCGCGCTCGATCACTGAGGACAATCATGTCGAATTCGACTTCAGCACAACATGAACAGGTAATTGTCATGTCCCGAAACACGCAACGAACCCGGCCCGGCCCCCTACAGTGGCTGGGCTACGCGGTAGGCCGTAAACTACCCGACTCCATGCAGGACTGGGTCCGCAACGACCTGGTCGGTGACTGGGCGGTTCCCCGGCACCTCGTTCGCAGCATGGTCCCGTTCGTTCCGGTCTTCGCCGCGTTCTTCCTGTTCCCGGGGCCGCTCGGACTGCGAGCCTCCATGGTCTTGCTCGGAGTGCTGCTCGCCGTGTTCTATGCGGTGTCGTACATGGCACAGAACCGATCTCGACGCCTGGAGAGGCACGGACTGCCGCCCGACCTGGAGAACCCGAGGAAGGCGTCCCGTCACGACGCCGAAAAGGCCGCGTACGAGAAGCTCCACGGACCTCCCGGCACCTGGGGCATCGAACGGCGCAGCGGCAACGAACTCCGCTGAAGACAGTCGATCAACCGTTGCCGAGAACGGTCACATCGTGAGGACCATCCGATAGCGTGCGCGTCCTTCCTCCATCGCGGCGTAGGCCTCCGCCGCTTGGGCCAGGGGCCGTTCCTCGATTCGGGCGCGCACGCCTGACAGGACCGCGAAGTGCATCGTCTCTTCGACGTCGCGGGCGGTGCCGGACGGGTGGCCGGTGACATCGACGCCGGGAGTGATCAGCTGTAGGGGGCTGATCGGCAGTGGGTCGGGCGTGACACCGACGACCGTGAGTTCACCGAACGGAAGCAGCCCACCGACCACATCACCCATCGCTTTCGAATTCGCCGCGGTCCCCAGAATCACGGATACGCCACCGAGAGCCTGCAACGCTTCGCTGACGTCACCGGCGGTGGAATCGATGTAGTGGTGGGCGCCGAGCTGGCGGGCGTCGTCGCCTTTGTCTGCGCCGCGGGCGATGGCGACCGTCTCGAAACCCATCGCCCGGGCGAACTGCACACCGAGGTGGCCGAGTCCGCCGATGCCGAGGATGGCGACGCGGTCGCCCGGGACGGCCCTGGTTTTGCGCAGCGCGTCGTACGTGGTGACTCCGGCGCAACTCATGGGTGCTGCTTCGGCGAAGGACAATTCGTTCGGAATCCGGGCCAGTGCGTTTGCTGGAACGGTCACCGACTCGGCGTATCCGCCAGGGTACTGCCAGCTCGGCACCTGCAACTTCTCGCAATGAATGAAGGAGCCCTGACGACAGGGGATGCACCGGTTGCAGTGCCCACCGAACCAACCCACAGCGACGCGGTCGCCGACGGTGTAGTGGTCGACGCCGTCGCCGAGTTCGGCGATGGTTCCGGCAATCTCGTGTCCAGGTGTCAGGGGCCAAGACATGTCCGGGAACGCGCCGTTGACGAAGGCGTGGTCGGTGCCGCACACTCCGCACGCCGACACCGCGATGCGTACGTGGTCGCGCGGGGGCGACCCTGTTTCGACGTCGACGAGTGTCAGCGGTTCGCCGGGGGCCTGGACGTGAACTGCCTGATGGGTGGGCATCTGTATTCTCCCTGTCTGTCGTCCTGGGCGATCGAGAACCAAGTTTCAGTGAAGCCCCTCGGCGGAGCTCCTGACAAGGGTTGACGGGGTCCAACCCATCGACGTGGAGACAAATGGTGCCCGGCGACACGACCCTCCGTGTGTCATGGCCGCGCCGCTTCCAGCAGTGCTTCCTCGGCGGTGGCATCCGTCTCCCCGCGGATCACGTGCTCGTCCGGGGCGCCGGGGCTCAGGTGTTCGGCTGTGCTGATTCGCACGGTGATCAGGGCTGCGAGGGAGAATGCCATGACGGCTGCCGCGAACGTGATGATGGCTGCGCTGAAGGGGAGGAATTGGATCAGGTAGCCCGTTCCCACGGGTAGTAGAGCCGCAGGAATGTAGCCGGCAATGTTCAAGGTCGCGTTTGCTTCGGCGCGATGGTTCGAGGCGATGCGGGTGCCGATCAGCGTCAATGCCGCAAGCTGGCCGAGGCCCTGTGCGGCGCCGGCAAGAAGTGCCGCGATGACGAACAACGCCGGTGTAGGGGAGATGGTGACGCTCGCTGTCAGCGTCGCCATCGAGACGAACGCGGCAGCGGAACTCAGGGCGAGATGGGTTCTGGTACGGAGATGTGTCAGGGCGAACTGAATTCCGGTTGCTACCAGAAACATGCCGCATGCCGCCGCGCCCGCGAGTAGCGGGCTGGGGGCGTCGATGCCGGTGACAAGGACTGTCGGCCCGAGGGAGAGGAAGAACGAGGTCGAGGTGATGCCCGGAGCGAATGCTGCTGCTCCCCAAGCGAGTTCACGGCGATTCGGGCGAGGAACGGAAGGCCATGACCAGAGAGGTCCGACAGGACCGTCCTCTGCGAATTCGCGGTGGAGTGGCAACCGTATCGCGACGACCAGCGTCAGCGTCGTTATCGCGAGCACGATTCCGAATATCCAGGACTGTGGTGTGTCGATGAGCTGGGAGAGCGCCCCGGACAGGAGGGGGCCGAGTCCGGCACCGAATACCATTGCAGCGGAGGCGATCATAGATCCGGTCCGGCGCCGGTGATCGGGGGCGAGATCGATCGTCGCCGACATGCCCGCGGTGACGGCCGCGCCGACCGCGGCGCCGGCCAGCACCCTGGCCGCCAGCAACCACAGTACGTCCGTGGCCGACAGGAAGAGCCCCGCCGCGGTGACCGCGGCGATCAGGCCTGGGACGAGCACGATCTTCCGCCCGTATCGATCGGCGAGTTTCCCGGCGACGAGCAGGGTCCCGATCAGCCCGACCATGTACGCCCCGAACACGATCGTCAAGGTTCCGGAACTGAATCCCCATTCCGCTTGCCAGCGCGTGTACAGCGGTGTGGGTGCGTTGGACAGCACGAATACGGCTGTCACCGTGCTTGCGGCGGCCAGGGACCACCTCAGTTCCTTCGGGCCGGCCGAACTCTTTGCCATCGCTGTCTCCTCTTCCGCACCCGGTTCGATACCGGTCGTACTAGTACGAGAAATGTCGTACAGAGATGGTACGACAAAATTCGTACTAGCGCTATGCTGGATCTATGACCGACCTTGCGCAGACCTATCGCACGAGCGACAGCGAAGAGCCTTCTCTGCCGACGCCGCTACCCGAACCGGCGGCATCGGAGATCCGTCTGGAGCGGGTCATGGGCGTCCTCGCCGACCCGCTGAGACTCACGATCGTCAATCGGCTGTTGACCAGCTCCGAGGAATACGACCACACGTGCGGATGGTTCGGATTCGACCGGCCGAAGTCGAGCCTCACCCACCACTTCAAAGCGCTCAGGGAGGCAGGTGTCATCCGACAGCGGCAGCACGGGCTCGAGCGACGAAGCCGAGTCCGCATCGAAGACCTCGATGAGCGTTTTCCCGGCCTCGTGGAACTCATTGCGGACTGGCAGCCGGCCGATGGCGAAGCAGTGTGAGTCATTCGGAGCGCACTCGGCTCCTGATCTGCTCACCGATTTCCTCGGTGGAGCAGGATTCCTGTCCGCGGGATGCGACGTGGTCCTGAACTGCCTGGTCGATGGCGTTCGCTTCACGTGACAGCCCGAGGTGATGCAACATCAACGCGACCGAGAGGATCGCGGCTGTGGGATCGGCGACTCCTCGACCTGCGATATCCGGGGCGCTCCCGTGTACCGGTTCGAACATGCCGGGGTTCCTCCGTGAGCCGTCGATGTTTGCGCTTGCCGCCAGCCCGACACCCCCGCCCAGGGCGGACGTGAGATCGGTGATGAGGTCGCCGAAGAGGTTGTCGGTGGCGATGACGTCGAATCGGGCAGGGTTAGTGACGAGATGCAGCATGGCCGCATCGACGAGCATGTGATCGACCTCGACGTCCGGATACAGCGCTGCCAGGTCGTCGGCAGCGCGGGTCCACAAGGAGCCTGCGAAGGCGAGAACGTTCGGTTTGTGCACGATCGTCAACCTCTGCCGCCTGACCGTGGCGCGCTCGAACGCCTCCCGGAGAAGTCGATCGACGCCGAAGCGTGTGTTGACACTGACTTCCGTAGCGACTTCATGGGGCGTTCCGACGCGGAGTGCGCCCCCGTTGCCGGTGTACGGGCCTTCGGTTCCCTCCCGGACTACCAACAGGTCGACATTCACATCTCCGGCAAGCACTCGAGGCGCGCCGGGCATCGTCTTCGTCGGGCGTAGGTTGATGTGATGATCTAGCGCGAAGCGCATTTCGAGAAGGATGCCACGTTCCAGTGTGCCGGCGGCGACGGTGGGGTCGCCGATCGCACCGAGCAGGATCGCATCGTGATGCCGGATCTCGTCGAGTGTTTCCGGGGCGAGCAGGCGACCTGTTGCCCGGTAGTTTCGGGCGCCCAGGTCGAAGTAGCTGGTGTCGATGGTGGGGGCAACCTCGTGCAAGGTCCTGACCGCCTGGGCGATGACTTCGGGCCCGATTCCGTCCCCGGGAATGACTGCAATTTTCATCAGATCTCCGAACTGTGAACGTGGGACTGGGTCCGCGCGTGACGAGTCGCCCAGCCCGAGTGCAGGGGTGCATCGGGCGGAAGGGGCGTCGGTCCACAGAAGCTATCGCGCTCAGCCAAATGCTGGAATAGCGGTGCCACATAGTGAGATTCACGTCAACCGACGAAGCCTGTGGAGCATGCGCGTCTCCGAGCGATGCAGTTCGGCGCTGGGCGGGGTGTGTCGGGCTCGGACATCGGAGGTCCACGTCAGCGTATTGACAAATTGTGAGCCAGTACACATACTCGAAAGTGACACGGCGTACCGCTGAACGGCACAGTCCTGCTAGGGGGCGGCCCGCGGTTGTCATGTCTCGCGAACCCCACGCCGCCCGCGTGTGATCGCAGGTCGAATAGCGACTTACTGGAAAGGGAAAGGCCATGCCATTTGTGGACACGGAGAGGTTCACAGAGGCGCTCAACTTGGATCCCGAATTCAAGATTGCGGCGCGCTTCTGGAACGCCATCGTCCGGTTGGAGATCGGCGATGAAACCTACGTGCTGGTGATTCGTGACGGTCGACTCGACTCCATGGCACCGCCCGAGGGCAACAACCTCATGACGGTTGCGCGGAACTACGACATCGAGATCTCGGCGTCGATCGAGGAATGGAGCAAGTTCTTCCAGCGGGTGCCTCGCCCGTTCTATCAGGACCTCTTCTCGGCGGTCACCCGGCACAACTTCCGCTATGGGGGAGACATGAAGATGTTCTTCGCCTACTACGCCGCGCTCCGGCGACTGTTCGATTTCATGCGTTCGTACACCAACGTTGCCGAGGAGGCGAAATGACCACGACGAAGTTCGACAAGGCGGTCGGGCGGTACGTCCATCTCACGATCGACGACGTCGAGTACCGGGTCTACTACGAGGAGAGCGGGTCCGGGATCCCGCTGCTTCTCCAGCACACCGCCGGCTGTGACGGCCGCCAGTATCGTCATCTCCTCGAGGACGAGGAGATCACCTCGCACTTCCGTGTGATCACGTGGGATCTGCCGTATCACGGGCGGTCGCTTCCACCGCTCTCGGTGCGATGGTGGGAGCAGGAGTACAACCTGACCCAGGACTTCTTCATGAAGTTCGTCGTTGCCCTGGCCGAGGCCCTCGGCTGCGAGGACGCGGTGTACATGGGTAGTTCGATGGGCGGCAACCTCGCCCCCGATCTGGCCCTGCACTACCCCGGCGTGTTCCGTGCCGTGATCGCGCTTGAGGCGGCGCTGCATTCGCCCGGCTTCTACCTCGACTACTGGTTCCACCCCGAGATCAGCAACGACTCCAAGCCGGCGGCGATGTACGCGCTCACCTCGCCGACGGCGCCCGAGGTCGGCCGCAGGGAAACGACCTGGGTCTACAGCCAGGGGTCCCCGCCGGTCTTCAAGGGTGATCTCCACTACTACAGCGTCGAGCACGATCTTCGGGAAACGGCACAGAACATCGATACGTCGAAGACCGCCGTGTACATCCTCAACGGCGAATACGACTTCGCGACGGGACCGGAGGAGGCCGAGGAACTCGGCGCGCGGATCGAGGGTGCGAAGGTCGTTCCGATGGCGGGACTCGGACACTTCCCGATGAGCGAGGACGCAGCCCAGTTCTTCCGGTGCATCAAGCCGGTGCTGTGGGAAATCCGTGACTCGGCCGTGCCGTCGAAGGTGCTCTCGGCTACCCAGTGACCCACTGACCGGTTGCGCGGCCGGCAGTGCTCGTGGTGGTCACGAGGCACGAGGCCGGCGCAACCTCGCGGGCCGCCGACGAGCGAGTCTCCAACCTCGCCGTCGGCGGCTCCGCGCCACCCATCATGTCGCGACCCGACTCGATGGGTACGAAAGATCGAAGCCAGGATGGAAGTAGAAGTTGAGGTGGGCGTGAGCGAAGTCGAATGGGACGAGGTGCACGACGGTGGGTTCATCGGGCTGATCGGTCCACTGCTGCTGCGGCGTCGCGGAGAAGGCGGTGCACGGGAATACGGACTGCGGTGTGAGCCCAAACATCGAAATCTTCGGGGAGTCGTGCAAGGGGGCCTGATCATGGCCTTCGCCGACCGAGCTCTCGGTTCGACCGCCCTGGCGGAATCCGGCACGCAGAACATGGCGACCGTGCAGCTGAATGTCAGTTTCCTCGGTATCGTCCGGGTCGGTGACCTCTTGACGAGCTCACCCCGTATCGTGCGGCGCACGGCATCGATCGTCTTCGCGGACTCCGACCTGCGGGTGAACGACTCGGTGGTGGCAACGGCGACGGGCGTCTTCAAGATCCTCGCGGACAGTTCGACGCCTGTCGGCGTCGGCGCGGCCGCCGAGAGTCGCCTTCGGTGAGTCCGTAGCGGATATCAAGACTGGACATTTCGAGATACTGTGCCGATAATCGGCACAGTACGAAATGTTGCACCGCGCGGAGCGGCGGTCGAGGGAGAGGAACAGTAGGTGCAGGGCATCGAACGAGGTTTGCGCGTACTCGAAGCTGTGGCGGAGAGCCAGCCGGTCGGAGTAGGCGAACTGTCACGCACCCTTCAGTTGCCGAAATCGACCGTGCAGCGGACTCTTCAGGCACTCGCATCCGCCGGCTGGATCCGCAGCGATGAGAGCGAGTACACGCGATGGAAGCTCACGTCACGGGCACTCGCCGTGGGCCGGCGCGGCTGGGACAAGGGAGACTTGCGAACGGTCGCGCTCGAACCGATGCGTGAGCTGCGGGATCTGACGAACGAGACCATCACACTCCAGGTCCGTGACGGTGCGGAACGGGTGGTTCAGATCGAACGCATGGATTCCCATCAGGCGGTTCGCACCTTCATCAAGGTCGGCAGCACATGGCAGCTACCTCACACGTCGGGGGGAATGGCGATCATGGCGCGCCTGCCGGACGACGAGGTCGACAGAATTCTTTCCAATCCCATCCAGCAACTCACTCCGCAGACCGACACCGATCCCGAATCGATCCGGAAGAAGATCGAGGAGATTCGCCGCGTCGGGTATGCGGTGAACGTCAATCAGAACCGGATGGGAGTATGTGCCGTCGGGGCAGCTGTGCTGGGGGAGGGGGGATGCCCGGTAGGTGGCATCGGTATCTCGATGCCGGAGACCCGTTTCGACGAGCATCGTGTGCCCTGGTGGGGAAAGCAGGTCTCCGACACTGCAGCGAACGTGAGTTCACTGCTCTGATCCGTCGAGCACTCTGTCACCGGATTCCACAGCTTGCTTGCGTTTGTGGCTCTGCACGGCGACCACAACGACTGACTGATGCCCGGTCGCCGATCGAGCCAGCCGCGAAAGCTACCCGTCGAAGCCGGTCGGTAGTGAAATCGGAGCGGGGGTTCGTCGTCCCCAGGACGTCTTCCGGATCGGACAGCTGCATCGTTACTACACTCGGTGGAAGCGACGCCTGGGCACGGGGCGCGGGGGCGCGGTGACAATCGATAAGGAACAGTCCCGTGGCTGCAACAAGCACGCGCCTTGTCGTCTGTCCCGGCGCGATCGCCGGATTCTCCGCTCTCGCCCTGATCGCGAACCCGGCAATCGGTTCGGCCACTGTTACGTGCTCGTCGACGGTGACCAACAGCGCAACCACCATCAGGGTTGCGCTCCATGATATCGCGGTCACCGAGGCGCTCAATCACGGTGAGGCGCAGACCTTCCCCTTCGATGCGCCGGTGTACGACAAGACCACCTCGATCGACGAGATCGAGTACGCCGATATCTCCCTATCGTGGGTCCGAAGAACCCGATATCTTATCGGCTACCGTATGTTTCAGCGTTTTGTTGACACGGTGGAAGATCTCGAGTGCCGTGTCTAGCATTCTTCTGCTATCGGTGAACCAAGGATCTTGAAGGTTCAGATCGATGATCAGCTCGTCGACGCCCACTTCCGACGCGGCGACGACGTCCTCGCCAATCTGGTCGATCGTGCCGACGAAAGGTGTGCGTTCGGCCCCCGCAAGCTCGGAGGTGAGAGTTATATTTGCACAGACGATGTGCTCGAGGTGCTCGGCGGAGCGACCTAGTTCGACGGCTCGCTCGCGGATCTTGTTCCAGGTGGATTCGATCTCCTGGAATCCTTTTGAGCCGAAGGGAATGGACAGCCATCCATCGGCTCGAGAAGCGATTCGTTCGATGGTCCGGGGGTTACCTCCGCCGCCGATGAGAACAGGCACTCGTGACGCCGGCTTCGGGCCGACGATAGCGTTGTTGACGATCGTGCGTCGTCCTTGGTAGCTCACTGGATCCGGTCCCCATGCTGCCGCGAGGACGTCGAGCGTCTCGTCGAGGTAGCGTCCTCGAAGATTAGGATCCGCTCCTGCGGCGCGCATTTCGTCTTTCGACCATCCGGCGCCGAAGCCCGCGACGAATCGGCCTTCACTGATCTGATCGATTGTTGCTATTGTTTTCGCCAGTTGGAAAGGAATATGTTGCGCGGCGATGAGCACGCTCGTCCCAAGACGCACGTGACTGGTTACCATCGCGGCAGCGGCAAGTACGCTGAGTGGATCTGCGGTTTGCCGATAATAGGATGGCCAATCGCCGCCGGGCGGATCAGAGTATGGATAGGGTTCCTCGGGCGTTAGTGGATAGAGGCTTCGCTCATAGACCCAGAGGCTGTCAAATCCGTTATTTTCCGCAGTCTGAGCCACCTCGGTGACGTCTAGACGAAGGTTCACCTTGTCGCGTTGTGGTATCCGAAGTCCAAGTTTCAATTCTTGTTCCTTACGATTCGTCAGCCCAGCGCTTGCGTTCGGCCTTGTTTCGACGGCATCTTGTGTGGTGTGCGCGACAAGGTAGTCACGACCGCCGGTGGGTTCTCTGCGCTCGTGCCCGCGTGAACCGAATAGGGCACGAGTGTGCGTTCGAAATCAACTTCTCTGGAACGCCGTACAAGTTGAGTGGATCGTTCCCGTCGCTGGCCTTGCTCGCCGTACGATTGAACAGGTGTCGGATCCGTACGGTGATCGTTTCTCGGGCGTAGCGTTTCAGTGTTTCGAACTCCTCAACCTCCCCTCCACCTGCTGCCTGTCAGGGCACGCTTTGCCAGAACTTGATGTTGTCGCAGGCGGCAGAGCTGAGCCAACGAACTAGATGCCGGGCTATGGGCTGATCGAGGGTCGGTCCTCCGCATCAGCGGTGAGCGCGCGACTGATGCGGTCTGCCACCTCGGGCGCGAAACCTAGGTATTGTGTTGGATCAAGAGCTTTCATTATCTGGTCTTGCGACAGGTGGGAGGCTACTCGTTCATCCGCCGTCGCAACCTCGGAGAAGTTCAGGTTTCGAAGGTCGGCGGATCGAGTCAACTCAACGAGAAGGTGATGGGCATGATCACGTCCAATGGATGAGTCAAGAATCATCATCAGAGATTCGGCGTTGACCTGGCCCCCGGTGATTCCGACATTTCTTCGCATACGCTCGACATTTACTTGCAAACCTTCCAGCAGATGGTTCAGATCGGCTGCCATCGCGCCAGATCCAACCATCAACTCAGGGACAGTCAGCCACTCGACAGCCCATGCCCCCATGTCGCGTTCGTGCTGGTGAGCGCCATTTCGGAGTAGCCCAGCGGATAGGCTTTGCGCAATTCGTGCTTTGGCTACGATGCCTTCGGAAAGGTGCGGATTTCGCTTTTGCGGCATCGTCGATGATCCGATGTGACCAGGCTGGAGAGGCTCGACCAGTTCCCCAAATTCTGTGGATTGCAGGCGAATCACCTCTGCCGCGATCCTCTCGGATACACCAGCGAGGAGGGCCATCAAGGAACCTAGCTCGGCTATGCGGTCTCGAGTCGCGTGCCAGGGCGCCACCGGTTCCGTAAGGCCGAGCCGCGATGCCACACCCGCTTTTACTTCGAAGGCACGGTCACCGTACCCTGCCATGCTTCCGGCGGCACCGAAGATCTGAACTGTGAGAATTCGATCGCGCGATTCTGCTATGCGTGTTTGTAACCGCTGCAGCTCATCTACCCAGGTAGCGGCCTTCAGACCGAATGAGATCGGAACGGCGTGTTGTCCATGCGTTCGACCAACTTGAGTAGTGTTGCGATGCTTCAGAGCGAGCGACGCGGCTGCCTTCGTGGCTGCAGCTACATCGCGCTCAATACCCTGCAGTGATTGACGCAGTTGAAGGGCTTGACCGGAATCCATAATGTCTTGAGAAGTTGCACCATAGTGCACGAACTGTCCAAACTCTGTGCCAACCAACTTCTCCAGCGCATTAACCATCGGAACGATTGGATGCTGTGTTGCGCTGACGTGTTGGCGCAGCTTATCGATATCGAAAAGATCGCTCTGGCAGTGCGCTGAAATACGCTGCGCAGCTTCGGCCGGGATGATTCCGAGTTCAGCCTGAGTTTGTGCTAGAGCGCGCTCTACATCCAGCCACCCCTGCAGTCGTTGCGGTCCGTCGAAGATCGCACGTTGTTCGGCGTTGCCGAAAAAGTCACGTAGCAGGTCATCGTCAAGTCCCACGCCCATGGTTCCGCCTTCTTTGTCGGTTTGTGCGCAGGAGATCCGCGCCGCAGCTCAGTTTGTTGGCATGCCGTTCCGCTAGGCGGCACGCCGCGTGTTGATAGTCCAACACCGAGTCTGCGTTGTCAATTCCCGTTTTCAGTAAGTCGGAGATAGCGTCGCTGGTCGGGCCATGATGGCCGATCTGATGTTGTCCACGGTTGACCATTCTGGCTGCTGCTCCCACGGTGCCCCAGGTCTATGCCGAGCATTGAACCAGCGAACTCACTCGGCCGTCTCCCGCTCCGTCTCGGCCCGTCCGGTCCATACCCATTCCCAGCGGAGGGGCTCGGTCGTGTAGAGCCCTATGGCCGATTCCATAATGGCACTATCGAGGGTGTCGGCGACGCCGCTGATCGAGCCCGTGATCCCGGATTCGGCCAACGCCTCGGTGAGCGCGAGCGACGTGTACTGACTGCCCGTGTCCGCGTGATGCGCCAAACCTGTTAAAGTGAAACGGAAATCAGTCCTCCGTCGCGTGAACAGCGCTTGTTCGAGGACGCCGCTGAGCAACGGCGTGGCCTCATAGTCATCACCCGCCAACCTAGAATTCGGCGGGAGAAGACATCGACGCAGAACGCGGAATAGGCGAAGCCGGCCATCGACACGTAGGTGTCGTTGGCGACCGTTGTCTCGAAACGCTATTCGAGCCATTATCCGAAGGAAACTTGATGACTGTGATGACGCACAACCATCGCACGGCGCCGCTCGGTGACCGAGCCAGCTCGATGGGTCAGGCGCTGGCCGCCTTCAACGCCTCGGTCTTCACCGGACCCGGTGAGATCCCCCGAAAGTACCGAGAACTCATGGCCGTGGCGGTTGCACTGACCACGCAGTGCGAAGGATGCATCAAGGTGCACACCAATGATGCCGTCGCCTGCGGTGCAAGCGATGAAGAGTTGGCGGAGGTGACCTATATCGCTGCCAGCCTCAGAGCCGGAGGTGCTGTCGTGTACGGCCTCAAGTCCCTCGCGTCCGCCGAGCGTATCCGCAACAGCTAACTACCCCTAGGCCGAGTGCCATCAGCGCCCAGCGGCTGCATCGTCCTGCTGCTGGTTTAGAAAGGGAGACGATGACCGACTCGAGAATTGGCTCGGCGTCATTCGGCATCAGCGCCGACGGGCCCATTGGGTGGATCACTCTGATGGATCCTGATCGACGTAATCCACTGTCGGTGAACATGATGCGAGGGATTCGGGACGCTCTCGGCGCGTTGGGAGGCGATAGCTCGATCCGAGTGATCGTGCTCCAGGCGAGTGGGGCGGCATTTTCTGCCGGCCACGACCTCAATGAACTCGTTGGGTGCTCTCTCGATGACGGACGCGCGGTCTTCGCTGCTTGCATCGAGATGATGCAGGCGATACATCGTGTTCCTCTACCGGTCATCGCCTCGGTGCAGGGTGTGGCACTCGCCGCGGGTTGTCAACTCGTCGCTGCCTGTGACCTGGCGGTGGCCTCGTCTACGGCTCGATTCGGCACTCCGGGGGTGAAGATCGGCTTGTTCTGCTCGACACCGATGGTCGCCCTTTCCCGTGCGATCGGCAGAAAGCGGGTCCTACGGATGCTCCTCACCGGTGAGATGATCGATGCGGTCACGGCGGAGACCTGGGGGCTGATCAACCTTGTCGCCGAACCCCAAACCCTGACCGAGGTAACGCGATCGTTGGCGGAAACGGTTGCGGGGGCGAGCGCACTGACCCTGGCTACCGGGAAAGAAGCCTTCTACCGGCAAATCGAATTGTCCGAGGACGAAGCGTACCGACAGATGCAAGAGACGATGGCAGTGAATGCCACCACTTACGACGCGCAGGAGGGGATTGCCGCCTTTCTCGCCAAACGTCCCCCTGTCTGGCAACACCGCTGACTGCCCCGTCTCGGCACGACCCTTCACCAGCCGGGCGAAGTGTGGTTCGCCTGCGGGTAGGTTCGTCATTCGGAAGATGCTGGCATCCGTCCGTCCGATTTGGTGGCGACAAGCGGGCGGCAATGCGGAGTGGATCGAGTGGGCAACCCAGGACAACACCCGGTCCTGCCATACCTGCGGAAATCACGGTCGGCTCGCGGGGTGTGCCCTACGATTCCGGACGGGACGGCCGTGGCGAGGTTCCCGAGTGCGCTCCTATTGCGCACAGCGCCGACGACCCGGCGACCGACTTGCTGCAGCGGTGAGGATTCTTCATGATTCGTGATGCGGTCGACATGATCGGGGATCGTTTCGGCGTCACCCGGTTTACGATCGACAACCACTCAACGAGTTGTCCGACAAGTCGCCGAGCTGACAGCCAGCTCCACGGCAGTTGGTTACTGTTTCGACCTCGTGAGAATGTCCTCATTGGTGGCGATGTTCAGCCGAACATGCCCGGCGCCGATGATTTCGAAGGCTTGGCCGGCGGAGAGGGTGTGCGGCCCTGTCCAAGAGTATGTCTCGTCTGGATGAAGTGACTTGTGATGCATGATGTGACGCGTGGTGGATGAGCTGTCACTGCGGTTAATGTCGGATGCGGTGTGGGAGATTGCCGAACCGTCGATTCCCGGTTCGTCGCACTGCCGCAGGGGAGGTGGCAACGCACCGGTCGACGATCGGGCGGTGTTCACTGCGATCGTGACGTAGTCACCGGGCTTCGAGGTAAGTCAGTCGTGATCGGGAGGATGGACAGGGCTACGGGTTCCCGGGTCGCGGTCCGTTGCTTCTACGAGCCAGCGGATCGCTACTACCTTTGGGAAATGCCTTCCACAATGCTTTAGCGATGGAGAACGCCCCCCGTGCGGGCGAGGTCGAGCGCCTGTCGCCCGAATAGGGCAGCGAATGCACGGTTTTCGACCTATTCCACGACTATCGTGTGCGAGTAGGACATCACGACGTCCTCGGGCTGGGCCCGATATTGCCTTGGATCCTGAGCGGTTCAGTAAGGTGTCGCAGATCGAAAGACCCCAGAATGCCGACCGGCTCTCCTCGAACCCAGAGTTCGAAGCGATGCCGATCGGCATTGTGGACGACTCGGGCCTCCTCGGGTTTGGTGCATTGCGCACTCCCGTCGACGCCCCAGCTACTGCACCGCTTATGGGCGCTGCGATCTATCCCGTTGATTGTCTCGTCGGCGTACGTAGTCATCGAGAGACGTGATCTGCGGACCTCATAGCCGTGCGGTAATCGTCTTGAGCTGGCAGTAGTGCTTGAGCGCCTCGAAGCCCTTCTCCCGGCCGAAACCGCTCAACTTGTAGCCACCGAACGGTGTTTCGACACCACCGGCGAAATACTGGTTGATGAAGACCTGCCCCGCCTCGATGGCGCCGGCCACGCGATGAGCCCGGCCGTGGTCTCGGGTCCAGACCCCCGCGACGAGTCCGTAGTCGCTGTCGTTGGCGATCTCGACCGCCTCCTCATCGGAATCGAATCGGAGCACCGTCAGCACCGGGCCGAAGATCTCCTCGCGCGCCACGCGCATCGTGTTGTCGACGTCGACGAAGATGGTCGGCTCGATGAAGAACCCGCGGCCCAGCCGCCCTGTGTCGGCGACGTGTCCACCGGTCGCGACACGTGCGCCCTCGCTGGGGCCGAGTTCGAGATACGAGCGGACCTTGTCGAACTGCCCTCGCGTGGCAAGGGATCCGATGTCCGGGTCCTCGATGCCCGGCGCGATGACCGTGGTCTTTGCGTGCTGGACGAGGCGATCGACCAACTCGTCGTGCACCGAAGAATGCACCAGCAACCGGCTGCCGGCAGAACATACCTGCCCCGCCTTGGTGGTGAACGCGGTCCAGGCGCCTGCCGCGGCCGCGTCGAGATCGGCGTCGTCGAAGACGATGTTGGGGGACTTGCCGCCCAACTCGAGAGTCAGCGGAATCAGTCGCTGGGCGGCTGCCCGCATGATCGCCCGGCCGGTCTCCACCGAGCCGGTGAAGACGATCTTGCGGACCTTGTCGTGGCCGGTCAGCGCAGCTCCTGCATCAGCACCGAATCCGGGGACGACGTTGAGAACCCCCGCGGGCAGTCCCGCTTCGACGGCGAGACGGCTCATCTCCAGTGCCGACAGGGGTGTGTCCTCGGCGGGTTTGAGGACCACCACGTTGCCCATCGCCAACGCGGGTGCGATGGCCCGCGCGGCCTGGTTGATCGGCGCATTCCAGGGTGTGACGACACCGATGACGCCGAACGCTTCGTTGCGGGTGTACGAGAGGTAGTCGGGTCCCAGCGGAATCGTCTCGCCGTGTACCTTGTCTGCCGCCCCGCCGTAGTACTCGAAGTATCGTGCGGCAGTCTCGATGTCCACGTTCGACTGCGACAACGTCTGACCGGTATCGAGTGTTTCGATTCGGGCCAGTTCGTCTGCGTGTTCACGCAGTGTGCGGGCGACCTCGAGAAGAATGCGACCGCGAGTGGCGGCCGGGGTGTCACGCCACGAGCGGAAGGCGCTCTGCGCTACGGCAACTGCTGCCTCGATATCCTCCGCTCCGCCGAGCGCGACTTCGGCGATGACGTCGCCTGTGGCGGGATCACGAGTGGAAAAGTACTGCCCACTCTTACTGCGCTCGTCATGTCCGCCGACGAACGTTTCGTAACGCTCTCGCATTGTGCTTCCTATTCCGAGTGGTGCACCCGGGTGACCGGCCGCACCGAGTTTGTGCCGATATATGGCACAGTGTTTCTGTTGATAGCTTGGTTCGTTCCCGCGATCTCTGTCAAGGGCCGGGTGTCCTCCCACCATCGGGGGAACACCCGGCCCGGATCGAAGATCGGAGGGACGAAATCCTCGATCCGCGGATCACGCAGCCGACCCGCAGATCCCATCCGGCTTCGGTGAACGGCTGTGGGTGTTGCAGACGGGAACGCTCCCCAACCGGAGTCGACTACGCGTGCGGCAGCGGTCGAGCGGGTTGTTCGCCGCCGCGCGCGTCGCCGTAGCTTCGCTTGGGTACGAGAACTTTGCGTCGGAAGATGCAGACGATCTGCCCGTCCTGCTTGTAGCCGCGGGTCTCGACGTACACGACGCCTCGGTCGTCCTTGGACTTCGACGGCGTGACTTCCAGGACCTCGGTTTCGCCATAGATCGTGTCACCGTGGAACGTCGGCTTGACGTGCCGCAACGATTCGATTTCGAGGTTGGCGATCGCCTTGCCGGACACATCCTGTACGGACATGCCGAGCAGAAGCGAGTAGACGTAGTTGCCCACGACCACGTTGCGCCCGAATTCTGTAGTCGCCTCCGCGAAGTGAGAGTTGATGTGCAACGGGTGGTGGTTCATCGTCAGCAGGCAGAACAGGTGATCGTCGTATTCGGTGACGGTCTTGCCTGGCCAATGCCTGTAGATTGCTCCGACTTCGAAATCCTCGAAGTACCGACCGAACTGCATGTTCTGCACTTTCTCCGTGGTCGTCACTGTTCACACACCGCTCTCTACGGTCTCGGTCTCCGGCTTCCACACATCGAGTCGTTCCATGCCGGCCGCGCGGCCCTGGCCGGCGATGACCAACGCCATCTTGCGGGACGCCTCGTCGATCATTTCGTCGCCGAGCATCACAGCGCCCTTGCGGCCGCCCTGGTCGGAGGTGAACCACTCGTACGCGGCGAGAATGTTTTCGGCGTGGTCGTAGTCGGCCTGGGCGGGACTGAAGGTGTCGTTGGCGGCGTCGATCTGTGCCGGATGCAGCACCCATTTCCCGTCGTAGCCGAGTGCAGCGGCCTGTCCGGCAACCCGGCGGAAGCCGTCGACGTTTCGGACCTGAACATAGGGTCCGTCGATCGCCTGCAGCCCGTTGGCTCGGGCGGCCATCAGGATTCGCATCAGCGGATAGTGGAATGCGTCGCCGACCCCATAGCCCGGTGGCTGCTCACCGATCACGAGCGACTTCATGTTGATGCTCGCCATGAAGTCGCCGGGGCCGAAGATGATCGTTTCGATGCGCGGCGACGCGGCTGCGATCTCGTCGACGTTGATCAATCCGGCGGCGTCCTCGATCTGCGCCTCGATTCCGATTCGGCCTACCTCGAAACCCATGGTCTTCTCGATCTGGGTCAGAGTGAAGTCGAGCCAGGCGATCTGGGCAGCCGACTGCACCTTCGGAAGCATGATGCAGTCGAGATTCTGACCGGCACCTTCGACGACCTCGACCACGTCACGATAGGTCCAGTGGGTCGTGAGGTCGTTGACCCGCACCACGCGAATCTTCGACCCCCACCCGCCTTCGTTGAGTGCCGAGACGATGGTCTTGCGCGCACCAGGTTTCGCGAGTGGAGCACACGCGTCCTCGAGGTCCAGGAAGACCTGGTCGGAATCGAGACCCTTCGCCTTCTCGATCATCTTCGGGTTCGAACCGGGAACCGCGAGGCAGGAACGCCGCGGTCGTTGTGTTCTGGACATGATCTCCCTATCTTGTTTCTTCGAGCTGAAAGGCAGCTGTGGTGTTGTCGAACTGGGCCAGCACTTCATCGGTATGCTCACCGAGTAGCGGTGCTCGCCGGACATGGGTCGGGGGCGCATCCGCGAACTTGATCGGAGAGTTGGCGATCGTCAGCGGGTGGGACACGCCGGGATGATCGACCTCGACCAACATGTTGCGGGCACGCACGTGGGGATCCGCATAGATGTCCTCGACGGTATTGACCGGTGCCACCGGGACCTTGCCGCCGAGTGTTTCCACGATCTGGTCCTTGGTCCGGGTGGTTGTCCACGCGGTCACCGCAGACATGGTGAAGTCACGATTGGCCAGTCGGCTGACGTTGTCCCTTGTGCGTTCGTCCGTAGCCAACTCGGGGCGGCCGATTGCCGCGCAGAGTTGCTGCCAATGTTTGTTGCCCGGCGCGGCGATACTGACCCACCCGTCTGCCGCGGGCACGACATCGAAGGGACAGAGCAGGGGATGGCTGTTTCCCTGCCGGGTCGGTACTTCGCCGGTGTAGGAGTGCTGGTAGACGGCGCGTTCGCACATCGCCAGCATGGCGTCGTACATCGACACGTCGACGAAGCCGCCGACTCCGTCGCGGCGAGCACGGTGCACGGCCGACAGCAGGCCGATCACCGCGAAGAGCGCAGGCACGGTGTCACCGAGACCGGGACCGGTCTTGATCGGGGGGCGGTCGGGCTCGCCGGTGATTTCCATCAAGCCGCTGACGGCCTGGACGGTGATGTCGTACGCCGGCCAGTCCCGCATCGGGCTGCTGCCGGTGCGTTCGTCACCGAATCCGCGGATCGCCGCATATACCAGGTGGGGATTCTTCTCCTGGAGTCGCTCGTAGGACAGCCCCAGCCGGTCCATGACCCCGTGGCGGAAGTTCTCCACGACGACATCGGCGTGCGCGACCAGGTCGAGCAGCGAGGCGCGCCCCTCCTCGGTGGTGAGGTCGAGAACGACACTGCGCTTGTTGCGATTGACGCTCTGGAAATACCCACCGAATGCGCGTAGTTCGTCATCCGGTGCGAACGGTCCCTGCTCTCGGATGAAGTCACCATGAGGGGGTTCGACCTTGATCACGTCGGCGCCCAGATCTCCGAGGACCATGGTGGCGAAGGGACCCGCGAGCATGGTCGTCAGGTCGATCACCACGACATCGTTCAGTGGCCCGGCGGCCGGCGATCTCATCGTGTCTGCCTTCCGAGGATCGAATCCGAGATGATCTTCAGCTGGATTTCCGACGTGCCCTCGAAGATTTTGGTGAGCTTGGCATCCCGCCAGTACCGTTCGACGGCGAAATCGGTGGTGTATCCGGCACCGCCGTGAATCTGCAGGGCCTCACTGGTTACTCGTTCGGCCATCTCGGTGGCGAGGTACTTGACCATCGATGCTTCCACGGTATTGCGCCGGCCGGCGTCGACTTCGGTGCACACCCGGTACATCAGCGATCGGGCCGCCTCCACCTCGGTGGCCATGTGCGCGATCTTGAATCGGATCGCCTGGTTCTCGCCGATCGATCGGCCGAACTGGACGCGTTGCCGCGCATAGGCAACGGAGTCCTCGAGCGCTCCGCGTGCCACGCCGATGGCGCGGGCGGCGGTATGAATCCGGGCGGTCTCGAGATCGCCCATGGCGACCTTGAAGCCCTCGCCTTCGGGGCCGACCATGGAGTCACCAGCGGCGTAGGCGTTGTCGAAGGACAGCTCCCACGTCTTCCATCCGTGATATCCGATCTTGCGTACGGGCGTGCCCGTCACTCCCGGGGGAAGCTCACCCCGAGGCTTCGGCATGATGAAACAGCTGATACCGCGCGATCGGTGGTCGCGGTCAATGGGTGACGTACGGGCGAATACCTGAAGATAGTCGGCTCCGTCGGCGAACGTGCACCACATCTTCTGGCCGCTGATCCGCCACCCGTCCGCTTCTCTGCGGGCCCGAGTCGACAGCGCTGCCACATCGGATCCTGCATCGGGCTCGGACAAGGCAAAGGCACTGAGGAAATCGCCCGTAGCCATCCGCGGCAGGTACTCGCGGCGCTGTTCCTCGGTGAAACCAGCGGTGAATTGTTGTCCGCGAGCGATCAGGCTCGACACGCTCATCCACGCGCGGGCAAGTTCCTCGACGATCAGGGCGTATTCGAAGACCCCGAGGCCCAGCCCGCCGTATTCCTCGGGAATCAGAACACCGAAAAATCCTAGCTCGGCCATCTTCTGGCGCAGTTCCATCGGAATCTCGCCCTTGACCGGATCGAGTTCGTTCGCCACGGGCAGTACTTCCTTGGCGGCGAACTCTCGCGCCATCGCCTGGATCGCGAGGCGCTCGTCGGTGAGATACCCGGCTCCTGACGAACCGACGTCGTCAACTACAGCAGTCATGAGGCTTCAACCCTTCATACGTGCCTCTATGCGGCACAGTGTTCCGATATGGATCAGAATGCCCCACCGGAGCCGTATTGGTCAACCCTCCCTCTGACGAGTGGTGGAAACAACGTTGTCTATGCAGGTCAAAGTCGCATTACAACCGACGTCGTGTCCGGTCCTCGTTCTCCGATGTCGGCCAGGACTCGCGCTATGGGCAGGGTTGCCGGGTGCGTAGAGACGGGGAGTGGTGTGCCGTTATCTGGAATAGCGTGCCGATATCGACTACCATGGTTCGCGTCCGATCCAGATGGGTCGGCCTGCGAAGACAGCACCACGCGGCGATGGTTGATGCCGAAGGGCGACAGGAACGGATCGGTGTGGGCTCATGGGTGTCCGTGGCAACGAACAAGCGCCGGCGCATCGGCGGTTGTCCCACGCGCTGCGCGAGCAAATCGCCGCAGGCCACTTCCACGGTGGTCGCCAGCTTCCCACGGAACTCGAACTTGCCGAACAGTATGGATTGAGTCGGCAGACGGTGCGGCGAGCATTCTACGATCTCGTGGCGGATGGCCTGGTCTATCGCGTTCCGGGGAGGGGCACGTTCGTCTCCGAACTGGGGAGTAGGCGTCTCCGGCGGCTCGGAGCGATAGAAGAACTGACCAATCTCCCCGCTGGTACCACCACGGAAATTGTCGTGCCTCTGCGACGTAGGGCCGATATCGAAGCCGCAAGCCGTTTACGCCTCGACAATGACTTCGTCTCCACGATCGCGTATGTACGCCGGTACGCGGGGATCGTGTTCGCGATGACGACCGTCCATCTGCCGGATCTGCACGCGCAGCATCTGTGTGGAGGCGCGGGGACGGAGCCGGGCGCGATCGGAGCACACACGATCATCGGTCTTCTGGAACCTCACCTGGCGTCTCCCGTTGTCGAACTCGTGCAGTCGATCACCGTGGCGCCGGCGTCCGAGGAGACCGCCCATCACCTCGACTGCCCCGCCGGACATCCGCTGTTGCGCGCCGATCGTGTGTATCTCGATTCGGACAGTCGGGCAGTCGAGTTGGCGGTCAGCTACTACCTACCCGAGCACTACACCTACCGAAACACCATTGGCAGAAGTTGACGGGTCCTTCTCGGGCCGCCAGAGGCAGCCCGAGAAGGAGCGAATCCCGCGAACAGGGGGAGAAATGTCGATCAGGAATCTTCGCCCGAAATGTCGCTGTGGAACGTTTCCGGCACCGCTATGGCCCCCACGAGCGTGATAATCGCGGTGGCCACGATGTACCACGGAAAATACTGGGAGTAACCGGCGTTGGCCAGGCTAGTGGCAACAAGCGGGACCGTTCCGCCGAAGATCGCCACCGAGAGCGAGTAGGGAAAACCTAGGCCGCTCACTCGTACGTGCGGTGGGAAGTTTTCGACCATCACAGCTGACGTGATCGATGTGCAGAGGCTCAACAACAGTAGCCCGATGAGCTGAATGCAAATCAGAACCGAAAAATTCGAACTCGTTATCGAGAGCAGGAAAGGCGTCACGATGACGGTGCCGACGCCGAATGCGTACATGCACGGCTTACGTCCATATCTGTCGGAGATCAGCCCGGCCACCGGCTGTGCGAGTGTGTAGAGGATCAGCGTGATGATGCCGACCGTCATTGCGGTGGTGGCAGAGGCGCCGTTCTGGATCTGGAAGTACGTAGTCAGGTACGTCGCCCAAAAGTATTGTCCAACGCCCATTCCGGTGGCGATCGCAAACACGATCAGGGACTGCCTGGGGTAACGCTGCAGAGCATTGAGCGGGTTGCGGCTGACCGGTGCCGCGCCGCCCTCGTCGGAGACGGTAGTCCCGAGGGTTTCCTGCGTCCCGCGGCGAATGTACCAGGCCACGATCGCAGCCAGGGCGCCGACAGCGAAGGGGATTCGCCAACCGTAGTCCCGCATCGCATCTTCACCGATGAGTGTGACGAACACGGTGATGAAGGCGAGACATGTCAACTTCCCTATGCCCGACGCGACGAACATGAAGCTCGAGTAGAAACCACGTCGGCCGGCGGGTGCGGATTCGACGATGAAGGCACCAGCCGTCGTGTATTCCCCTCCAGCGGACAATCCCTGCAGGATGCGGGCAACGGTGAGGATTATGGGCGCGGCGACACCGATCTGGCTGTACGTGGGGCAGACGGCGACAAGCAGGCTGCCGCCTGCCATGAGGCTGATGGTGAGGCTCAAGGCTCGCCGCCTGCCGTACCGATCTGCGAATAGTCCGATGAAGAGTCCCGCCAGTGGACGTGCGAGGAACCCGACGGCAAAGACGCCGAATGCGCTCAGGAGCGGCACCAGCCCCGAGGATTCCGAAGAGGGGAAGAAGGACGATGCGAAGTAGACCGCGAGGTACGAGTACGCGAGGAAATCGAAGAACTCGACCGAGTGTCCGATGGTGCCGGCGATCAGCTGTCGTCTCGGATTCAAGACAGCCGTTTGATCGGATGTTTCTATCTTCATTGAGAATTGTCTTTCTGTGAAGGCGTTGCTCGTGATTCTGGAAGGCACTCGGCTGCCTGTGGCTCGATGAGGTTCCATTCGTGAGAGAGTTTTGGGGGACTGACCACCCCGGACCCGTGACTTCGAATATCGCACGGGAAATCTGCAATCGGTGCGAGCCCGTCACAGGGGCGTCGATAGTGAAGCCGACATCGATCGTGCTGCATAGCGGCACAGTGTGTCGGAAAGTGAGTATCGTGCCTCGGATCACAGTCTGTCAAGGATGCCTCACCGGGTTCGCCCACCAGTCAAGCGTTGTGCGCTGCCGGGCAGGTAGGTCGGCGGAGGTAGCGAACGTGCAGGCGGCATCACGGAGAGCATGGGATGCATCTTGGATGCTGTGCCGTCTAGCGGTATGGTGTGCCATAGATTGTTCAGCTGGGCGCAATGGGCGCACCGGTGGGGGAAGGAGTGGGCTATGACGATTGCGCCGCACGAATCAACCGATGCCATCGCGCACGATCTCGCAGTGTGGGCCGCAAGTATCGAGCCAGGGGCCGCGGATCTCGATCTCGCTCGACGTGCTCTGGTCGACACCGTTGCAGTGACCCTTGCCGCACTGGATGATCCGGCAGCTGCGTGGACGGATGGGCTGCCGGCTGCGCTTCGCTGGGCAGCGGTCGGGCACGTGCTCGATTTCGACGATTTGCACATACCCTCCACCACCCACGTCAGTGTGGTGTGCGTTCCCGCCACGTTGGCGGTGGGCGGCGGTGGGCGGGAGTACCTGGCGGCGGCGGGTGTGATGGCACGTCTGGGTACCGCGCTCGGTTGGAACCACTACACACAGGGGTGGCACACCACCGCGACAGTCGGTGCCATCTCGGCTGCTGTCGCTGCGGGGCTGTCGCTCGGGCTCGATTCTGACGGTATCGCCACTGCGATGGCACACGCCGTTCCCGCCGCAGGTGGCGTCCGCCAGGCCTTCGGCACCGCAGGCAAGTCGATTCAGGTCGGATTCGCCGCCCAGGCTGGTGTGCGTGCGGCCGGACTCGCCGCTGCCGGCGCGACTGCCGACCCTCGTGCTGTCAGTGAATGGTTCCGGCTCGTCGGCGGGCGGATGTCCCCGCAAGTCGAAGGTCCCATCATTCCGGATGGTCTCGGGCTGAAGCTTCACCCGTGTTGCTACGCGCTCCAGCGTCCAATCGCGGCGGTTCGGTCGCTCGGTTCGTTATCGATCGACGACATCGCCCGCATACGGGTGCACACTCCGCGCAGCGCGGTTTTGCCGTTGATCCACAACTTTCCGAGTTCGGGTCTGGAAGGTAAGTTCTCGCTGAACTACGGCATCGCGGCAGCCCTGCTGGACGGGTTCCCCGATATCGAGAGCTTCACCGACGCTGCTGTGCAGCGGCCGGAAGTGCGGAGCATTCTCGACCGCGTCAGTCTGGTCGCCGAGCCTGTGGGCGAGGGGGTGCTCGATGGAGACTGCACGGTAGTCGTCGAACTCCGCGACGGATCACAACTCGAGGCCGTGGTCGACCTGCCTGTGGGGCACCCGCGCCGGCCTGCATCCGTCGCAGACTTCGAAGCCAAAGTTCGAGGGTGTGTCGGTGACGAACGGGCGGCCGAGATTATGAACCTGGACTGGGTTTCGGCAGCGGCATTGCTGCAACGTCATCTGCCGGGCGGTGTCAACTGAAGAACCGGCACGGACATCATTCCGACCAAGCGGAGTTCAGGATCACATCGACGAAGTCACCCCGGACGAATCCGGGAACGAAGTGTGCCAGCACATCGGCCTTCACGTTGCCGAACGTAGTATCCGGGCGGTCTTCGAGTCCATCCGTGAAGGCAGCGAGGATCTCGTTCTTGAAGTCCGGCCGCGGGTGGGAGGCAACGACGGCGGCGCGTTCCTCGTCGGTGATCGCGTCGCATCCGATACCGAGTACGTCGAGTTCGACGCCGCGGGTAAGCAGCGCGATCTCCGGTGCCATATGCAGTGGAATCTCGGGGGTGGTGTGGAGTGCGATGCTCGTCCACACCGTGTCTGCCTCGTCTTCGCCGATTCCGTGGGAGCGGAGGAAATTGCGGGCCTCGTCGGCGGCGTCGATCTCGAATCGCTGATCCGCGCGTCGGTATTTCGTCGTGAGTCCGAGGTCGTGGAACATGGCCCCGACGTACAACAGTTCGGCATCGAACGCGAGTTTCTGGTGTCGGGCTCGGAGTGAGCCGAACAGGAACACGCGCCGGGAGTGGTGGTAGATCAACGGGTTCGCGGCCTCCCGCACCAATTCCGTGGCTTCGGTGACCAGGACGGTGTCGGGAATGTCGATGCCTGCGACGGTGTCGGTCATGCGTTTCTCGCTTCCGGAGGCTCTGGTCCGCGGGTCGCGGCTGATCTACTTCACAGTGACATTGTCAACCGCGGCGGAAACCGCCATTCCGGCCCACTTCCGCACAGATCGGGACATGTCCGGTCGGCTGCTCTCAGCGATGGGTGGAGTGGAATCGCTGCCGATACGCCCGCGGCGACACCCCGAGATGCTGGATGAAACTGCGCCGCAAGCTCTCCGGGCTGCCGAATCCGCTGTGCTGCGCCGCGGAAGTCACGGTGTGTCCTGCATCGAGCATGGCTTTGGCGGTGTCGAATCGGATCAGCTCAACGTACTTGGCCGGGGTGGTCCCCAGCTCGTCCTGGAACAGCCTGGTCAGATGCCGGGGACTGACGTAGGCGCGCGCGGCGAGCCGGGTGATGGAGTGGTCACCGGTGGGGCCGCGGCTACGGCATCGACCACCTCGCGGAGCTGTCCGGTGCGTGGCCGCGGCCCGCGCAGGCTGGGGAAGAACTGGGACTGACCGCCCGGTCGCTGCAGGAACACCACGAGTGACTGGGCGACCGCTCGTGCCAGTTCGGTGCCGTGATCGCGTTCGACGAAAGCCAGGGCCAAGTCGATCCCGGCAGTGACACCTGCCGAGGAGAAGATGGTGCCGTCCTCGACGAAAATTGCGTCGGGTTCCACGGTGATCCGGGGATATCCGCGCGCGAGGGTATCGGTGTGCTGCCAGTGGGTGGTCGCGCGCCGACCGTCGAGGAGCCCGGCCGCCGCCAGGATGAACGCACCAGTGCAGATCGAGGCCATCCGGTCGGCGTTGCCGGCCAGCGTGGTGGCCGCACCGGCGAGTTCCGGGCTCACCGGCGTCGACGGAAAAATGTCGCCACCCATCACCAGCGCGGTTGACCGCGGAGCGTAGCGCGCAAGCCCGGTCCTTCAGGGCCGGGTTAGCGCATCGACTTCGGCCTACCGGGAGCGCGGGGCGGTTGCCGCTGCTGCTCGATGTACTGCCGGATGATCGAGATAGGTGCCCCGCCACACGATGCGGCGAAGTAGCTCGGGGACCAGAGGTGTCCGTTCATCGAGTGTCGGTTCACCCATCCGCGGTACTGGTCGCGCAGGCGGCGTGCGGAGACGCCTTTGAGGCTGTTCACCAGCTTCGAGATTTGGATGGTCGGAGGGTATTCGATCAGCAGGTGCACGTGGTCGCCCTCCCCGTTGAACTCGACCAGCCGAGAACCGTAGTCGTCGCACACGCTGCGCATCACCTGTTCGCAGGTGGTCAGCAGCTCGTCGGTGAGGACTCCGCGCCGATACTTGGTAACAAAGACCAAGTGGACGTGCAGGGCGGAAACAACGGAACGGCCACGTCTGTATTCAGGTTCAGAAACCATAGACCAATGTTATTCTTTGGGTCTGCAGTTGCGATACCAGTACCGCGTCCGTCCGACGCCCGGTCAGCAGGACATGCTGGCCCGCTCGTTCGGGTGCGCGCGGGTGGTGTTCAACGACTGCCTGCGCATCCACCAGGACGCGTATGCGTCCGGGGTGAAGCTGTCGGATACCGCCGTGCAGAAGCAGGCAGTCACCGCAGCGAAGAAGACTCCGGAGCGGGCCTGGTTGGACGAGGTCGCATCGGTGGTGCTGGTGCAGGCGTGTCAGGACGCGCGGCGGGCGTACCGAAACTGGTTCGACTCGCTCTCCGGGAAACGGAAGGGCCGCAAGGTCGGCGCGCCACGGTTCCGGTCCCGCCGGGACAATCGGCAGGCGATCCGGCTGACCCGCAACGGGTTCTCGATTCGCCCGAACGGGAAGCTGTACGTGGCGAAGGTCGGCGAGTTGGAGGTCGCCTGGTCCCGCGATCTGCCCTCGGAACCGTCCTCGGTGACGATCATCAAGGATGCAGCGGGCCGGTACTTCGCGTCGTTCGTGGTCGAGACCACCGACGAACCTCTGCCGCCGGTCGATGCGGAGGTCGGTATCGACCTCGGGTTGGCAACGTTCGCGGTCCTGTCGAACGGCAAGACGATCAGCTCGCCGAAGTTCCTGCGCCGTGCAGAACGCAAGCTCGGCAAGGCGCAGCGACTTCTGTCGCGCAAGGAGAAAGGCAGCAACAACCGGGTCAAGGCACGTATTCGCGTCGCGAAGGCCCACGCCAGAGTGTCCGACGCTCGCAAGGACTGGGCGCACAAGCACTCCACGGCGATTATCCGCGAGAACCAAGCGGTGTTCGTCGAGGATCTGTGCGTCCGGGGGCTGGCGCGGACACGGTTGGCGAAATCGGTCCACGACGCCGGGTGGGGAATGTTCACCCGCATGGTGGAGGAGAAAGCCGCCCGCTACGGGCGCACCTTCGTCAAGGTGGACCGGTTCTTTCCGTCGTCGCAGATCTGCTCCCAATGTGGGGTCCAGAGCGGCCCGAAACCGCTCTCGATCCGGGAGTGGGCATGCACGGCGTGCGGCGCCGTTCACGACCGCGACGTCAACGCCGCGAAGAACATCCACGCCGCAGGACGTGCGGAGTGGCTAAACGCCTGCGGAGGGGCCGTCAGCCTTCCCTCCTAGAGGGAAGCGAGCCCCCATGAAACAGGAACCCACCCAAGCGGCGCGCAGCGGCGCAGAAGGAATCCCGGTCGTTCACAGCCGGGAGGACGTCAAAGACGATCTGTGTCCGCGGCGTCGACATCGACGGAAATTTGCATCCCGGTGGACGCGGTCACGTCGACCGCCCCGACCGAGCACAGCACCAACTCGTACGTGGCGCCGAGTCGATTGGCCTCCGTGAAGACCTCGGATGGACCGGCGACGTCGAGCATCTTCACGCCGTCGAACACGAGCACACCGACACGGTGGGGCACATCCAGGAGCTCATCTTCCTCGCATCATGTTCTCAATGGACCGCCGGCGCGGACCCGCCACCGACACGTGGGGGCTATCAGTGTTACCGGTGATACTCGAACATCTGTACAGCAACACAATTCGGCCTGCGAGCTGTATGCCTTACCTCACCTGTCCGACAAGGTGTGCTGATGTTCGGGGGCCTCGTGGTCGTGGACCGGGGGAGACCCCGAGGACGGAGAGTGTGCGACGCTCCTTGTCCGGCAAGGCGTCGGCCCTCCACTTCTTCACCGCCCGGTAGAGCCACTGGCCCACCTGTTCACCGTCTGCGGTGACATAGTTCGCGGGAACAAGTGCGTTACCGTGCTCTTCGCGGTAGGCGGCGATGGCGGTGAGCATCCGTCGTCGCTTGGCGTCGGTACGTGACACTGCCGGGAGTGGGACGTCGTCATCGCTCCACAGAAATCCGATTTCGTCGAGTTGCTCGATGCGCTGGGGCGGCAGTGTGCCGAGCATGCGGGCAATCCGCTGGCGGTCCTGCCAACGTCCCAGTCGGAAGCCGCATTCGGTGACGTAATCGGCCGGGACCGGAGTTCGGGGGTGCTGGTGCTGAAAGGCGCGGTAGAGCTGCAGTGCCGAGGTTGCGGGCCTGTTATCTCGCATCGAGATCGCATCCTTGTGAAAGCCGTCGAGCATTATCCGGATAGTCATCACTTCAAGTATGTCAACGAGTTTGACGATCTGTCACGAAAGTCGGCTCGTGTCGCCCCGGGAATGCAATCTCTGCCGGGGCAACGAGTGCCCGAATGTGGCGCTAGTCGTGGATGTCGACGGCGATTCTCGTCGGTTCTGTGAGAGTCGTGACCTGGAACTGCGGGTAGTCGGTACGGAGGCCGACGAACGACTGGGTGCCTCTCTCGTAGTTCGGTGTGAGGTGTACCTCGACCACGCTGTACGCCGCGGGGTCCGACAACGGATTCGGTCCGTTGTACGCGGCGATCCCACTCTCGGCCGAGGAGTCCGTGTCGAAGAAGTAGATCTGCAGGATCGATCGACCATTGAGTCGTGTCGCGGTCTCTTGACCGCGTTGCGTTGCCTCGGCGACGTATCCGGCGCGCCAGCCAGGCGCGTATGTGCCGCCGAAGTCGTAGACGATTCGATCGAATCCGTCGTGCCGCTCGATGTGCATGCCGCTGGCCGTAACTCCGGGGACGGGTGGAATTACCAGCGCTGTGGGCGGCAATAGTGGGATGTCGGTTGTCCTCGGGCCCGGTGTTGTCGGTGTGGGAGCGTCGGGGATACCGGGCCGCGCGTTCGGGTCCGTCGGTGGGGGAGGATCAGGTTGTTGGGGCGGGGCACCTCCGCCCGCCTGTGCGTCGGGGACCCTGCTCCACGGGATCGTTGTTCCTTCGACGGATCCCGTGTGCTCGGTGGTCGACTGGCAGCCCGCTGCCAGGGCGATGCATGCCATCATTGCCACGAATGGGATCCGCGTGCGCGTTTCGCCCCTCATAGTCTGGGTATCGCCTGGCGCGGACGAGATGTGACTCGGGCGAAGCTACGAGCAAGTAGCTGGTTCGTGACGCACGCGGAAGCGGAATCCAATCCGCTCCGGCCGCCGCGCCGCAGACGAGATCCTCGCCGAACCCGTCCTGAGCTCCGAGATGGCCCTGCGTTACGCGGGACACAGTGCCGATGGCCGTGGCCTCACAACTCCTCAGGTGGGCAGCTCCGCCCCGGACTGTTCGGCGGCCATGTACTCGGCGTACCAGTCGGGCCAGTTCGGGTCTTCTTCGCCGGTGCGCTCTTCGTGCCCGCCGTGGGCGGCCGCCGCGCGCCGGAGCGCCGTCGCGAGGTCGCGTGCAGAGCCGAACGAGGTGACGGCGGTGTCGATGCGCCCAGGAAGCCTGGTCGTGACCTCTTGCAGCACCCAGGCATTGCCGTCGGGGTCGCTGACCGACGCCAGCGAGAAGTAGCTGCGACGGTCCGGGTCCAGCCCGTCGCCCGGGCCGTCCGTGCCGAGGTGGAACAGGGTCACCTCGATGCCGGCGGCGACCAGCTGGTCACGGGCAGCCTCGATGTCGGAGACGATGAGGTAGCCCTTGGCGGAACCGGGTGCGGCCGTTGTGAGGTCGGCGCCGAAGTGGATCGAGGCGGCGGCGCCGGGCGGGGTGAACTGGACGACGCCGGAACCCGGCGGTGTGACGTCTTGTCTCCAACCGAGCCTGGTGTAGAACTCGGTGGCCCGGTCGACATCCGTGACAGGAATGACGACGACCTCCAGCTTCATGTCGACCGACGCGACCTGCGTGTTGGTCGAATCGTTGGTCTGAACTTCGTTTGTGCTCACGGGTTGCCTCTCTGGTTCTCGGGAATTGATCGGGAGTGGCGTCCCTCCAGCCACCCACGTTTCGTCGTGTGGCCATCAGAAAACGAACTGCTGCCCACCGTCGATGTCGTATGTCGCGCCGGTGAGCGCGGTGTTGCTCATGATGTGGACGGCCAGTGCGGCGACGTCGGCGGGGCCGACGACCCGGCCGATCGGAAGCGTTGTCCGCAATTCCTTCCGGCGCTCGTCCAGTCGATCTCCGAGCAGCGATGCCGACAACGGGGTGTCGACGAAGCCGGCGGCGATGAGGTTGACGCGAACTGGCGCGAGCTCGAGCGAGAGGGCCGCCGTGAACGGGGGCAGTGCCGCGGTGGCGGCGGAGGCGATCCCCAGTCCGTGACCGATGCGCCGGCCGCCGGTTCCGCCCATCAGTAGCAGCGTGCCCCCGGGCCTCATCTTGCTCGCCGCGTTGCGCGCGACCTCGAGCCCCAGCACCACGTGACCGCTGAGTTGTTCACGCACCTCATCGGAGTCCATCTCGAGCAGGGGTGCGTAGCGCGGGCCCCCGGCCGTGACCAACACATGGTCGATCGGTGTCGGCAGGTCGTGGAAGAACCTCGCCAAGGCGGCCGTGTCGTTGGCGTCGAAGGCTGCGGTGCGCTGCGTGCCGACATCTGTCGCTGCTTGCCCGAGCCGGTCAGGATTGCGGCCGGTGAGGATGACCTCGGCGCCCTCGGTCCGTGCGCGGCGAGCTGTCTCGAGGCCGATGCCTGCGCTGCCGCCGAGCACGACGACGGTTTGTCCGGCCAGTTCCGGTTCGCGCTGAATGGAGACTGGTGTGGTTTCGGTGGTCATGGTTTCTCCGATCGGTAGCGTCGGCTGCCGATGGCCGGGAAGCTTGCGAACACGCTTCCTCCTCGGACCTGCCGCAGCCGTCGGCAGGACCGATCGCGGCCCCGGAGGACGCCGTCGCGATATTCAGTCGCCGATCTGCCCCGCCCACGGAAATGCTTCTACAGTCGTCGCGGCCGGGCAAGGGCGGACGCACAGTGGGCTTCCGGGTGTGGAGCGGCGGCGAGCCTCAACGCCTCAAGGGTGGGCGAGCGGTGTCGCGTCGCGGGTATCGAGTATGGCTGTCATCACTGCGATTTCATTGCTCTGGTCACGGATCATCCCGCGTGCGATGCGGCGGATCGGTTCGGCTGCAACCGCGTGGGTGGCTGCCTCGGCCATGTCGACGCCCCCTTGGTGGTGCCGAATCATGAGCTGCAGAAACAGTGTCTCGGCATCTGCTCCGCGCAGGCCGGCGAGCCGGGTGATCTCGCTGGTACTCGCTGCTCCCGGCATGGGCGCGCCGCTCTGGTCACCCATGGCGTGATCAGATCCGTGCATCCACTGCATCGGATGCGGGGTGGTGAACGGTTCGTCGAAGAGGTTGAGCCAGCCGCGCATCGTCGCGATCTCGGAGGTCTGTGTGACGACGATCTGGTCGGCGATGACCCGGATCTGAGGATCGACGTCCTGCGGCAGCGTCTGGGCGATCAGCACGGCCTGCTCGTGGTGCACCGACATGTCCTGTGCGAAACCGATGTCCGCTGATGACAATTGGACCCCGTCGGGGTTCGTGTCGCGTTCCGATTGCAACCACATTCCGGCGGCGATCCCGGCGGCGCCGAGCAGGATGGCGCTCAGCAATAGGACGAGGGGACCGCTGAACGACGAAGGCGTGGTGTCACTGCCCATAAGTCGACGCCTGATTCGCCGGTGGTTGATAAACGGTGTCGTCGAGCTGCAACGCCATGAAACCGTTGTCGCTGCACGAGGTCCAGATCTGGTTGCCGTGGAACTCCGGAGGCGAGAAGCACCAGTCCGCGGACAGGTCGCCGAACGCCACCATTCCGGCGCGCGGACCGAATGCGACCCGCGGATCCGTCTTGCCCTCGAAGACGGCGCGGGCGAGCGGAACGAAATTGAAGAGTGAGACACCGATCAGCGAGGACAGTGCGTGCGGTGAGTTGGTGAGCTGAACGTTCTTTCCGGTCTGTGCCGGCGGGTTGTAGTAGGCGATCTCGCTGATTCGGCTCAGATCGCGAATATCGAACACGCGGATCCCGGACGATTCCCAGGAGCACGCGAGCGCGGTCGGGTCGGCTGGGCGGTCGACCACGCAGTAGTGCGGATCGTAGGAGAACACCGAGCCGCCTTGCGACGACCGAAGGTTCGCGGCGGTATTGGCCGGGAGCTGGATCTCGAGCTTGATCTTCTGCACGATCTCGGCGTGCGCCGGGTCGGCGACATCGAAGACCTTGATTCCGCCGCCGCCGGTTTCGTCGACGGTGAAGATGTAGGGCTTGTCCCCATATGTGACCGGGATGCTGTGCTGATTGAAGAAGCCGTCGGTCCACAGATAGGTGGCGATCTGCGGGACGGTGGGATATGGGTCGCCGCGTTGCACCGCGCTGATGTCGAGGACGGTGATCCCACCGAGATTCGACAGGTACATCCGGTTCCCGTCCGGGGTGATGCCGAATCCGTGCCCGCCGAGTCCGTGCAATCCCTGCCAGATGATCCGCGGCTCGGCCGGGTTTCTGATGTCGATGGCGGTGAGGAATCCCGGTGCGGGCCCGGACACCCAGTAGGTGTTGCCATCCGGGGAGAAGCCGCCTTCGTGGGAGATGAACGGCAGCGGCATCGTGACGTCGGTACCGGCACCCCGGTTGAGCAACCGGGGGTGGGTGCAGTCGGAAATGTCGTAGACGGAGAAGTAGCCGGTGCCGGCAGCGATCGGCACTGCTGTGGCCGCGAGCAACTTGCGTGCCTTGTTGACCTTCAGACTTTCCCAGGTTCCGCCCAGCATCGCCGGTTCGTTCAGGGTCGTGGATAACACCGGCTGTGCAGGGTTCGACACGTCGAGCACCTGTACGCCCGGCGTTGTGGGGTTGAGCAGGTTCCCGGGGAAGAACGTGCTGGTGTAGGAGCAGTGGTCGTAGGTCACCGACAGCAGGCCACCACCGCGATCCTGCAAGCCTCCGACCAGCGACATGTTGCATCGATAACCCTGGGTGCTGCGGCCGTTGTTCCGGTCCTCGGCCGGAACGTCGCCCTGCATACCCGTTTCCGGCAGCGAACCGGGACCGCAATTCGCCCGCGGAACGGCCGTCGAACCGACATCGTCGAAGAAGAACGTGTCGGCTGACGCGATGGCAGGCATCGGGCTTGTCGCGACCCCGAGGACGGCCGAGACGGCCAGTGCCGCGGTAGCCACACCTCGCCGGGCACTTCCTGGCCGCTTCCGCGCGATCCGCATCGAGATCTCCCCTGCAGTGTGGTCTCAATCACGGGAACGCTAGCAACCCGTACTCGAGTTCACATACAAATTGGCCAACTTCGCAGAACTGGCCGACGGCGAGTGAAAGGTATGGCGAGATTCGATGCGTCGGTCGGATCCCTACACTGTCACTCGTGCGAATCGCGACCTTCAACGTCAACGGGATCCGCGCGGCGCAGCGGCGCGGATTCGAGGACTGGCTGGGCGACCGCGGCCCCGATGTGGTCGCGCTTCAGGAGGTGCGCGCTCGTGCCGAGGCCATCCCGCCGGGGGTGTTCGGCGACTACCACCTCACGTACGACGAGGGCGACGTCGCGGGCCGCAACGGTGTCGCGGTTCTGACCCGGCGTGCGCCCATCGCAGTTCGGACGTGGAGTGGTACAGCGCTGATGCGCGCACCGGGTGAAATGCACACCGACAGCGTCGAACTGGATCCGGAGCCGTTGGCTCGGGGTCTGGCAGAGTTCGCGAAGCAGGGCCGGTACGTCGAGGTCGACCTGGCCGATGCGCCGATCACCGTGGCATCGATGTACCTGCCGAAGGGCGGTCTTCCGGCCCACCTCCAGAAGCCCGGACGCATGCGGGAGGCGCCCGACGGCGGAGCACGCTACGACCGCAAGATGCGTTTCCTCTCCGCGTTCGCGCGACAGCTGACCCGCTCGCGGCGCACGGCACGTGCACGGGGCAGGGAGCTTCTACTGATGGGTGACCTCAACATTGCGCACACCCGTTCCGACGTACGGAACTGGCGGCGCAGCAATCAGGCCGAGGGGTTTCTGCCGGAGGAGCGCGAGTGGTTCGACTCGATCCTGTCGCCGCGCACCCTCGTCGATGTCGTCCGGCGACAGCATCCAGGCGTCGACGGTCCGTACTCGTGGTGGTCGTGGCTGGGGCAGTCGTTCGTGAACGACATCGGCTGGCGCATCGACTACCACCTCGCGACGCCGGACCTGGCTCGAGCGGCGGTCACGGCCGGCACCGACCGGGATCCGGCGGCCGACCGCCGGATGAGCGATCACGCTCCGGTCGTCGTGGATTACGACTTCTGAGCGGTCCGGGCTCCCCGCGCGGCGAGGACGGCCGGAGACTCAGGTGGTCAGTTTCATGGACAGGAAGGCCAAGGTCGAGCCGAACTCTCGGATCTCGCTGGGCTGGTCCGGCTGACATGCCCATTCGATCAGGTCTCGATCGGCCACCAGGTCGGCGGCGCGACGGCGGGACTCGTCAGGGTCGGGCG
The DNA here is from genome assembly GCF_030058635.1 of Rhodococcus sp. IEGM 1305. NCBI lineage: Bacteria > Bacillati > Actinomycetota > Actinomycetes > Mycobacteriales > Nocardiaceae > Rhodococcus > Rhodococcus sp. IEGM 1305. Next base: position 659,830 of record NZ_JASHKX010000003.1, read on the forward strand.
GTGTTGCCCGGAGCGCATCACCCAACCGGCTCAGGGGTTCGACGAGAGGGATGAGCTCGGAGGGAGGGCGGTTCTCAGGCGTGAAGACCCGCTGAGCGCTCTTGATCACCGTCATCGCCGCGAGCCACGAACCTTCCCAGGTACCTGCCTGGTCATTCGGTGGGTGCATAGCGTCAGCGTAGACATCGTGCGGCGAGTCTCGCGGCGACTGACCTGAAATCGTGGATTGATCGATCTACGGCTGTGCGACCACGGTGTTCCCGTTGTCGTCGGAGCAGTTGATCGTGTAACCGGTCTCCGCGGATTCCGGGTCTCCCGAGAGGCGGCATTCCCACCCGTCGAAGCTGTACACCGGTTCGCTCTTGTCAGGTGCCGCGAAGTACTTCGTCAGCATCGTGTGCGCCTCGTCGCAGCGGAGTGTGCCCTTCACGATGACCACCGTCGCAGGTTTTCCCGTCTCCGGATAGACAACGGGGCCACACTGATTCGATCCGCGGGCCTGCTGGGGGAGCGGGGCCGGGGTGGGCGCGATCTGCGGTGGGTTCGCGCTGGGGAGGCTCACGGGTAACGGGGTGAACTCGAACGTGTAGCCGCTGGTGGAGATGGTGAATCCCTTGTCCGTCGCATCGTCCCTGCAGGAGACGCCGGAGAACTGCACATTGCAACTGAATCCGTCGATCGCCAGCGTGGTGTCATAGGGAAGGACGTTGGCGTTGCCGGGAAAGACAGCCTGGTTCCAGTTCTGGAAGCTCGGCTCCTTCCCCGCCTCGACCGCGATGAGGTTCGCTTCCGCCGGCGGGCCGCCGTCCGGCGAGGCGATCTGTGGAGTCCCGGGCACACCCAATGGCCCCGCGGTGGGATGAGAGGCGCATCCGGCCAGATTCTTCGTGGGAATGATCGCGCACAGCCATTTCCCTGACGGTGTGACGAAGCCGTAGGAATCGGCTTCCGGGTCGCTGGAGGCGTACTCCTTCGCATCGAGACCGTTGACCGGTGCCTCCGTTGGCGGTGCCTCGCTGGAGGCACTCGGTGCGGCCGATTCGGTGCCCTCGGTCGACGATGCGTCCTGGGTGCAGGCCGCGAGAAACAAGGACGAGACACCGGCGATCGATGCCAGCGCCACCGCGGGCCGAAGTCGAATCCTGGTCATGCACCACACCCCTTTCTCCTCAGTCTGCCGGATCGATCGGATGAGATGTTCCCACGAATACCGGTGTGCCGCGTGGCATCGATCGATCTGCGTCGAACACTGCAGGCGATAACGAACCCGAGGTGTCGAGAAGGTCCACCCAGGTGTCGCATCACCCCACCCTGTGGTGATGGTGCCGAATCCGGATCCCAGCGAGGATCGATCCCGTGTTCCTCGAACTGTCCGGACTCGCGGGCGGCACCCGGTGAGTCTTCGCGCGTAGAGCGCGACCGCCCTGGTGACCGCCGCACTGGCTGTCGCGGTGGTCGCATCCGTCGACTGGCAGTTGTGCCCGGGGCGTGTTCAGTCCGACGGAATTGGCGTTGTTCGTGATGGTCGGAGTGGTGTTCGTGGCGGCCGGCCTGGTCGCCAAGTGCCACCGACCGCAGGACAAACTGGGGTGGCTGCTGGTTGCCGCCGGGCTGCTGTGGCTGGTGAAGGGCTTTCGGCTGTCGACGGTCCCGGTGCTGTTCACGGCGGGCGCGGCGCTGACCAACATGTACATTCCGGTACTGATCCAACTCGTGTTCAGTTTTCCCTGGGGCCGATTGCGTCACCGGTGGGAGCGATGGTTCGTCGGCGGAAGTTATGCGTACTACGCGGTCGCCGTCGTGTCCGAGCTTGCATTCCTCGACACCCACCGCGTGAGCCCGGCGCATCCGCCTTCGTTGAATTTGCTGCTGGTGCGTGACGACCCGAGGGTGTTCGCGCGCTGCAGGTGATCTTCGGCGCGGTTGGGGGCGCCCTCGGTGTGGTTCTGATCGGCGTGGTGGTCGCCCGGTGGAGGTCGGGTTCACCGGCCTACCGGGCCGCCGTGGCGCCACTGTGGATCGCCGCTCTGCTCGGGACCGCCGCCACCGCCTGGACACCGCTGGTCTCCGTGTGGGTGCACAGCCCGCAGCATGCGTGGACGCTGCTTCTGCGATATCCGTCGACTGCGCGCTCATCCCGCTTGCGGTGCTGGTCGGGATGTGGCGCTACCGAGTCGCCCGAGCCGCGGTGCGCAACCTGATGATCGAGATCGGTACCTCGCCACTCGGTGACGGCGTCATCGACGCGCTGCGGGCGGCGTTGCGCGACCCGGATCTGGTGTTGTGGTCGTTCTCCCGCGCCCGCGACGGGTATGTGGACGCGCAGGGACGTCCCCAGGTTCTGCCACCGAGGAATGATCCCCGTGAGGCCACTGCCCTCATCCGCGACGGCGTCCTGGTGGGGGCGTTGGTGTACGACCGGGCGGTCGCCGACCAGCAGAGGTTCTGGCGGCTGTGCGGGCCGCGACCACCCTGGCGCTGGACAATCAGCGACTGCACGGCGAACTCGAGGCGCAGATGGCGGAGGTCCGCAGGGCCCGTGAGCAGACCGCCAAGTACCAGGGGTCACCCACTCGCCGGTGCTAGAATCTTGGGCATTGTCGCAGGTCCAGTAGTTGATGTCCTCGCATCTTCCTGTCGGAGTCGCCCGGCCGAGGAGGCCGCCCCATGGCTGAGTCATCGGTACTACCCGCGGATCTCGGCGGCAGCCCGGATCTCGAACGCATCATCCTCGAGCACGCCTATCGCGGCGCGTATCTCCAGCTCGCACTTCGTGGTGTTCTGGTGCTCTTCATCGCGTTGACGCTGGCGTTCGTCCCACCCATGAACGACGCGGGCGTGTGTGTCGCGGTCCTGGTTTGCTACGCACTCTGGTCCGGCGGCCTCGCGCTGTGGACTCGTCGTGGCGGTCCGGGGCCGGTGAACGCGATGTGGCTCGCCCTGTTCGTCGACCTCGCGGTCCTCGGTTGCCTCACCCTGTTGACTGGTATTGCGGCACAACAGAGTTGGACCGCAGACATCCTGAGCAACGGTTTGTTCGTGATCCCGCTACTGGCCTCCACGCAGCTCCGCCCGGGGGTCTGTGCGTCCGTGGTGGTGCCGACGGTCTTGGTATTCCTGGCCGCGAGCTGGGCCACGATGGCGTCGAATGAAGAGCCCTGGTCCTCCATCCTGCTCAGCACGATGGCCCTCGCCGTCCTCGGTGCGGGCGCCGTCACGCTCAGCAGAATTCAACGGTCCAGGGTGCTGACGATCGGTCACCTGGTGCGCGACCGCACCGCCCTGCTTGCGGAGTTGATGGGTCTCGAACAACGCGAACGACGTGCGTTGTCCGAGCAACTCCACGACGGGGCGCTCCAATTCGTCCTGGCCGCGAAGATGGACCTCGACGACCTCACCGGCAGTGCCGACCCGCAGGCGGTCGCTCGCATCACCCACGCACTCACCGAATCCGCAACCTTGCTCAGGGCGACCGTCTCTGAGCTGCACCCCACTGTGCTCGATCGTGTCGGTCTCGCTCGCGCCCTCGGCGATCTCACCCGCTCGGCCCAGGCGCGTGGCGGTTTCGAGGTTCAGCTCCTGACCTCGGAATGGGTCGACGACCTTCGCACGTCCGCTGATGATGTGCTGTTCAGCGCGGCACGCGAATTGCTCAGCAACGTGGTCAAACACGCGCAAGCCAGCAATGTCCGGGTCGAGCTGGCGCGGTGGGGTGAGCATGCCGTCCTCGATGTCACCGACGACGGGCGCGGCATCTCCCGAGAGGCGATCGACCGCAGCCTCAGCAGAGGCCACATCGGATTGACATCGCACGAACTCCGTGTCGTCGCGGCGGGAGGCAGCTTCTCAGTCCACCCCGGGCCTCGATCCGGGACGGTTGCGCACATCGAAATGCCGTTCGAGATCGTGACAGCACCCGATTCCCTCACGACGTCGGCGCACTAGCAGTTCGCGGGTCGCTGAGCTGCCGAGGTTCGGGCTACTCGACGCCGAGCTTGACTTCACCGTGGCCAGCACACTGGCGAGGGTGACTTCGGTGTTTTCTTTTCCGTCGGAGCAGGGCTGCGAGGGCGGCGTTGGCGGCGATGCGGTGCAGCCAGGTGTTGAAGTGGGACTCGCCAGGCCGGAGTGCTGCCAGGCACCCTCGAACTGAGCGATCGGCACCTCCGGCTGGTTACCGGTCGGGCTTCCCGTGTCGGACGAGATGACCACCCCGCGGGCATCGTCGATGCCGGCGACCACCAGGAAGTGGTCCGGCTGATCGTCCTCGACGCTCTCGGCCCGGGGGCCAGATCTCCCCGGCGTCAACCATCGCGATCACGCCGTACCCGTCCTCCGGGGCAGCAGCAGGTTCAGGGTAGGGGACCAGCTCCGGTTCGGGCTCCGCCGGCGGCAGGTCCGACAAGTCCGGTTCCGGCGGGGGCGAGTGGCAGATCCGGGGCGGGTGCCGTTGGAGTAGGCGCGATGTCTTCCGACGGGAGGCTGGGGGCGTCGATGGTCTCGTCCTCGGGGAACACCGGGGAGGGTTCGTCGACGAATCCCGGGTCCAGTACGGGTTCGTTCAGTTCGGGGCCTGGGCCCCAGGGGACGCGTTGTGGTCCTCGAGGTCGGAAATGGTGTCGTCCATCGAATCGATCTCGCTGTGAGTCCAAGCAGAAGCAGCAGTGACCGCTGCCGCACGCCCGTTTTCGGTGCGTACGGCAGCGGGAAGTGGATAGGTCAGAAGAGGTCGTCGCCGGGGAGCGGTTCAGCGGGGCCGTCGAAGGTGCCGTCATACTCGGCGACGAGGCCCTGCGAACCGGTGGTGACCTCGTCGAGGATTCCGTCGTTGGTGGTGTCCTCCATCTTCAGGTCGAAGATCCCGTCACTGTCGGTGTCGACGAGCACGGTGTTGGGGACGTCATCGCCGTCGCTGTCGAGAATGAGGGTGTCGAACTGTCCGACGCCGGTGCTGTCGACGAGCGTGGTGTCGAGGTGCACGTCACCGTTGGTGTCGCGGTAGTACTCACGGACGACGCCGTCGGCGATTGCATCGGCCTGGACAACGTTGCCCTGCGCGTCGAGGATACCCTTGGCGTCGACGTGCCGTCGTCGTCGAGATCGGTTGCGGCTCAGACCGTTCCGTCGGCCTGGGGATGAATGGCGGACACGTAGGTGCCGTTGCTGTCGGTGTCGAGGTGCTCGATCTGGTTGACGCCGTCGGTGGTCGTGTGGACGGTGTCGACGTTGCCGTCGCCGTTGAGGTCGCGGGGGGAGCGGTACGACTCACCGCTCGCGCCGGGGACATTTTCGGGTGCCGGGGCCGACTCGGTTCGAGGGTGGGCTCCGGTGCGAGTTCTGGCTCCGGCGCGACGGCGGAGGTGAAGGGACGCGTCCTCCGGGGACCCGGTCAGATTTGCGGTCGGTGCGGTCGGCGCGGCGGTGTCATTGCTGGAGGGGTTCGTCATCTTCTCGTCCTTGTCGGTCCGGTAAGCAGGGAACCGATCTCCCTGCCTATGTAAGTGAGATGCCGACGATGACGGAAAAGTTCCCGTGAGTTCCCAACTATTTTCCCGACCGCGTGATTACCGGGCTGACCTGAGCATTTCGAGACTGAGGGCGCTCAGAAGCGGCCCTCTGGGTGCATGCAGTCGCGATGCTTTCGCTAGCGTGGGCCCTCTGCCCCGTTTGCCGCCCCCAGGGTTCTATCGCTCATTGCAACACCTTCGACGAGGTGGTTTTGGAATGGCGAAGAATGCGGATTCTGCTGCTCAGGCTCGATTTCTGGGGTTGGTTCGCGACGGACGAGGTCTCAAATACTCCGCCCGGACCGCCGGAGTCCATCTCGACGTCGGTTATCAGTGGTTGCGCGCGGAGTTCTTCCTTCTCCGTGAAGGAGGTCTCGACTGCGAGCAGGCCCGAGGCACCTTGGGGGGTGTGACCTCGAAGGTTGCGGTGTGGGAGGCGTCATTCATCTCGGGTAACTACAACCGGCACCACTTGCGGGTCGAGCCAAGCCGAGAGAAGGCTTTCTGGTCTGCGTTTGCGGTGCGCCGGACGGTGCGGCAGTCGGCCGTGATCGCTGGCGTGTGGAGCTCGACAGCGTATCGGTGGATCGAACAGCGGTATTACCAGCTCCGCGCGGACGGTGTGAGTGAAACCCAGTCTCGGCGCCGGCTGCGGCTGAGCAAGACCAGGGCAGGGGCGTGGGAGTCCCGGCGTGCGCTGAGGATCAGGAAGGCCGAACGCGGCCGGGATGAGTCGATCCAGGTGGCGGTGCGTGAGTGCGCTGCGCGTATCGCCGCAGAGCTGGCGCCGAAGGTAGCGCAGGAAGCGTCGAAACTGTCGCGGACTGCGGTCCGCGGCACGCGGTATTGGGAATTGATCGCCCGAGGGGAAACGAACATCGCAGCCAGCACACTCGTCGGTGTGACTCGCCAAACCGGGATCAATATTCAACGAAGGGCGCGACAGCGCAAGAATCTGACCGGCGCAGACGTGCCGTCGGAGCGGTACTTGTCTTTGGTGGAACGGTTGCAGATCGCCGACCTGGACCATCTGAAACTGTCAGATCCGCGCCATCGCCCAGGGAGATCGACCGGGCGCCGTCGACGGTCAAACGTGAACTCGACCGTCACCGTGATAGCCAGGGCCGCTACCTACCCCAAGTCGCCGATGAGACGGCACGTCGCAACCGCAGCCGGTCACGCGAACACAAGCTGCTCGCCAACGACGTGTTGCGCAGTGTCGTACAACGCAAGCTCGATCGGTTCTGGTCGCCGGAGGAGATCAGCGGCTGGCTGAAGCTGAAGTATCCCGAGGACAGCTCGATGTGGTTGTGCATGGAGACGATGTACCGGGCGTTGCTGGTGGCGGGAGGGAAGAGGCTGGACAAAAAGTACGCCGCCAAACTGCGCAGTGGTCGGAGCGTGCGTAAACCTCGATGGTTGGGGTCGGCGAGATCACTCGGTGCCGTGCGGAACATGACGATGATCGGCGACCGCCCGGAGGAGGTCGACGCAAAGGTCGAGGTGGGTCATTGGGAAGGGGACCTCATCCTGGGGTTGCGCTGTCGATCGGCGATGATGACCCTGCGGGAACGGACGACGCAATACGGAATCATCGTCAATCTCCCCGCCGATCACACCGCGGAATCGGTGAAAAATGCTGTCATCAAAGCATTTTCTGGCCTGCCGAAACGAATGCGCAGAACGTTGACGTGGGATCAGGGAACGGAGATGTGTTTGCACCGAGAGATCTCCGCGGCCCTCGATCTGAAGATCTACTTCGCCGAACGTTCCAGTCCGTCGCAGCGGGGTGCAAACGAGAATTTCAACGGGCTCACTCGACAGTATTTCCCGAAGGGCACCGACTTGTCGGTGCACAGTCACGCCCATGTGCGGTCGGTAACGCGTCAGCTCAACACTCGCCCACGGAAGAACCTGGAGTACGCAACTCCCGCCACGGTGTTCAATGCCGAGCGACGGGCCACTGCTCACCGGCGCCGCACTGCGCTGGAACTCGCGATGCCGACTGCGGTAACGTAACCCGTGAGCTGGGAAGACCCAGATTTCAATAGGCCTGTGTTGCAACGACAGTGAGAATCCGCCGCCCCGTTTCGGAATTCTTCACCGGACCACCTCTACGGGACTTCGCAGGTCAGCGAGTTCCAGTCATGGGACGACAATCGGAACGTGCCGGTGAGGGTTCCGCTTCCGGTGAGGTGGACGGGATCGGCCACCGAGACGGACGGTCACGGCGCAGTGCCAGGTCTACTTGGCCATGCCGGCAGTAGTGTCGATTGGACGAGGAGGTCTCTGATGCGAAAGACAGTGCTCTTTGCAGTTTTCGTGACTGCGGTGGTGTCGGTAGCAAGTGTGTTCGCCGCCGCCGTCGGACCCGGCCATGGCGATGGACCCGATCCCGAAAATGAGGTTGTCGACTCTCAGGAACCGGTCATCGGTGAAGGACGGCCCGCGACCACCGAAGATTTCTGGCGGGATGCGACGGAGGGCCAAGATCTGAGTCGACCACCGGCGGTCGCGCCGGGTGGTTCCGCCATTACGAACGCTACTGCTCACGGAACATTTACTCAGGATGACGAGTAATCCCTTTGTAGAAGCACGACCAGGGGACGAGTTCGCCATTCGGTCAACGATCGTCATTCGGCTCCGATGGGCGTCCGCTGACAGCGAGCGCTGCGACACTGTGGCCATGACGTCTGATCTTGCGGTCAATCTCCTGGACACGTTCCCCGGCCGCATGTTGATCGATTGGTGGGGAGAGTGGCGCGCACTGCACCCAGAGTTCTCCTCCGCTGGGCAGTACGCCGACTCGATCGACACCGAGGACTACTCGGGCCGCGTGGCGATGGTCCTTCACATGTATCTGTACGGCGGCGACTTCAAGGACGTCATCGACCTCGACACCACCGACCCCGACATCGTGGAGATGAGCGAGGCCGTCGCGGCCGCACTGTGCTCACCCAGCCGCGAAATTCTGCTCTCCCCACAAAGTCATCACGGCAACCTCACCGAGTTCCGCACACTAAGAGCGTGTCTCATGTGGATGAAGTGACCTGTGGGACATAATGTGACGCGTGGTAGATGAGTTGTCACTGAGGTTGGTTCCGGATGCGTTGTGGGAGATAGTCGAACCGTTGATTCCTCCTTTTGTCGCCCGGCCGCAGGGAGGTGGCAGTGCGCCGGCCGATGACCGGGCGGTGTTCACCGCGATCGTGTACGTGCTCACCAGCGGATGTGCGTGGCGGCACCTGCCGCCCTCGTTCGGGGTAACCGTGCCGACCGCGCATCGACGGTTCAGTGCCTGGGTGCGGGATGGCGTGTTCGAGAAACTCCATCGCGAGGTGCTCGATCGACTCGGTAGCGCGGGCGAAC